>CANEEC010000050.1 GCA_947426455.1 uncultured Clostridia bacterium | reverse complement strand
GGGAAGAAGAAAAAGAAGATCGTAATCAACAAAATGAAAATGGGCGCGGTGATTTTAGCGGTCATTTTGGCCATTCCCGCAAGCGCCTTGGCGTTCCGGCTGATTCAAGGGTTCGGTTCGGAAAAGGAAGTGGAAATGCCGGATCTGCTGGGCGCTACGGAAGAAGAAGCCGAACAGCAGCTGACGGATCTGGGTTTGAAGATGGAAGTCGGACTGTCCCTTTACAATGAGGAATACAATCCGGGAGAAGTGGTAGCTCAGGATCCGGTGGCCGGAAGCAAGATCAAAGAGGGTCATACCGTCACCATCAATTTGAATAAAGAAAAGGACGCGTCCGGAGGTTCTGTAGTTCCCGCTTTGACGGGAAAGACTTTGGATGACGCCAGATACAATATTCAGGCCTACGGCTACGCGGTGGGAGAGGTGACCGCTCAGGAAAGCGAGTTGCCCGAGGGAATCATCGTGGAACAGACGCCCAGAGCCGGTGAGGAGTTGGAAGCCGGCGGAAAGATCAATCTGGTGGTCAGCAAGGGAAACAATGACACAGAAATTGTTATGGTAAACCTGTTGGGCATGGAAGCGTCTTCGGCGGCCAGCGAAATATCCTCCATGGGGTTGAAGCTGGGAGAAACCACCTACGACAGCAGCAGCACTTACAAGAAGAATCAAGTCATGGGACAGAGCGTAGGCGCCGGAAACAAGGTGAAAAAGGGAACGGTAGTGGATCTGGTGGTCAGCACCGGAGAACCCGCTTCCGGAAGCGGCGGTACGGGAGACGGTTCCCAAAAGAGCGTAGCCTTTGAGATTTCCTACGACGCAGCGAAGAACGAAACCTTCTTCCTGTCCGTTGTGGTTTCCGATGCCAACGGCGTATCCACTCCTATTAAGCAGAGAGAAAGCTATAAGGTGAACGGATCGGAAATGATCTCCGTAGCCGGAGTGGGACAGGGAAGCATTCAGATCATCTTCGATAACGAGGTAGTGCAGCAATTGAGTGTGAACTTCGACAGCGGAGAGGTTTATTGATGAAGGGAACCATTGTCAAAGGCATTGCGGGATTTTATTATGTGCTGCCGGAAAATCGGTGGGAAGAGCCGATTCAGTGCAAGGCGCGGGGACTTTTTCGCAAGGACGGGATGAAACCCCAGGTGGGCGATCACGTGCTGTTTTCCCAGGAAAAGGATCAGGACGGCTTCATTACGGAGATTTTAGACCGGGACAACGTATTCATCCGCCCGCCCATCGCCAACGTGGACTGTTTCTGCATCGTCATAGCGGCGGCAAAGCCCGCTCCCAATGTGCAGGTGTTGGATCAGTTCCTGTTGATGGCGGAAAAAGAGCAGGTGGAAGCGGTGATCGTGTTCAATAAAATCGACAGCGCTCAGCCGGAAAAGCTGCGGGAACTGGGGGAGATCTATGAAAGCCTGTATCCGGTGTTTTTTGTCAGCGCAAAGACGGGCGAGGGAGTGGAATCGTTGAAAAAGCACCTGCGGGGCAAACAGTCGGCGCTGGCCGGTCCCTCCGGCGTGGGAAAATCTACCCTGTTAAACGTCATACTGGGGCAGGAACACATGGAGACGGGACAGATCAGCCGCAAGACCGGCAGGGGGAAGAACACCACCCGTCACGCGGAACTGTTTTCCCTGCCCCAGGAGGGCGGCGGTATGATCTTCGATACGCCGGGTTTTACCTCGTTTGAAATTTTGGACGCCGAGGAAGAACAGCTGCACTTTCTGTTTCCGGAAATGGCGCCTTACGTGGGGCAGTGCCGCTACGACGACTGCCGCCACCGAAAGGAGCCGGACTGCGCGGTACGCCGGGCACTGGAGGCGGGAAAGATTCACCCCAGCCGATATCAATCGTATCTGTATTTTTTAGAGACCATACAGCAGAAGAAAAAATATTAGGAGCGACCATATGAAAAGATTAGCACCTTCGATTTTATCCGCGGATTTTTCTCAGCTGGGAAAGCAAATTCAGCTGATCGAGGAGGGCGGAGCCGACGTGATTCACGTGGATGTGATGGACGGTCACTTTGTCCCCAACATTTCCTTCGGCGCGCCGGTAATGAAAAGCCTTCTGGGCAAGACGCGACTGCCCTTTGACGTACACTTGATGATTGAACGCCCGGACGATTACATCGGGGATTTCGTCACCGACCAGACCGAATACATCGTGGTTCATCAGGAGGCGTGCACTCATCTGCACCGCACCATACAGTTGATTAAATCTTACGGAATCAAGGCCGGCGTGGCATTGAATCCGGCCACTTCGCCGGACACGCTGAATTACATTTTTGAAGATTTGGATCTGGTGTTGATCATGTCGGTCAATCCCGGTTTCGGCGGTCAGAAATTCATCCCTGCCGCTTTAAAAAAGGCGCAGGAATTAAAGAAGATGAAAGAGGCCAGGAATCCGGCGCTTTGCATAGAAATCGACGGCGGGGTTACCCTAAGCAATGTAAAAGAAGTGATGGACGCCGGAGTGGATATGTTCGTGGCCGGTTCTGCGGTGTTCGGCGCACCGGACATTCCCCAGCGGGTAAAGGAATTCCAGAGGGTGCTAAAGGTAGAAGCATAAGAAAAATTTTCATATTTGGTAAAATTGTTGATTATTTTTGGAACAAAATTTCGACGGGTTTCGTCTAAGGAAAAGAGCTTATATGAAAGCCTTGAAAAGTACAAGTATGGAATCAGTAAAGGAGAACGTCACTTATGAAAAAAAGAGTATTGATGATGATGCTGGCCGGAATTTTCGCCTTCGCCATGATCGGATGCGGAAGCGATCCCGTGGAATCGGAAAATCCCGATAACGGCGATCAGATCGAGGATATGGAAGAAAAGGACGAAGACCAGGATCAGGAAACGGATCAGAAAGAAGAGACCGATCAGGAAGAGGAAGAAGGGGATTCCCAGCAGACCTTCGGAACGGTTTCCACTCAAAAACCGGCGGAGCAGAAGCCGACGGCACAAAAACCCGCAGAGCAAAAACCTGCGACGCAGCAGCCGGCCACGAAACCCGCTACGAAGCCGGAGCAGCCGGCCACAAAGCCGGAACAACCTGCGACGAAACCGGACAACGGTTCCGCCACCGATCTGTCCTCCATGACGCTGGAGGAGATCATCAAAGCCTCCTACGGCGATCTGGAGCTGCCCAGCACCGGAGAAACGGAAATCGATCCCAGCGATGCCAATCAAATGCAGTGGTGTCTGGGAACCACGGATATCACTTTTAAAAGAGCGGTAGCCAGCGAAGCTCTGATGTCCTCTGTGGCGCACTCCGTCATCGCTTTGGAAGTGGAGGACGACGCCGACGTGGAAGCCGTTGCAAAGAAGCTGAAGGAAAGCGTCGATCCGAGAAAATGGATCTGCGTAGAGGCAGAACAGGTGAGCGTAGCTTATCGCGGAAACATTATCCTGCTGGCCATGTCCAATTCCGGAAACGCCATTGTGGATAACTTCAAGGCACTGTAATTGAACGAACAAAATCGAAAGCGCACCGTGGAAACGATGCGCTTTTCATGTCATTTACCTGTGAGAAAAAGGGGAACGGACGGGAGAATTGTATGCTGTTTTCAAGTGTAAGCTTTTTATATTATTATTTACCTATCCTGTTTATGGGATATGGATTCGTTCCGCGAAAATATAAGAACCTGGTGCTGCTGCTGTTCAGTCTGTTCTTTTATTTTTTCGGCGAGGGCGTATACATTTTCATATTGATCTTTTCTTCTCTGGTGGATTACGTTCACGGTCTGATGATCGAAAAGTACCGGGGAACCTGGCAGGCGAAAGCGGCGCTGGTTTCTTCGGTGGTGATCAACGTGGGTCTTTTGGCTACGTTTAAGTATTCCGACTTTTTTGTGGAGAATCTGAACGCGCTGTTTTTCCGGGAGACGCCTTTCGCTCTGCCGGGGTTGGCGCTTCCTCTGGGAATCAGCTTTTACACCTTCCAGACCATGAGCTACACCATAGATGTCTACCGCGGCGATGTGAAAGCGCAGAGAAATTTTGTGAACTTCGCCGCCTATGTGACCATGTTTCCCCAGCTGGTGGCAGGTCCCATCGTCCGCTATAGCGACGTGGCTGCGCAGATGGAGCGGGGGCAAAATTCGTCGGGAAACGATCGGAGAGCGGCCTGGGAGCAGTTTGGCCGCGGCGTGGAACGCTTTATCGTAGGAATGGGAAAGAAGGTGATTATCGCCAATTCCTTGGGGGAGCTTTCTAAGACGTTGTATGACTCGGGAGAGCCTACGGTAGCGCTGTACTGGATTGCTATGGCATCGTTTTCCATGCAGATTTATTTCGATTTTTCCGGCTATAGCGATATGGCCATCGGCCTGGGACGGATGATCGGATTTTCCTTTCCTGAAAACTTCAACTATCCCTTTGTCTCTCAGAGCATCGTGGAATTTTGGCGGCGCTGGCACATGACCCTTTCCCGATGGTTTCGGGATTACGTGTATATTCCTTTGGGCGGCGGCAGATGCCGTCTGGGAAAGCAGATACGAAACATCGTCATCGTCTGGTTTCTCACCGGCTTCTGGCATGGTGCCAGTTGGAATTTTATCCTGTGGGGCCTGTATTTTGCGGTGCTTCTCGTGGGAGAAAAGCTGCTTTGGGGAAGGGCCGTGGCCAAAGCGCCCCGGGTGCTGCGCCATATGTATACGCTGTTTCTCTTGAGCTTCAGCTTCGTCATTTTCGACACTGTGGATCTGGGACTCCTTTGGGAACGTCTGACAGGAATGATGGGACTTGCTTCGATTCCCTTCGCGGATGAGTTCACCCTCTATTATTTGAAAAGCTACGGCGTTCTGCTTTTGGTTTCCGCGGTGGCGGCCACGCCGCTTCCCGTTAGACTGTACGGGAAAATCCGGACGCGTCTGGGCGGCGATATGCGCAGTATGGAAGTCGTCGAAGCAGATGGGGCGATGAAGCCGCAGCGGCAGCTGCGGTTGCTGGACGTCCTGGAAATCTGCGCTGTGGCTTTCATGGTGGTAATCTGCACGGCCTACATCGTGGATTCGTCCTTTAATCCGTTTTTGTATTTTCGATTTTAACGGGAGGAGATCAAATGAAATATAAACTGATGAGCATCGTATTCTGCGGTCTTTTGCTGTGCGGAATGGGTTTGAATCTGGCCACGCCGGATCGGGACATCTCCTATACGGAACGGCGTCAGCTGGCGCAGGCTCCGAGAATCGACGGAGAATTTCTCACGACCAGGGGCGGAGGCGAAACAATTGAGGAATATCTTCTGGATCAGTTTTGGAACAGGGATTTCTTTCGCATTTTGAAGGTCTGGTTTGACCAGAAGGTTCTGCGCAAGTCCGATACCAATGGACTGTACGAGGCGGAGGGTCATCTGTTTCAGATGGAATATCCTCTCGACGAGGACAGCGTGAGAAGCGCGGCGCAGAAGATGTTGGACATTCAGAAAAAATTCCTGTCACAGGACGCGAAAGTGGCTTATGCGGTGATTCCCGACAAGGCTCACTACATTTCCGAAGGGACAAAGCGACCCTCCCTGGATTACGAAAAAATGACGGCAATCCTTTCAGAGGAATTGCCGGAAATGGATTATCTTTCTCTGGAAGAACACCTGTCTCTGGAGGATTATTACCGTACGGATCTGCACTGGAAACAGGAGAATTTGGCGCAGGTGACGCAAGCCGTCTGGGAACAGTTTGACATCCGCGCCCAGTTGAATATTCAGGATATGTCCGCTCACGCATACCAACCCTTTTACGGCGCTTATTACGGTCGGACGGCTTCCTCCATAAAGCCGGATGAACTGATCTGGCTCACCGACGAAGAAATCGACGGACTATCGGTGAAGGACTACGATGAAGTGAAGGAGAGCAAGGACGTGGTCTACGCGGAGGAAAAGCTGGGCGGAGTGGATTCTTATGAACTGTTTTTCGGCGGCAACTCTCCGCTGATCACCGTAGATAATCCCCAGTGCCGGGGGAAGCGGCAGCTTATCGTCTTTCGGGATTCTTTCGGAAGTTCCATAGCGCCGCTTTTGGCCAAGGAGTACAGCAGGGTGGTTTTAGTGGATCTGCGCTTCATGGGATATGAATTTTTGGACCAGTTTGTGGATTTTGACGACGCCGACGTCCTGTTTTTATGGGGACAGCAGGTGTACAACAATTCCGCCATGCTGCGGCAGAGATAATTGTACCCGAGATGAGAATTATGCGCAAAGGACTTGAAGATCGTCCCAATTTATGGCAATATAAAAGGGAATGAGGAATGAGGAATGAGATGATGAACAAAAAGACTACTGTATTGTTTGATATGGATGGAACGATTTTAAATACGCTGCAGGATTTGATGGACAGCGCCAATTTTGCGCTTGAAGGAACGGGAAAAGGCCCCTACGATCTGGAGCAATATCGCTATTTCGTGGGAAACGGCGTCCGCAATCTGATTCGCAGAGCGCTGGCCGGCTGCGTCGATCCTGAGGCTTGTGGCTGCGAACCGGAGATCGGACTGTTGGAAGCCACCCTGGCTAAATTCAAAGAACACTACGAAACCAACAAGACCAACAAGACAGCGCCTTATGATGGAATCGTTTTACTGTTACAACAACTGAAAGAAAAAGGATATCATACGGCCGTGATTTCCAACAAGTACGATTTGGCGGTGAAAGAGCTGGCGGATCTATACTTTCCCAATTTGTTCACCATGGCGGTGGGCGAGGGCGGAAAGGTGCGTCCGAAGCCGGCGCCGGACGGTGTCAATTGCGTATTGTCCCAGCTTTCTGTAGAGCGGGAGGAAGCCGTCTACGTGGGAGATTCCGACGTGGATGTGCAGACGGCGCACAACGCGGGACTGTTCTGTATCGGCGTCACCTGGGGATTCCGCGGACGGAAGGAGCTGATGCAAGCCGGAGCCGACGCCATCATCGACGACCCCCAGGAGATCTGGGAGTATTTAGGATGAAAGAAGATCAGATTCTGCTGAATTTCATCGGTGATAAGGTTCAGCAGCGGGAGCGGAAGGCCATGATCACCGCCACCGGTTTTTTAGACCTTCGGCAGCAGTCTTTGGTGCGTCGCTGGTGTGCCGCTAACGGCGTGGAGCGTTGGGTTTTGTACGGCGGCTATGACGATGCTGAACGAAGAATCTGCATGTTTTTTCCCGACTACGTTCCCTGGGAGGGAGAACGGCCCTGGGAGGCGTGGTTTTCCCAGTGCAGAGAGGACGATCCGCTTTTGATTTTGCGGGTAGCGCACAGCGGAAAGACGGCGCTTTCTCATCGGGATTATCTGGGATCGATTTTGAGCCTGGGAATGAAACGAGACCCCATCGGAGATATTTTAGTGAGGCCGGAAGGCTGCGATATCGTGGTAGAGGCTTCCATGGGCGAGTTTTTGCTTCACAACTACCTTCAGGTAGGGCGGACGGCCATAGAGCGGGAGCTGCTTTCCACGGACAACATCGATTTGGGTCAGATACGTTTCGAGGAAACCAGCGACACCGTAGCCTCCCTACGGTTGGACAATCTGATTTCCGCAGGGTTTCGCACCTCTCGGAGGTTAGCGGCCGAGGCTATCGCCGCCGGTCTGGTGTTCGTAGATGGACTGGCTTTGGAAAAGCCGGACGCCTTCGTGGGGGAGGGCAGCAAGCTGGTTTGGCGCGGCAAGGGCAAGGTGCTTTTGCAGCAGGTGGGAGAGACCACCAGAAAAGGGCGGATTTTCGTAAAATTTCGCCGATATCTGTAAGGAGGAGACAATATGCAGATGGAATCCAGACGTTTAACGATTCGTAAGTCCCTGATCGAGGACTGCGCGCTGTTTGCCAAGTGGGAATCCAACGAAGAGGTCAGTCGCTGGTTCACCATGGATCACGATCGGGACTACAACCAGATTGTACAGGAATTCATACTGCGCAATGTGGAGACCGATATGATGCAGTTCACCATCGTTCGAAAAGAGGACGCACAGCCCATCGGACGCATTTGGCTATCCCGCATCGACGACGATTACGATTCTTTGGACATCTCCCGCATCTACATCGCCGAGACCGCCATGCGCGGTCAGGGATACGGTGAGGAAGCGCTGCGCTGTCTGCTGGAGTACTGTTTTCTCAACCTGCACAGAGAACGGGTGACGCTGGATCACATCCCCGACAATGAGGTGGCGGCCAATCTGTATACGAAGTTGGGCTTTCAATACGAAGGTATCGCCCGTCACGGGGGAAAGAAGGACGGACGGTATGTGGACTTAAAGCAAATGTCCATGCTGCGTTCGGAATACGCAAAGCTCAATCGGGAAGGTTAAGGATTTTGTAAGAAAACAGTTTAAGACTTGTTAAGATTTATCAGGTATTCTCGATATTGTAAAAGGGAATACCTGTTTTCAATAGGGAAAAGGAGTCGAAGCTAATGAACATTCTGGTCTGTGATGATGACAGGGAAATCGTAGGAGCTATTGAAATTTATCTGAAAAACGAGGGGTATGAAATATACAAAGCCTACGACGGTCTGGAAGCGCTGAACGTAGTGGAGCAGGAGGAAATCCACCTGATTCTGATGGATATCATGATGCCGAAGATGGACGGGATGCGAGCCACCATGCGGATCCGGGAGGAAAAGAATATCCCCATCATCATGCTGTCGGCCAAATCCGAGGACTACGACAAGATCACAGGACTGAATGTGGGGGCGGACGACTACATCACCAAACCCTTCAATCCATTGGAACTGATCGCCAGAGTGAAATCTCAGCTGCGCCGCTACACCAGCCTGGGCAGCATGGAGAAAAAAACCGGCGTCTACCGTTCCGGCGGATTGGTGGTGGATGATGAACAGAAATGCGTCACCTTAGATGGAGAACAGGTACCCGTTACGCCAATTGAATACGGTATTTTAAAGCTATTGACCGCCAACGCGGGAAAGGTCTTTTCCATGGAGCAGATCTACGAAGCCGTGTGGAAGGAGACGGCCTATAATCCGGAGAATACGGTGGCGGTACACGTGAGGAGAATTCGGGAAAAAATCGAGATCAACCCGAAGGAACCCAGATATTTAAAGGTGGTGTGGGGAATTGGATACAAAATCGAACGGCTTAAATAAAAAACTGTTACAAATTTTACTGATTCCGATCTGCGCGGCACTGTTTGTGGGCATGCTGCATTTCGGAGTCCAGAGCGTAACGACGGTGGATTTCGCCGGATTCAGTCCGCGATTGTTCAGTGGCGGCGAATACGAGAGCAGCGGGGAAATGCTGTACGAAATGAGCAACGATTTCGAAATCGTGGCCTCCCATGGTTTTGACAACTTTCTCTACGACGACATCGAAGGCTACGATCTGAAGGAGCAAGGGGACAATGCCGAGACTGTGAGAACGGCCATGTGGAACGGGATCAGGGAGAATCTTCAGGATCTGGAAACCTACGGCATTACGGATAACTTTGGATTTCGCGTCAGGTATTTGGATTGGGAATATACAAGTAAGAATTACGATCCCAAGACCCTGGACTCGTCGATCGTCTGTACTTCTGATGAAGTGGAGGTCTCCGGACGATTGGAGCGCGAGGATGACAAGCTTTACGGGGATCTGATCAACCGCATGGTGAACATTCTCTACCGAATGAGAGAAGTGGAGAAGGGCTACGGCGAAGTGGCGGAGCTTTTACAGTATGACGATCTTGAGGTCGAGATCGGATACACGAAGGAATATGTAGATCAGAGAACCGAGGCCTTCGGTATGGCCACTGCGCAGCTGCGTAAAAACCTTGTGGGCGCAGGCGTCTGTGCCCTGGGAACGCTGGCGCTGTTCGTCATCCTGTGCATCGTTACAGGAAAAAAGAACGAAGAGGGTAAGGTGATCCTTAACGGCCTTGACCGTTGGCCGACGGAGTTGTTTTTGATCGCCATTCCTCTGCTGTTATTCGCCGGCGCATGCATGGTAGCGGAGTCCCTGTATTATAACCGGATGTATTTTTACAATGGATATACGTATCTTGTGTATTACAATTCGGGCAATGTGGATCTCAGATATGGGTTGATACTGGGTTTGGCCTGGCTGGTGGCTCTGGTAGGACTGTCCCTGCTGCTTTGCGTGGTAAGAAAGATCAAGGCCGGTCAGTTCTGGAAGACCTGTCTGTGCTATCGCCTGGTTCGCTGGTTTGCCACAGGATTGAAAGAGGTATACTACGGCGGCAGCGCCATCCGAAAAATGGTTCTGGTGATCCTCGGCTCCTGTCTGCTGTGCGCCACGGTAATCTCCATGCCTTTGGTGGCGGGAGTCCTCATCGTAGCGGCGACCAAGATGATTCGCCAGTATGAAGAAGTCTGCAAGGGAGTGGAAGAGATACGCAGCGGCAATACCGGGTACCGGATTCCCATCGAGGGAAATCCCAAGGGCGAGATGCAGCAGCTGGCGGCAAAGGTCAACGAAATTTCTGAGGGATTCGACCTTGCGGTGCGGGAAGAACTGAAGAATCAGCGCATGAAAAGCGAGCTGATCTCCAATGTCTCTCACGATTTAAAGACGCCCATGACCTCTATTATCACTTACATCGACCTGATGAAAAAGGAGGGACTGGACAGTGAAAACGCACCCCAGTACCTGCAGGTATTGGACGAAAAGAGCCAGCGCTTAAAGAAGCTGTGTGAAGATCTGTTTGAAGCGGCAAAGGCTTCCAGCGGCGATATTCCGGTGAATTTCAGCCGGGTGGAAATGGTATCCTTGGTGAATCAGGGACTGGGAGAGTATCAGGACCGGTTCAACCAACAGGGATTCCAGATCATCTTCCGCTCCACTGAGGAGAAATTTTACGTCATGGCCGACGGCCAGCTCCTGTGGAGAGTCATCGAAAACCTGTTCGGTAATTTATTGAAATACGCTATGGAAAACACCAGAGTGTATCTGGATCTCCGCCGGGAAATCGACGAAGCCGATGGGCGGGTCTACGTGGCTTTGGATGTAAAGAACATCTCCAAATATCCGCTGAACATTCCGGCGGAGGAACTGATGGAACGGTTCAAGCGGGGAGATGAATCCCGAAGCACCGAGGGAAGCGGTCTGGGTCTGGCCATCGCCAAAGATCTGGCGGCACTGCAAAAGGGACAGTTCGACCTGACCATCGACGGCGACCTGTTCAAGGCCACGGTGATGTTTGAAGAAGTGAAATAAAAAAACCGAAGAAAGATGGTGAAAGTCCGTAGAACTTTTGCCATCTTTTTTCTTTGCATTTCTGTGACCCAGCCGTCAGGTTTCGCCAAATACTTTCCACGGGATGCGCTATAATGGTGTGGTGTTTTATTTTTTCTTGCGCCGGCGGTATAGAAAAAGACGGTTTTGACTGTTTTTTCTGATAATTTTGTGGTATTATTTACTTAAGGTCTTATAAAGTTAAGACATCCTAAAATCAAGGCTTTCTAAATTCAAACGGAATTTTTGCAAGCAAAACCGGCATCAGTGAAATAGGAGGTGCTGTTATGGGTTTCACCAAGAAAAAAGAAATGATCGCAATGCTTTTGGCGGGAGGTCAGGGAAGCCGTCTCGGAGTATTGACCAGCTCCGTTGCCAAGCCGGCCGTTCCCTTCGGAGGCAAATGGAGGATCATCGATTTTCCTCTGTCCAACTGCGTGAATTCCGGTGTGGACACCATCGGCGTTTTGACACAGTATCAACCTTTGGAACTGAATTCCTACATAGGCAACGGCCAGCCCTGGGATCTGGACAGATTATATGGCGGCGCCTTTATCCTTCCGCCCTATGTCCGCGGAAAAGAAGGGGAATGGTACAAAGGCACGGCAAACGCTATTTACCAGAACATGAATTTCATCGAGATGTACAATCCGGAGTACGTGTTGATCCTCTCCGGCGACCACATCTACAAGATGAATTACAATATGATGCTGGACTATCACAAAGAAAAGCACGCGGACTGCACCATTGCGGTTCTGCGGGTTCCCATGGAGGAGGCTTCCCGCTTCGGTGTGCTGAACACGGACGAAAACCTGAAAATCTACGAATTTGAAGAAAAGCCGCAAAAGCCCAAGAGCAATCTGGCGTCTATGGGAATTTACATTTTCACCTGGGATAAGCTGAAGGAATATCTCATCAAGGATGAAGAAAACCCCTATTCCAGCAACGACTTCGGAAAGGACGTGATTCCCGCCATGCTGGGAGACGGAAAGAATATGTACGCCTACGAGTTCAAGGGATATTGGAAGGACGTAGGTACGGTGGAATCCCTCTGGGAGGCCAACATGGACATTTTAGATCCTGCGGTGCCTTTAAATCTCAACGATCCGCCCTGGAAGGTCTATTCCCGCAACGGGAACCTGCCGCCCCAGTTCATCGGGACAGACGCTGTGCTGAAGAACTGTTCCGTCACCGAAGGCTGTGAGATCTACGGTACGGTGGAAAATTCCATCATCTTTCCCGGCGTCATCGTGGG
>CANEEC010000049.1 GCA_947426455.1 uncultured Clostridia bacterium | reverse complement strand
GTGTTCGTAAGCTCCCTCCAAAAGGGAATAAGGAAAGGTCTCCGAAACGGAGGATAACACGTTGATATCCACACCGGCAAAATATTCCTGAATGTTGCTGATCCAGCCTTCAAAGCGGACGCGATGTTCTACGCCCAATTCTTTGACCAGCTGGCGCAGCATCTCCTCGTCCTCGCCGTTTCCCGCGATGGATAAAAACAGGCGGGGATTCCGCTCATAGGCCTTGGCAAAGGCGCGCACCAGCGTGCCGATGTCCTTGACCGGCGTCAGCCGCGCGGCGATGCCCACCACCAGATCGCCCTCCGGCTTTGCAGGGCGCGGCTGAGTTTTCGCTTGAGAGAAATCCAGTCCGTTGTAAATGGTAAAAATGCTCTGAGGATCCCTATTGCGCTGAATCAGCGTCAGCTCCATCCGATCCGCCACCGCCATGTAAAAGTCCATGCGCTTCAGCGCCAGCTCGTTGATCAGACCGTAGGTATACTGCTTGTGAGGCGCGCCCATATAGTCCAGCTTCGGGTCGGAATGCACGGTGGTAATCACCGGCACGTCTCGGAACAGCTTCACCAGCGCCCCGAACATGTTGGCCTTAGCGCCGTGACAGTGAATCACATCCGGCCGGAAATCGTCCATGGCCGTCAGCAGATTTTTCATATCCCTTCCGGCCTTCCAGCCGTTTTGAGAGATGGTCACCACAAGTCCCATGTCCTCAGCCTCTTCGGTGAGAACGCCCTGACGAAAGCTGAATATGAGTATGTTATTGGTTTTGTACAGCTCCTTTGCCAGAGACAGGATGTGGGTTTTTCCGCCGCCGATGTCTCCGCCGGCCACTAAAAGCAAAATATTCATGGAAGATCCTCTGTTTTCAATCGAAATCCGTCTAATTCAATCCGAAGATAATGCTGGCCACCTGGCCTCTGGTGAGGTACGCCTGGGGCAGCAGCTTTCCGTTGGAACCGGAAATCGCGCCCTGAGCAACCAGCGGTTTGATGTAGGGCAGCGCCCAGGAAGCGATTTGGCCGCTGTCCGTAAAGTTCATGCTGGCCTCTGCAAACCCTCTCGGCTGGGTTTTTCCAATGACCGTCATGGCCTCCTGACGCGTCACGTTTCGCTGAGGATAGAAGTACATCTTTCCCCCCGAAGAACTTCCGCTCATCAGGCCGCTGCCGCAGGCAGCTTTGATATAAGGAGCCGCCCATGCGGGAATCTGCGACGCATCGGCGAAAGAAAGCTGCACGCTGCTGTACTGGTTCACATCCAATCCCATCCACTTCACCGCAATGATGGCAAACTCCATTCTGGTGATATTATCGTTGGGCTGATAATACAGCTGGTCGCCCTTCTTGCTGCCGCTGGCGATTCCCTGATTGTAAAGATACGTATCAAAGAGGTTTGACCAATGATTTGCCGTGTCGGCAAAAGGCCTGCCGTCCGCCGTCATGAGAACCGTTCCGTCCTCGCCCTTCTGGGTAACGGCCGCCTCGATGGTCTTGGCCGTACGGCTCACGTTGCCGCTGGCGTCGGTCACGGTTACCGATACTCTGTGGGTCTTTTTATCGCTGACGTTCAGGGTGGCTTTCACGTTGCCGCCGTCATAGGTGAACGCCACCTTCTCCCCGTCCAGCTTCACCACGATATCGTCCTTGCTGATAGTGGTGTCCAGGTTGTCGGTGATGTGCGCCGTCAGGCTGCTGCCGCTGATGGAAAGCGTAGCTGTCGGAGGCGTCTGATCCAGATATTCGCCGTAGGTAGCCATCATGTGATCCAGATACAGCGTTCCGCCGGCTGTGCCCTTCTGATTCAGCTTCAGGCTGACCAGACCCTTCGTTTCCTCGGGCAGCGTTACCTTGATCTGCTTCCAGCCGCGAAAATCGATGACGCCGCCGCTTTTGGTGCGGCTGCCGCTTTCCGTCTCCACGGTCAAAGCGATCTCGTTTCCGCTGCCATCTCCGTAAAGCCAGAAGGTAACGGCTCCCGGCGAGTTGGTAAACTCCTTGCTCACAGGCGCAGAAAGCGTCTGCGCACCGTCGAACTGATAGGTGAGACCCAGCGATTTCAGGCCGTTGTGTACGTAGGCCAGCTGTTCGTTGCTGTAGGCGACAAGATCACCGCCCTTCACGATGCTGCCGGTTCCTTCGAAATCCTCAATGCATACGCCTCTGCCCGCCACATTGACCGTGATGGAGGCGCTGACGCCCCCTGCGGAAACCGTAACCGTTCCGCTGCTTTGCGCGCCGGAGGCTGCTGTAAATAATCCGTTTTCATCGATGGCGCCGATATTTCCGCTCACCGTCCATGTATAGCAATCATCCTGGGAAACAATGGATCTGCGGTTATAGGCGGCCTTTGCGCCGAAGTCGTAGGTACTGCCCGCCGCCACGGCGATGGAACCGCTGATGGCGGTACCGGCGCTGTTGGTCAGCTGAATGGAGGAGGGACGTTCCACGATCTTCACCTCCGCCGTACCGAAAGCGCTGTTGCCTCCCATCACCTCCACCGTACCGGAGGATTCGCGGTCACCGGCGGTAAATACGGAAGCGGCGTCCCCGTCTTTTCCGAACTCTCCCAGAGCCGGATTGCTCACATCGTAGGTGAGATCACCGGGAACCGACGTCATGTAATGGCCGCTGTCCGTGGCCTTTACAGTAAATTCCTGCTTTGCTCCCGCCAGCATGGTGACGCTGTAGGGGTACATGTGCAGGGATTCTGCAACGCCGTCGCTTGGGGTGGTGCTGACTAAAAGTATGTAATTTCCGCAGGTTCGCAGAGTTCCCCCGCTGGGTTTGTTGATGGTGGAGGTGCCGGTTTCACCGGGATAGAGCGCCAGCATGGCAGTGGAGCCGCCGCCGTCCATGTTTACCGCCTCTACGCAGCCCAGCTCCTGCATCCGCCCGGCCAGCTCTGACAGATACGTACCCTGACTGTATCCCGACTGGCGGCCGTCTACGGTATAGAAAATCACCGACCCGTCGGCCTTGATGCCGATGGCCGTTCTGGGCGCACGGTTTTTATTGGAAGCAGGCGCTACGTTCTGTCCGTTGGTCAGCAGCTTTTCACCGCCGCCCACGGCATAGACCACGTCGTTCCAGGACTCGTCCGCATCGAAGGTAAAGTCCACCTCCTGACCCATCTGAAGGGACTTTAGCTGCGCCAGCGTATTCACGTATTCCGTACCGGAGGCCATGGAAAGCACCACTTCCCCAGCATTCAGCGCAACGGCTCCCGTGGCTTCTTCCACGGCGACGACCTCCGTCCGCATGACAGTGTTGATTCGCGGCTCGCCCTCGGTGATGCGCAGGCGCACGTTATAGGAGGGGATGGTCGCCTTGGTGGAATTGTTATAATCCTCAGTATATAAAACGGTACCGGAGGCCTTGGTCAGCGCCTTGTTCAAATGCATGCCGTTGGTGACGGCATTCCCCGCGCCGTCGGTGTAATGCGCCTTCACCTGCAATCCGGAACGTCCGATGATGGTGGTTCCGTCCCGATAAAAACCCACCGAGGTATATGCGCTGCTCTCCGAAGTACGTATGATTCCTTCTTTAATGACCATGCCGGTGGCCACGCCGTTTGCCATGGTAAAATAGTCGCCGTTGATGGCGGCAATTACGTTCTGGCCGGCGTTCTTCGCGTAGCCGATCACCGTTTGAAAACCCGCGGCGCCGTAGATGTCGTTGCCGTAGGCAACCACCGGATACACGTCGCCGTTTGGCTGATAGGTGACGTAATTTTCCGCGATTTCATCGTTGAGATATGTACTGTACCAGCTCTGCTTGGTCAGTCGAACGGTCTGTGTCATATTCAGATTCTTCTGTTCCACCGATGTGCCGAAGGTGGCCGCATAGGCGTATACCGGTCCCAAAATCATAGCCGCCGACAAAAGTCCGGCGGTCAGCCGCTGTTTCATTCTCTGTTTCTTCATTCCCTTTTTCCCTTTCAAATGTTCACTTGCACGGAAACAGGCGCCGGCCACCGGCCGTCGCCTGCCTCCGCCGATTCCTGCTCTTTCATCAGCGCAGCGTATATCCTCCGTTGATCATGACCCAACATTCGCCTGCGGTCTTGATTCCTCTGCCGTCGCTGCCCGGAATCAAAAGCAGGTGGTTCTGCGCGATGGCAACGCCCATGCGGAGATCGCCGCCGCCCGTCAGGTCAGAAATGCCGTTGGCGCCGTTATCCACAGCCGTAGCGCTTCCGCTTCGAAGGATCATCTGGGTTCCCGTCTCTCCCACCACGGTGGTGTTGGCCGGTACGCAGACCACCTCCCATTGTCCCTGCGCTCCCTGCTGGCCGCCGCTGCCGCTTTTTTTCAGCGTCTCGATGGCGCTGTCCACGTAGCTTTTGGTCACCACGGGATCGTCCTCAGAACCGGGAGTCCCTGCACCGAAAGCTGCAGCCAGGGTGACGGTTAAAATCAAGGCCACTAAGGTGACGATCATAACTGCTCTGTTCTTCTTCATCCTTTGTTCTCCTCTCAAAAATCGATGATCCCCAAGCTGATCACCAGCGCTTCGTTGACTTTTTCCATGGCTTCTTCGTCCATCCGGCCGATGCGCTCTTTCAAACGGCGCTTATCCACCGTCCGCAGCTGCTCCAGCAGGATGACGGAATCTTTATTCAGTCCATGTTCTCCAGCTCTGATCTCCACGTGAGTGGGGAGCTTCGCCTTATTGATCTGGGACGTGATGGCCGCTACGATCACCGTAGGGCTGTATTTATTCCCCACGTCGTTTTGGATCACCACCACAGGTCGGACGCCGCCCTGTTCCGAACCGATGACTGGACTGAGATCTGCAAAAAAGATATCTCCTTTTTTCACTACCAAGTCATTCACTCTCCAATAATATCTTTTCATATATTTGGAAATCCGAAGTACACGATTCTAAAGCCTCCTCCGCAAGCTTCTGGTTGAGAAGCCCCGTTCCATCTGCGCTCGCAGCCGTTCTTTTTTGGACTGTTCCAGCGAAGAAACGATGGCTCTGCGAATCCATTCACTTCGATTGATTTCTGCATATTTCAACTGGTCATCCACCTGCTGGAGCAATTCCTCCGGAAGGTTCAGGATGATCTTCTTCCTATCTGACACGATTCCACCCCATTTCTGCTGTGTCCTCTACAAGACTCAATATATGCGTCAGCATATATGATTATATATATAAAATTATATATAGAGTGTCGTATCCTGTCAAACGCCTATATTTTCCTGTCGCCCCCACATGTCCGGCGACTCCGTCACCTGTTTCAGCGCCAGAGCCATAGCGTCGGCAATATCCGAGGCAATCAGACCGTACTCTCCCCAGTATCCGGCGCCCAGATCTCCGGCCATGCCGTGAAGATAGACGCCGCAGCAGGCCGCCTCCAGAGGCCTTAGACCCTGTCCCGCAAGCGACACGATGGTGCCGGTAAGCACATCGCCGCTGCCGCCGGTGGCCATGCCGGGATTTCCCGTCGAATTAATATATGTTTCCTTTCGAGGTGTTGCTACAACCGTGGACGCGCCTTTTAACACCGCCACGGCATTGAATTTTTCCGCCAGACGCCGGGCGCTTTCCTCCCGGCGCTGATTGATGACGCGCGCTTCGCATCCCAAAAGCCGTCCGGCCTCTCCCGGGTGAGGCGTGACGATCAGTTGGCAGCTGCGGCTTTCATTTTCTGCCAAAGACAGCAGTTCATCGCTCTTTGCCAACAGGTTCAAAGCGTCGGCATCGGCTACCACCGTCCCCTTATATTCCGTCAAAACGGTTCTCATCAGCGTTTCATTGTCTTCGGTTACCCCCAGTCCCGGACCGATTGCGATGGCCTGATATCCGTCCAGATTCCAATCGCTCGTCCTGCGGGATACGCAAGTGGCTTCCGCCACTCCTCCGTGAATCACGGAATACAGCTCCTGTGGCACGGACACCTGCACCAGTCCCGCTCCCGTACGCAGAGCGCCTCTGGCGCAGAGGATGGCCGCGCCGGCCATGCCGCGGCTTCCGGCGATCACCAGAAGTCTGCCGCAGCTTCCTTTATGTAGCTGTCTGTCCCGCTTCTGTAAGTAAGTCTTGACATAAGAAGCGTCGATTAAACGTGATTTTCTCATCTTTTTTAAATTCCTAAAATTGCTGTGGCCATGGCGAAATAAGTCAGAGTGGATACCATGTCCGTCAGAGAAGCGATCATGGGACTGGCCATCAGCGCCGGATCGATTCCCAGCCGCTTGGCCGCCATGGGCAAAAGACCGCCGATACACTTGGCAGCGATGACGATCACCAACATGGACGCGCTCACCGCTAAGGCAACCATCGCCCCTTCGCCGTCGATGAAATAGATGCGGGCGAAGTTCAAAATGCTGAGCAAAACGCCGATCATGGCGCTGATGCGCATTTCTTTCCACAATACCGCAAGCCAGTCGCCGGGTTCCAGCTCATCCAGAGACATGCCGCGAATGATCAGGGTCGCCGACTGAGAACCGCAGTTGCCGCCGGTACCCATCAGCATGGGCATATAGGAAACCAGACAGATGACCTTGGACAGTGCCTCTTCGTAACCGGCGATGATGCCGCCGGTGATGACGTAAGAGCACATCAAAAAGAACAGCCAGGGCAGACGGCTTTTCACGTGACGCCATACGCTCTGATCCAGATATTCCGTATCGTGATCTTCAAAGTCCAATACGCCGGCCATACGCTCGATATCCTCGGTGGTTTCTTCTTCCACCACGTCTAAAATATCGTCCACGGTGATGATACCCACGATTCTGTATTCGTTGTCCACCACGGGAATCGCCAGAAATCCGTATCGTTTAAACATGTTGGAGACTTCCTCCTGGTCTTCGTATACGTTGACCACCTGGATGTCCTCATGCATGTATTCTTCTACTTTCGCATCGTCCGGCGCTACCACCAGCGCACGCAGGGACACGATGCCCAGAAGCTTCCGGCCTGCGTCTTTCACATAGCAGGTGTAGACGGTTTCCGAGTCGATGCCCACCTCTTTGATGTGCGCCATGGCCTGCGCCACGGTCATATCCTTCGACAGCTCCACGTAATCGATGGTCATCAGGCTTCCGGCGCAGTTTTCCGGATAATTCAAAAAGGTATTGATCAGTTCCCGCTCGGCCTTGGGCGTCTGGTTCAGAATTTTATCCACCAGATTGGCCGGCAGTTCCTCCAATACGTCGATCATATCGTCGAAGGCCAGTTCGTCTAAAATATAGCTGATTTCGCTGTCGGTGATGGCGTTGATGATGGCCACCTGATCGTCGGAATTCATGTAGGAAAACACTTCCGCAGAAATGTTTTTGGGCAGCGTGCGGAACATGATCACCGCGCGGTCCACATCCATTTCGTCCATGATTTCTTCCAGGACCTCCGCAATATCCACTTCGTTGTTTTCCAACAGCATCTGCCGCGCTGCCATGTACTTTTTTTCTTCCAGAAGCCGCAGAATATCTTCAATGAGGGTATCCATGCGTTCTGTCACAGTGACGCTTTCCGAAACGACGTTTTTGTTCTCCATTGGCTTTGCTCCTTTCCGGCATTCCTCCTGCCGCCGCAAAGCCAGATTCTATGGCCGTCGGCCTTGTGACAACAGGGGAATTCCTATGAAATCTTCATCACATATTCGAACCGATTTACTACTGGGTCCGCTTTCCATTCCTGTGTCACTCCTTTCTCTTTTCGCACAGAATCTATGGCCGTCACAGGGCAACCATAGCTTCCGCGCATACTTCATATAACTTATAAATTATACCTTCTCCCATGAAAATTGACAAGGCTTTCAGCCAAATGCAACACAAATGCAACAATGCAGTACAAAAAACAAAAAGCGAACCTCCACTGGCAGGCTCGCTTTTCCTTTTCTTAAAAGATGAATCATTTATTTTCGGCAAACGATTTATTTACGATAGGCGACCTCACCGTCGATAACGGTCATCACCACATCGGCATTTTTGATTTCCTCGGGATCGCCGGCAAAGATATCCCGGTCGATGACGGCAAAGTCCGCCTGTTTTCCCACGGTGATGGAACCGTTGACCCGTTCGTCGTAGGAAGCGTAGGCGCCGCCCATGGTGAAGATGTACAGGGCTTCTTCCAGACTCATTTTCTGATCGGGAAGCCACCCTTCTTCAGGCAGTCCGGAAAGTCCCCGGCGCGTCACGGCGCAGTACAGGTTGTTCATCACATTGAAGTTCTCCACCGGGCTGTCGGAACCACCGGCTACGGGAACGCCCAGATCGATCATGGTCTTCCAGTTGTAGCTTGTCTTCTCCATATCTTCTCCCACGCGATCCTTCACGATGTGCATATCGTAATCGATGAAAATAGGCTGTACGTGGGCTACCACATTCAAGTCGCTGAACTTCTTTAACAGCTCTTCATCGGTAATCTGACAGTGCACCAGCCCGTGGCGCATATCCGCCTTGGGATTGGCTCTCTGCGCCTTTTCAATGGCCTCGAAGGCCATGCGCATGGTTCCGTCGCCGATGCAGTGAATCGCCATGATCGTATCGTGATCGTGAGCCTCTTTTACCAGTTCGTCCAGCTCCGCCTGGGTAAACACGGGAATTCCGCAGGTGGTGGGATCGTCCGCATAGGGGCGGGACAAAAACGCCGTGCGGCCTCCTAAGGAGCCGTCCGCCAAAAGCTTCAGCGTGCCGATGCGGAATCGGCCGTTGCCGTCTACCCCGGAACCCTTCTTATCGGTGCGATAGCCCTTGGCCAAAAACTCCCGGAAACGGGAGACCGGCGGAAGGAGACACTGCTCAAACACCCGCAGCGGAAGCCTTCCCTCTTCGTCCAACTGGGTCATGGCATCCACCACGTTCTGATATTCCGCTTCGGGGACCGCCTCCATATCGTCGCTTTGGATCGCGGTGATCCCACAGCGTACCATAGGCTCCGCACCCTTGACGATCAGGCGTTTGATGTCTTCTACGGACAGCCGGGGAATGGCGTTATACACCAGGTCTCTGGCCGCCTCTCGGAAGATGCCCAACGGGTTTCCCTGCTCGTCCAAATCCATCTTCCCGCCGGCGATCTGGGGCGTTTTCGCCGTGACGCCCATCACCTCCAGCGCTTTGCTGTTGACTACGATAATGTGGCCGCAAGCTCTGGTGTAGGTCACCGGATATTCCGTGGTGATGCGGTCCAGGTCGTACCGGTTGGGAAACCGGCTGTCCTCCCAGTAGTCGTTGTTCCAGCCGCGCCCCTGAAGCCACCAGCCGGCCGGAACGCCCTGGCTGCCGCCGAACTCCGCAAGCCGCGCTTCCAAAAACGCCCTGCCCTCCGTCACGATGTCGTCGATGGATTTTGCCTGTCCCAGGTTTACCTTTTCCAGACTGAGGCCGTAGCTGAGAAGATGGATGTGGCTGTCGTGAAAGCCCGGAACCATCAATTTTCCCTGCAGATCGATCTTCTCCGCATCATCACCGGATCCGCCGCCCGCACAGGCTTCGTTCCACTTCATAACCTCTTCATCCGTACCCACGGCCATGATGATGCCGTCCTGCACCGCCACTGCCTGAGCCTGGGGTTTTTGGTCATCTACCGTTTTGATGACGCCGTTGTAAAAGATTCTCTTCATCAGTGTTTCCCTTTCTTTTTCTCACCTATTTTTTACTCTTACTTTTTATTTCACCGGTTTTATTTCGCCGGTTACTTTCGCGGCAAGACGATCTGCGGATTTTCCTTGGAGCGGCGATACAGCGTGACCTTGCGTCCGATGGCCTGCACGAATTCACAGCCGGTCTTGGCGATGATCTGATCGGCCACCTCTTCCTTGGTCAGTTCGCAGCCCTCCTGAATTTTGATTTTCACCAGTTCTCTCGTCTCAAAGCCGATTTCCATCTCTTTGAGAATGTTTTCGGTGATTCCCGCCTTTCCCACATAGACCGTCTGATCCAGATGGTGAGCCAGTCCTTTTAAATATCTTCTCTGTTTTCCTGTGAGCATACTACCTTTCCTCTCTATTTACCGTATGTGATTTCTACTATATCATATCCTCGATGAAATTGCATGAAAAAATGGATTTCTCTCACCGCCGCCGTTTTTTTGCAGCGGCAGGCACCGACAAATTTGCGATCCATGAATTTGCACAAATGAAAAAGAAGCTGCGCCGGCTGCCCGAAACATCATGGCTTATTTTGGTGTAGCCGTTCATCCGCTGATATTTTTGCTAAAATTTCGAATGATTTTTTTGTTCTGCTTTGTTTTTTCTAAAAAAATAACCGTTTTACTTTAAATAATTTATATTTTCTGGAAGTATTGACGTGGTTTTTTTCGCGTGATAAATTAAAGATAATAAGATTGAGGACATGGGGTCCTCCGAGTGAATGTATAAGCGCTATGCTTGAGGAGAAAAAGACATGGGCAAGATTGTAGACCAGTATATTGAAATCGCCAAGAAGAGAAATCCCGGCGAACCGGAATTTTTACAGACCATCGAAGAAGTATTGACTTCTCTGGAACCGGTTTTGGAAAAGCATCCCGAATATGTAGAAGCAGGTCTGATCGAACGGCTGATCGAGCCGGAAAGAGGCATCAGCTTCCGCGTTACCTGGGTTGACGACAACGGCAAGGTTCAGGTAAACAGAGGTTACAGATATCAGTTCAACAGCGCCCTCGGCCCCTACAAAGGCGGTCTGAGATTTGCGCCCAACGTATATCCCGGCATCATCAAGTTCCTGGGTTTCGAACAGATCTTCAAGAACTCCCTGACCGGCCTTCCCATCGGCGGCGGCAAGGGCGGTTCCGACTTCGATCCCAACGGTAAGTCCGACGCCGAAGTTATGAGATTCTGCCAGGCCTTCATGACCGAGCTGTTCAGACACATCGGCCCCGAAACCGACGTTCCCGCCGGCGACCTGGGCGTAGGCGCAAGAGAAATCGGTTACCTGTACGGACAGTACAAGAGACTGACCAACAGATTCGAAGGCGTTCTGACCGGCAAGGGTATCCCCTACGGCGGTCTGAAGGGCAGAACGGAAGCCACTGGCTACGGTATCGTATTCTTCGCAAGAAACATGCTGGAAGCCTGCGGTGCAAAGCTGGAAGGCATGAAAGTTGCCATCTCCGGTTTCGGTAACGTATCCTGGGGTACCGCTACCAAGCTGAATCAGCTGGGCGCTAAGGTCATCACCATTTCCGGTCCCGACGGTTACGTTTACGATGAAGACGGCGTAACTTTAGGCGAAAAGGTGGACTTCATGCTGAAGCTGAGAGCTTCCGGCAAGAACATCGTCGCTCCCTACGCAGAGAAGTTCCCGTCCGCTAAGTTCTTCCCCGGAAAGAAACCCTGGGAGGTTAAGGCTGACCTGTACATCCCCTGCGCTACCCAGAACGAAATTCACATCGAGGACGCTAAGCAGATGGTTGCCAACGGTTGTAAGTTCCTGTGCGAAGGCGCTAACATGCCTACCACCAACGAAGCTCTGTCCTATCTGATGGACAACGGCGTAACCGTAGGTCCTTCCAAGGCTGCAAACGCCGGCGGCGTAGCTTGCTCTGCCATCGAAATGAGCCAGAATGCCCGCAAGATGCCCATGGAAGTAGAAGAAGTTTACGCTCAGCTGGAAACCATCATGAAGAACATCCACGACAACGCAGCCGCTGCCGCTAAGGAATACGGCTTCGGTTACAATCTGGTTGCCGGCGCTAACATCGCAGGCTTCCTGAAGGTCGCAGAAGCTATGATGGCTCAGGGTTTGGTATAATCGATACAAAACTCCCAACATTGACCGTATACAAAGAAGGCTGTACAATCCGTACAGCCTTCTTTATCTTTTCTTTGCTTTTAAGTTATGTTCTTTTCGCCTCTATGACAGCCTTAGACGATCTCTGTCTATTCCTGCAGCGCCGCCATCAGCGACGGAATCAGCTGCTTTTTGCGGGATACCACGCCGGGCAGGATCAGGCTTCCGCCTTTATCGAAGCGTTCCGGAAACGCGGCCGACAGAATGTCCTGGGCTTTGCCGCCCTCGTACAAAAGCTCCGTCCTTTCCTCTAAAATGTCTGTCATCATCAGGCAGACCATGTCCAAACCCCGCTCTTTGCTTGCCCCTTCCATATAGGGAACCATCCTCTCTTTCAGCGCCGACAACTCGTCGGCATCCAGAGAATTGACCTGCCCCACGCCGAAGGTCACATCCCTGATGGTAAATGTCTTGAAGTCCTGATAGAACAGATCTTCTTCCGTCTTTTCCCTGAAATCGCTTCCCGCCCGGAACATTTCAGCGGCAAAGGTCTCCGGCACGATCCCCGCGATTTTCGCCAGCGCCTGTGCCGCCATACGGTCTGCCGCCGTACAGGTGGGCGAGCGGAACATCAGCGTATCGGAGAGGATGGCCGCACAGAGCAGTCCCGCGATGGAGGGCGTGATTTCCTCGTTTTGCTCCAGATACATCTGATAGATGATGGTGGCCGTACAGCCTACCGGCTGGTTGCGGAAGAACACCGGCGACATGGTCTCGATGCTGGCAATCCGATGGTGGTCGATGATTTCCAGCACCTCTGCGTTGGCGATGCCGTCCACCGTCTGCGTCCTTTCATTGTGATCCACCATGATCACCGGTTTTTTGCGCATGTTCAGCAGGAACCGTCGGGAGATCATGCCCACGTAATTTCCCTGTCGATCCAGTACGGGGAAATCCCGGTGACGCTTTTCCGCCATGACCTTCTTGACATTTTCCGTGTACTCGTCTTCCCAGAAGGTGACCAGTCCCTCGGTGCGCATG
>CANEEC010000048.1 GCA_947426455.1 uncultured Clostridia bacterium | reverse complement strand
CGGATAATATCGGATTCAAACCAGCAGCAAGCAAATCCTTTACTTCGCGCTGATGAGCAGTATTACTCATATGTTCTTGCCATTTCCGATTTTTTTCAGCCTCTTCCGCGGAAAACGCCATAGCCTTAGCATTCGCCTCGGTTTGATAAGCCATCTGTTTATCCGCTGACGCTTGAGCCTTTGCAGAATTATAATTGGTGATCTGCGAAGCAAGGCCAAGAAGACCATTATTAACTACTTTTTGGGACGTTGGTATCGACCAACGTCCCGATGCAGGATTATAGTTTGCTCCGGGAGTACCGGGGTTAACTATCTGGTACATGTTGCCAGATGCAACACGGATTGTATCACCAACTTGTGCACTACCTGGAGCGGTACCGTCGGGATTTACATTTAATACAGCCACGATTGTCTCCTTTTATCATCAAAAACCGAACATTAACCAACTCTAAAAGACTTAACTCTCGGCGACCAGCGCCGAACATTAATCGACTAATGATGGTCAATAAGACCAGGAATACTATACAAAGGCATAGGCCGAGTAGTACGATTTTGCACATAAATGTCACCAAAAAACTGATTAGAAATAGAAGAATCAACAGCTAATACACGGTCAATGTTATTAGCATCCTCACGCAACCATGAAGCGGATAAACGAGGCAATGCAACATAATCGTCTGCTAAATGCCAACTATCCAATGACCCATCAGCCTTACTACGCATCTGACCAGAGACGCGAGAAGGCTTATAGCGATAATCAGCCCAGGCCTCTTGATAACCAAAAACTTCATCATCTTCCGCAGTACCTTGCGCGTAAATTTCCTTATTAAGAACAGCCTGCTCACCAATATTAGCAAAAACCGGCCAATAATAATCGAAACGCGTCTTACGAGACCACATACGCTCCAAACCTTGCTGGTAGGTATGATCATAACGAGCAACCATAACGCCGATAATAAAACCATGCTCGGTGAAAGAGTGAATAAAATCGCCATGTGAATCCGAAGTAAGAGAATATGCAGCTGCATTACCCTGAGGCGACGTATCTGTCGTACCAGAATTTTGGATAACCTGATTAACCACAATGGGAATACGGTTACCGCCAAGATATTCGGGACGCTGTAAACGAGCATCCGGCGACGTGACGCCAAAATGAGCCTTTAGTATTTCGATATACCGAGTACCGCCGCGGGCGTCCTTCTCATACAACTTCTGGAGCTGGAAAGCCTGACGCAACTGGTTAATCGTTACTCCTGTGGCAAGTGATAAATCGGCATATACACCAGAAGAAAAAGTATTACCAGGAGCGGTAAGACCAACCGCATAACCAGCTTGCACAGTAGAAGAAGCATCAAGCGGCATAGCAACATCGCCATACTTACCAGAACTACCAGTACCAATCGACTCCAAGCCTAAACGCCTATTCCTTTCAGCAACTTTACCAGGCTGCGTATCAATAGTATAAGCATCAACAAACATCGGACCATTACCATATACGGGAACTTGGTCACCGACATTGATAGTCACATCGGGGCCTTTTTGCGGAGCGGGCAAACATGACGTAAAGTAATCGTGATACTTACTAACTTTGAACGGTTGACCACCTAATGCAGGAGCAGTTACAGGACTCGAACCGTTACTACCTGTTCTAACAACATCATCTACAGGAATTTGTAATGGATCCATTAGATTTTGATCCCGGAACCACTCGTTACAAATAAGTGCATAGGCACGGAACGGCAACGCATTAACAGACAAATTAGAAACTCCGATCGGTATGCCCATATAATCAGCAACGGTACCTTCAAGCCAACCAGAATTATTAGGTGCCTTCAATTGAGGAACCACATATTCTGTTGTAGGAATCCATGCAGATTTCGTATTTTCACCGTTAAACTCCTTCCAGTGTTCCCAAGTCAAACGGGTGGGGACAAAAAAATAATACGTATCAAGATAAATATTATCCATAACCGGAGTAATGAGCGAAGGCATACGGATAACTTTAGACGTGCGAATCTGATGAGTATCACCAGGCAACACTTCATCGACGTAAAACGGTATCAACTCGCCAGCATTAAACGAAGTCTTTAGTTCGAAAGGCCGGTCAAACGTAGAACGACTAATATCAATGTTAGTAGGATTTACAGCAAAACGAGAATTAACATTACGAGACATTACTCAACACCTCCTGTATTATTATCGGTTCCAGCCGGACTTTCCTTCGAATCAGATTTAACGGGTTCGATAGCCTTTGCGGAAAGACCCATAACATCGAGCCATTTCTCAGAGCCAAGATCGGCGATAAACTCGGTGACACTATGATTATACTTGGCGCGATTTTCCACAGACAAAGACGCAAATAAATTCTCGACATCGATTAAACGCTGTTGCATCTCTGCGTAAGTCTTAGGCAAGTCAGTAAAATCGCCATACATACCACCTTCACGATAAGACAACTTTTGCACAGCCGAAACATCACCTTGCGCGTACCTTTGGACAATTAGATTGATGTCACAGGAGTCAGCAAACGACTGGATATAGGCATATAGATCACGCACACCATCGGGCACAATTTCTAACACCCCTGTATCTGATAATACAGGGGTATAAGTTTCAACAAAACGGTCACCGTGCTCGGAAGTAACCTCAACACGATCATATTGCGTTCTAAACATCGCGAGACACCTCCGGAGCAGTTGTTAGGGCAAGAACAGATCGAGCAGAACATACGTGACGAGGGTGATCGGGATGCCTCTCGCCACTATCTGTGTCGAATTGACCGACGTAATACAGATCATAGTCATCTGGAAAAGCCAGATACATCTGATTGCCAGACTGAACAGCGAAAGCAAAATTTCGCTGTGCCGTCTCATCATTGATATCATGGGTTGGCAACAAAAAACCAGCTTTTCTGTCTCTAATAGAATATAAATTAACCAACATAATACTTGCTCCTTTCCGATCCATCTACAGACGGATTCCACCACGATAAACTTTAGGGTTGATATTGATCATTTTAGTGCTAACAGCCGTGCGCCGAAAGACTTTACGATCCACAGAACTACGAGTGCGTTTTCTCATAAAATCACCTCCAAAAACTAAAATAACTATTCCCAAAACCATCATTTTAGGAATAGTTATAAATCTTCTAAAACACTGCCCCACTTCTGAAATATCAGATTTTAAAAGTGCCATTCTACAGACGAAAGTAAAAAATGCAATCATAAAATTTCCTATTCACTTTTTTTACCTCGACAATATCCGAAACATATCACAGCCCATAGACCGGGAATAACAGCGTACCCAGCATTCACTTGTCCATGATTGGCGATCACATAGATACCTCCCACAAATGTAAATATCAGAAATATGATTCCTGATATGAATGCGACCTTTTTCATAATCATACCTCCGAACACACAAAGACAAGATGATTTCATCGATTACTACCATATCATTGGGACTTGCTTTAAACTAATTTACCGCGATGACTTCCTGCGCTTTTCGCAGTTCGCTGCCGTATACGTATCTTAATTCAAACGGCTCCATCATTTCCACGACAGCGACTCTTCCCTCCTTCATATAGAAGGTGATGTCCCTGATGTCGTTTGTATCTTGATGATAAGGCTGCCACGTATAGGCGTAATCGAATTCATCCGATGCAGCGAAAGCCGGCTGCATATCATCTTGTTCCAGGAAGTACAGGTTCTCCGGGTATGCGGTGAGAATTTCTTTGTCCGAACTGCCTACGCCAACATTCTGATTCGTTTTCACTCCGTCCATATCGCTTGCGATGCAATTGACATACTCTACCCCATCCAACTCATAAAAGTCGGTTTTCACATAGAGTTTGCCGCTCCCATTAGAAAGAGAATACTCCTTGTAATCGCAGGGGCTCATGCCATCGCTGCCATAGGTATCTTCCTCGACAAATTCATTTTGCAGTTGAAAGCGCTCCAATAAAGAGATGGTATCGTTTTCTTTACCCGCTAACATCCCTGCGGGAAATGTGACAGAAAAATCGTCGGTAACCTGATTGTCATACCGTTCGGCAAATGTAAAATCGTAAAGATACTCCATACCGTCGCCGATATCCGTGGGAATCGTGGGCCGATCGGGAAGTTCATCGGCCTCTGTGGGCGATGAGCTGCAAGCCGGCATACAGAAAACCAGACAAATAAGCAGACATGTGGCCGTCAATTTCCATGAAATAGATTGTTTCATTACATACCTCCGTTTATGATTTCTCTTTTCGTATAGATAAGATCCGTCATACCGTTGTAGCTTCGTGATTGAACATTTTTGAGGGAATTACAAGATCTGTGAGTAAATACATAAGTCATCAGATCGTCATAGACCCATTCCTGAGGAGAAAGCTCCGTGACAATCTGATGATACGTATTCCAACCCATGAAAACGGTATCCACGGTCTCGATGAATTCGGAATAGGCGTCGATGGTTTCGCTTTCGTCGCCTCGCCCCGCAAGCCAATCGACGCTGCCCCTTTCGTCCGCAATATATCCATCAAGGCTCATGGCGATAAACAAACAAATCCTTCTCATGGAATCACGTTATTTTCCCTTTCGCAATACTTTTCCGCATCTGGCTCCCGTGTGGACGCCCCCCTTCGCCGTCAGCTGACCGTTGACATAAACCCGCAGAATTCCCTCGCAGGGACGCTTCGGGTCATTGTAGGTAGGCGTATCCTGAATGGTATCGAAATCAAAGAGAACCAAATCTGCCCACATTTCCTCTTTGATCAGTCCGCGATCAGAAAGTCCCAGACGGGAGGCAGGAAGTCCTGTGATCTTGAAAATGGCCGTTTCCAGCGGGAACAGCTTGCGGTCGCGGCAATAGTGGGCGATGACCCGGGGAAAAGTGCCGTACCAGCGGGGATGAGGCTGTCCCGGATAGTCTAAAGAGACGGAATTTCCGTCGGAACCGGGCATGACGTAAGGCTGTTTCATGATGTACTCAATGTCTTCCTCGCACATGCCGTAGTTGACCTCGTTACATCTCCCCTTCTCATCGTAGACCAGATCAAAGCAGGCATCCGCAGGATCGACGCCGCGGATCTCCGCGATTTCCGCGATGGACTTGCCCACGTATTTCTGGTTTTTATCGCTTTCGGCATAGGCTACATAAATATCACCCCAGCGACCCACGTGGCTGGCGTTGGCTTCCTCCCGCAGCTTTGCGCGAATCTCGGGATCCTCCAGACGCTTTAAAAGCGCCTCCATTCCGCCGTCAAACGCCCATTGGGGAATATTGCTGTCCATGGTGGTGGCGGAGGCTTCATAGGGATACTGATCCGTCTTTACATCCAGTCCTTCTTCTCTGGCCGCTTCGATCATGGGAATGGTAATTTTGCTCTTTAACCAGTTCTGTTTGTTGACGATCTTATGGTGGCAAACCTGCAAAGGCGCGCCGGATCTGCGGCAAACCTCGATGGCTTCTTTCAGCGATTCCACCACGTGATCCCCTTCATTTCGCATGTGAGTTTCATAAAATGCCCCGTAAGGCACCAGTTCCTTACAAAGCTCCGCCATTTCCTCCACGTCGGAATAACAGCCGGGAGGATAGATCAGACCGCTGGACATACAGAAAGCGCCATCTTCCAGAGCCTGGCGCAATGCGGCCTTCATCACTTCCATTTCTTCTGCCGTAGGCTTGCGGTCTTCAAAGCCCATGGCGTAGATTCGCAGCGAGCCGTGTCCCACCGCCGTACCGAAGTTTACGCTGGGACGCTTCGCCTCCAAATCGTCCAGATATTCCCCTACGGTTTCCCAGGTATAGGGCAGATCCCCCACGTAGTCCTTTAACTGCTTGCGCTTATTGGGATCGCGGCTTACCGGAGCCACCGACAGGCCGCAATCGCCTCCGATTTCCGTGGTGATTCCCTGCAGGATCCGGCTTTCCGCCTGGGGATAGGAAGGCAGCGTTACGTCGCTGTGAGCGTGAATATCGATGAACCCCGGCGACAGATACTTGTCTTCACCGTCGATGATTTCTTTAGCCTTGCATCCGCGCAGGTTCCCCACCTTGCAGATTCGTCCGTCTTTGATGGCTACGCCGCCCCGAAACCAGGGCGCCGACGTTCCGTCCAGAATTCTCACATTTTTAATCATCAGATCATACATGGGTAGCTCTCTCCTTTGATAACCGCGGCAATAATTTCAAATAGTCGATCACATCCAATAACGACGGCAAAACGGCACAGCAAAGCCGTTTCATTTCCTCCGTGGGCGCAACCAGATCCGGCACCATAATCGTCGATAATCCGGCGCTGTTTGCGGAGCGCACGCCGTTATAGGAATCCTCTATGGCAAAAGAGCCTGACGGCTCGATTCCCAACCCATGGCAAGCCATCAGGTAAATATCCGGTTCCGGCTTGCTTTTTTTCAGCATATCGCCGCAGGTAATGTGATCAAAATATTCGATCACACCCATCAGCGTCAACTCCTTTCGAACCGTTTCCTCCTGTGTAGAGGACGCCAGGCCGATGAGAAATCCCTCCGATTTTAAATAGTTTAAAAGTTGTAAAACACCCGGCTTTAATTGTAATTTACCATTCTGAACAGCATCCCAATAGACGGTTCGCATCAAGGCTTTTAAAGCGTTGTAATCCAGGCCGCGACCGTATTCCTGAAGGAAAATTTCCGCTGTCACCTGGGCGTTGACCCCCAGACACCGTTTGGCAATCTCTTCGATACCCGCAAGTCCCCAGATCTCGGCCGCTTTCTTCCAGCTTTCCAAAACCAGAATTTCCGAATCCAAAATCACGCCGTCCATATCGAAAATCACAGCACGTCTATTCATCAACGTCCTCCTGCTTTTGGCGTTGTTGGTTGTGATACCAGTCCAAATAGCTCTGCAGGATGATTACGGCCGCCTGTTTGTCTATGACCTTTTTTCGATCCTTTCGGCGAACATCCGCCTGAATCAAAACATGTTCTGCCAGCTTCGTGGTGAAACGCTCATCCTGATAGACGACTTCCACATCCTTTAACCCGGAGGCGCACATCTTGTTATATAAAAGAGTCTTAAAGTCCCGAACCTTCTGGGTTTGAATGCTGTCGCTTCCGTCCAGCATCCGGGGAAGTCCTACAACCACAGTGGTACATTCGTATTCTTTGATCAATGCGATCACCCGGTCCGCATCTTTTCTCGCGCCGATGCGCTCAATGGTAGTCACGCCCTGCGCCGTAAGCAGCAGCGCGTCTGTCACCGCCACACCGATGGTTTTGTCTCCCACATCCAATGCAATAAATCTCATATAATCTCCATAATTATTTTATTGTAAACTAATGTAATGTTTTAACATTTCAATCAACATTTCGTATTCTTAATATATAGTTTGTCAATCGCCGCCAGTCGTCGCAATAGCCGTAACGATTTATCATTTTATCCTTTCACAAAAAGAAAAGCGGACAGGAAATCGCTGGGATTTCACATCCGCTGAATTCTTTATTTCTTTAAAAACGCACGCAGCAATTCTTCCACCAAATCATCGCGTTCAATGCGGCGAATTAAGTTCCTAGCATTATTATGTCCTGTGATATACGAGGGATCGCCGGATAGGATGTACCCTACCATTTGATCGATGGCATTATAACCGCGCTCTTCCAATGAATTATAAACCGTTCTCAATATATCCTCAGTAGTCTGTTGATCGTTCTTTTCTAAGCTGTTAAACAATATAGTACGCCGATCCTCCATCTTACATCACCTACTTTCTTAACGATACATGTATTATATCAAAAGAAAGAAGTCAGGTATAGAGGCTTCGCCCAGATTTAATATTGTTGTAACATATGCTACAGCAGGCTTTCCGCAACGGCAAAGGCCTGGGGCAGCTTGGTTTTGTCCTTGGCTCCGGCCTGCGCCATATCGGCCTTTCCGCCGCCGCCGCCGCCGGCTGCTGCAGCGATCTTTTTAATCATATTGCCCGCGTGATATCCCTTTTCCAGAAGATCGTCGGTAACGGAAACCATCAGGGTGACCTTTTCACCGTTGACGGCAGCGAATACCATGACCACATTCTTTTCCTGCGCCTTCACTTCATCAGACAGCTTCCGCAGGTCGCTGATCTGCACATCGTCAAACCGCTTCGTCACCAGACGAACGCCGTTGACGGTTTTCGCTTCCGCCAGCATCTCCTCCAGGCCGGAACCCATAGCGGCCATTTTCATCTGCTCCATTTCCTTTTTCAGCGCCTTGGCTTCTTCGGAAACGGCCTCCACCTTCTGCAGGAGGTTGGTGGGATTCGCTTTCAACGTGTCGCAGGCAGCGGCAATCACATCTTCCGCCCTATTCAGACGATCAAAAACGGCTCGACCGGTTATCGCTTCAATGCGCCGAACGCCGGAGGCCACGCCGCTTTCCGACAGAATCTTGAACATACCGATTTGACCGGAGTTGGAAACGTGAGTACCGCCGCAGAATTCAACGCTGTAGTCGCCTGCGGAAACCACCCGAACCACATCGCCGTACTTTTCGCCAAACAACGCGGTTGCTCCTGTTTTCTGCGCTTCTTCCAAGGTCATCTCCTGACCGGTTACCGGCAGAAACTCCAGAATTTTTTCATTGACCCTTTCCTCCACCTTTTTCAGATCTTCCTTGGAAACGGCTTCAAAGTGTGTAAAGTCAAAGCGCAGAAGATCCTCGGTAACGGAAGAGCCTGCCTGCTTTACATGGTCGCCCAGAATCTCTTTTAACGCCTTCTGAAGCAGGTGGGTCGCGGTGTGGTTGCGAGCTACGCTGTTGCGATACTGCGGACATACCCTGCTGGTGAGAATGTCTCCGGTTTTCAGCGTTCCTTCTTCGATTCTTGCCTTGTGAATGATAACACCGCGGAATTTATTCGTATCCTTCACGGACAGCCGGAGACCGTCAGCTTCCAGAACTCCCCGGTCGCCCGCCTGACCGCCGCCCTCTCCATAGAAAGCGCTGCGATCCAGGATCACTTTCACTTCGTCACCGGCCTTGGCTTCCTCCTTTGCACCGCCGCCGGCGAAGATGGCCAGAACTTTGCCCTGACAGTTCAGTCCGTCGTAGCCTGTAAATTCGGTCTGAGGATAGTCGCTGTACAGAACGGATTCGTCCGCCCAGCCAGCTTCTGTATCGGCCTTTCTGGCGGCGCGAGCCGTTTCCTTCTGCTGTTTCATCAGTGCGGCAAACCCTTCGGTATCCACAGTGCATCCTTCTTCCGCCGCGATTTCCTCCGTCAGTTCCAAAGGGAATCCGAAGGTGTCGTATAGCTTGAATACCTGTTCACCGGAGAGCTGCCGCCGTCCGGATCCCTTGATCTGTGCAATGTATTCGGCAAGGATGACGCTGCCCTGATCGATGGTGGAACGGAATTTTTCTTCTTCCACCGACAGAATTTTATAGATGTAGTCCGCCTGATCTTTCAATTCCGGATAGGCGTCGCCGGAAATCTCGATCACCTTTTTGGACAGCTCCGCCAAGAAAGCGCCATGAATCCCCAAAAGCTTTCCGTGACGGGCCGCGCGGCGCAGCAAGCGGCGCAGCACGTAACCGCGTCCTTCGTTGGAGGGCAGGATACCGTCGCCCACCATAAAGGTAACGGAACGAATGTGATCGGTAATGATGCGGATGGACACGTCGGTCTTGGCTTCGCCGCTGTGATATTCCACGCCGGAAACGCGAACCACTTCGTCCAGGATATAGCGAATGGTATCGATGTCGAAAATGGAATCTACGCCCTGCATAATACAAGCCAGGCGTTCCAGACCCATACCGGTATCGATGTTGGGATGAGCCAGCGGCGTGTAGTTTCCTTCTTCGTCTCGGTTAAACTGGGTAAACACGTGATTCCAGAATTCCAGATATCTGTCGCAGTCACAGCCGGGCTTGCAGTCCGGTTTGCCGCAGCCGTATTCCTCTCCGCGGTCAAAATAGATTTCGGAGCAGGGGCCGCAGGGGCCGGTTCCGATTTCCCAGAAATTATCTTCTTTTCCCAGACGGACAATGTGTTCCTCCGGCATGCCGATGATGTCGCGCCAGATGTGGAACGCTTCGTCGTCGTCCTGATAGATGGTTGCCCAAACCTTATCTGCGGGCATCTGCAGATGCTCCGTAATGAATTCCCACCCCCATCGGATGGACTGTTCCTTGAAGTAATCGCCGAAGGAGAAGCTCCCCAGCATTTCGAAGAAGGTGCCGTGGCGGGAGGTGATTCCCACGTTATCGATGTCGCCGGTGCGGATGCATTTCTGACAGGTGGTCATCCGTTTGCTTGGCGGCGTCTCTAAACCGGCAAAATACGGCTTCATGGGAGCCATGCCGGAATTGATGATCAAAAGACTCTTGTCCTTGTCGGGAATCAGCGAAAAGCTGCCTCTGGCATAGTGTTCTTTGGACTGATAGAACGTCTTGAACATCTCTCTCAACTCATTCAATCCGATGTTTTTCATGTGTGCATTCCTCCATTCAATAAAAAAGCCTCGTCCCCCATAGGGACGAGGCAAAACTCGCGGTACCACCCTAATTCTCTGCAAACAGGAACGCCAAAAAGGAAACGATGACGCCCTTTTGCAGAATCTCATTGGTTTGTCAGCTCAAAGGCAGCTTCATCCGGCGCTCCGTGAAGGGCTTTCACCGTCCCCTTCTCTCTGAAACGAACCGTATGCGGATTACTCATCCTCGTCACAGCCGACGTATTCGGTTTTCAAAATATCTTTTTTTATTATACGAAACCCTTCCGGACTTGTCAAGAGATGGAACTTTTTCTCTTTTTCTTCTTCGGTACGGGAAGCTCTTCATACATGGCGCGGATCACTTGATTCAAAAGTTCTCGGTTCTCGATATCCTCCACCAGAAGCATTTCCTTTCCGCCCTCATAGGGCAATTCCATGGGTGCGCCCGGCATCATCTCCACCGCGGATTTCACAGGCTTTAAAAGAAATCTGTTATCGCAGATCAAGCCGATCACTTTTCCGCGGTAATATACACAATATTCTCCCATCATCGCCCGGCAGGAAACCTCGTTCAGTGAAGATAGCTGTTCCAGTATGAAATCGACGTATTCCCTGCTCGATGCCATATTGATCTTTCCTCCGTATTTACCCTCTATGATCTTCCAGCCAGCGCATGGCCATGTAGGCGTACCCCGCCGCCCCTTTCCAGAGAACGGAATCGTCGAAGCTGGATTTGGGGTTGTGAACGCCGACACAATAGCCATCCTGACAGCTTCCCGTCACCAGGTTCATGTTGACAGAGGGAATGTCATGGCTGACGAAAGCGAAATCCTCGCTGCCGTTGCTGGCTTCGGCCACTCGAATTACGCTTTCCGCACCCACAAGTTCGCTCATATAGCTTTCCGCAGCGGCGGACACCTGCTCATCTACGATGACGCAGGGACATGCGTTGGGAAATTCCACTGTCACATCACAACGCAGAGCGCCTCCTACGCCTTTGGCAATTTCTTCGATTCTCTTGCGTATGTAATCACCCATGGCGCCGGTGGGATCCACCGTGCGGATGGTTCCCCACATTTCCACAATCTCAGGAATGACGTTGGAGGTTTCGCCGGCTCGCACCTTGCAGGTGGTAAAGACGCCGAAGTCCTTGCCGTCGATCTCTCTGCTGTTGATTTCCTGCAAAGCCATATGAATTTGAGCGGCAGCTGTAATGGGATCGATGGCCAGATGGGGCGTAGAACCGTGACCGCCCTTTCCTTTGACGGTGATGTAATACTGTTCGCAGGAGGCCATGCTGATACCCGGTACGGGAATGAGAAACGCGCCTAAAGGCTCGGCGCATCCGATTTCCACGTGAATCATCATGGCCGCATCCGGTTTGGGATTTTCCAAAACTCCGTGATCGATCATATCTTTCGCGCCCTGAAAAATTTCCTCTGCCGGCTGGAACATCAGCTTCACCGTGCCGCAGATTTCGCTCTCATGTTCTTTCAGCAGCTTGGCGGCTCCCAGAAGCATAGAAGCGTGCATGTCGTGGCCACAGCCGTGCATTTTCCCCGGCGTCTGGCTGGCGTAATCGAAGCCGGTTTCCTCAGGAAGGGGCAGTGCGTCCATATCCGCCCGCAGAAGGAAAGTCTTTCCCGGCTTCTTTCCGCCCACTGTGGCGACGAGACCGGCCTTGCCGCAATCCCGCGGCTCATATCCTAACGCGATCAGTTCCTGACGAACCTTCTCTACCGTACGTTCCAAGTCAAACCCCGTCTCGGGATGACGGTGCAGATCCCGTCGAATGTCCTGCAGATGGGGTTGCGATTCCTTAGCCTTTCTGATCAATTCCTCTTTCATGATTTTCTCCCATTCCAATCGAATACTCTCAGCGTTTCAGATAACTATTGGTCACTTGTCCATCGTCAAGTAACGACATCATACCATAAAATTCTCCGATTCACAAGATGCAACGGACTATCGTCCGACCTGTGCAAGCCGCTGCTGAATCAGCTGCCGGTTTTTCGGACTGCGATCCTTTCTGTGGACTCGCAAAAAAGCGGCGTCCTCGCTCCAGCGTTGAGGATTCAACACGTATTCATAGTAAAACCCTCTTTGTTTCGGCGTGAAATAATCCAAAAGCCGTCCCAGACTGCGAACCATACTGCGATCCCCGCAACAGGCAGCCATGCGCAGCATACATTCCACCACCGGTTCCGGCCACAGCCGCTTCGTCGTCCAGGGAAAGGGTTTGCCCATAAAAGTGGTTTCTTCTTTGCCGATCTGCTTCAGGAGCCGTTCCATGAGGGAAAACTGCTTTTGGCGTTCCTGGGTGCAGTCGGTCATTCTTTC
>CANEEC010000047.1 GCA_947426455.1 uncultured Clostridia bacterium | reverse complement strand
GAAAGCAATACCCAGGACTTCCTGATCAGTGAAGAGGTGGCGGCGGCCTTCCTGTACACCTCTCAGGTGAATCTGGCCATGGCTGCCAGAGATGATTTGAAGATCTGCTATCCCAAAGAAGGACTGGGTTTTGGTATCATGGCGGCGTTTGTTCCGTCCCAGGCGCCCAACAGCGACGCGGCGCATCGATTCTTAGAATATCTGAATCGGCCGGAAGTAGCTGCCAAGTGCTTTGAATTCTTAGGCTACTACTGCACTAACAAGGCGGCGGAGGAGTACATTTCTGAGGATATGTACGATATGCTGGTGGTTCCTGAGACCGTCACCGAGGGAGAGATCATTCAGAACCTGTCCCAGGAGGCGGAGGACGCTCACGCTAAGATCTGGAACGAATTTAAGACGGCCTGCGGGCAGTAAACCAGATGTCGGCCGAGAAAATACCGTTGCGGCGGGTGAAATTGGCAATGGACAAGCGACCCTATGAAGGGTCGCTTTTTGCGTGCGGTGAGCTGTTTCCGTGGCGGTAGGTCGTTTTTGTTGCGGCAAACCGTTTTCTCCGCAAATCCACGATGCAGCTGCGGTGAATGAAGCCGCGGAACCGCGGTTTTCTGCCGTGAAAGAGCCGCGCTTAATAGCGGGCGGCGGTGTCCAAAATGATGATGTCCTCGCCGATTTTTTTAATGCTGTCCCAGGGAATTTGCATGAAGTCGCCCCGGTCGAAGAAGCTGAATTTTCCCTGATACTGGGGAATTAAAAGGGCGCGGATGCGTCCGGTGGACGGCTCAAACAGAAGTTCCGAATCCGAAAGCTGTCCGTAGCGGCCGCCGTCGGATAAATTGATGATTTCCTTATAACCGATATCGCTTAATCTCATGATCTCCATTCCTTTCTTCGCATATTCCGACCCCACATTGGAAATGCTGTTACTGCACGGGAATTGCATTCCCGTTATTACAGTGTATTTGATAATGCTTGTCTTTTAGAAGAAGGAGAAGGGTATGAGCGAAGAAAAAAGAGAAGATGTGAATCGGGAAGAACAGGAAACGAAACAGAGCATAGACGATTTTGGGGTGATTCAAAACGTATTTCAGTTTGACAGCGATATTCAGTATTTAACCGTCATCGGCAGTATCGAGGGACATATGGTGCTGCCGCCCCAGAACAAGACCACGAAATACGAGAATATCATTCCTCAGCTGGTGGCTGTAGAAGAAAATCCGAAGGTGAAGGGACTTTTAATTATTTTGAATACGGTGGGCGGCGACGTAGAGGCGGGTCTGGCGCTGGCGGAGATGATTGCCACTCTTTCCAAGCCCACGGTTTCGCTGGTTTTAGGGGGAGGGCACAGCATCGGGGTGCCGCTGGCTACCGCGGGGCAGTATTCCTTCATCGCGGAGAGCGCCACCATGACGCTGCACCCCATCCGCATGTCCGGTCTGGTCATCGGGGCGGAACAGACCTACGATTATTTCCGGCGGATGCAGGATCGCATTGTGGATTTCATCGTGCGCACATCCCATGCAGATCGGGATACCATTCTGCGCCTGATGAGCAGTACCAGTGAAATGGCTAATGACGTGGGAACGATTCTCTACGGCAGGGAAGCCGTGGACATCGGCCTGATCGATCAGGTGGGCGGTTTGCAGGAGGCGCTGAAAAAGCTGCGGTCCATGGTGGACGGCGGGACGGAAAGAATGACGGCCGGCCGGGCGGATGAAAAGAAATAAGTGCGGAAATCGGGAAGCCGCATGAGGTGGCGTATACTATCTCATGGAAGGAAAAATGGGACTTGGGGTTAAAACGCGGTGAACGGCGAATTCACCGTGTTTTTTTATCGAGAAAGTGTCGAATTTTGTCGAAAGAAAACATTTGGAAGATGATGGGAAATGTAGTAATATGGAAGTAAGATAAAACTATGGAAATATTTTGATGAAAAAGGGGGAATGGAAATGTCAAAACGCGCGGGGGCGGTTGCTTTGCTGGCAGGAGAAAGAGAGTATATGGAGGCGCTGGCAAAACAACTGAGCGAGAGACATGATTGGACGATCATCGTCGCCGATCAGCTGTGCCAAAGGGTAGAAGATGCGGATGTAATCGTAACGGAAAGCTCTCAGGCCGCTCAGCTGACGGGAAGGGAAGAACTGCTGCAAAAGGCGGTTCTTTTGGCGGAAGAGGCGGTGGAGGAACCGCAGGATGAAGGGATATTTCCGCAGAGGGTCTATAAGTACGACGGCTTTTGCCGCATGGAGCGGCAGATCTGCCGGGCGATGGGTTTGCTGCGGGGCGAAGAGGGGTACGGCGAAAAGAACATCGTTCCGGTAATGGTTTTGGGCGCATGGGAGAGCGAGAGGGGACAAAGCCGCCGGATTGCCTGGGAGTTGGCTCACAAAATCGACGGCACGGTGCTTTACATAGGGTTGGAGCGCTTTCCGGCAGAGCTTCCGGAAGAAACACAGCAGGGATCGCAAAGGGAGGACTGCTCTTTGGAGGACTTGCTGTACTATGCTCTGGAACGCATGGAGATGGGCGGAGGCTGCCGGGCGGATTACGTTCGGACGTTTTTGTCCTTCGCAGACGGCGTCTGTTCACTGCCGGGATTCGCGCACATCAACCCGCTGTGCCGGTTGGAAACGGAAAAGTGGAACTCGCTCCTGTCCGTCTTATGTACGGCCTCTCGGGCGAAGTTGATTCTCCTGTGGACAGGACGGGAGGAAATGACGCGCTGTCAGGGACTTGGACAGGGGGTGAAACGGTGTATTTACCTGCGTCCGCAGGGGGATGAACAGGGTTGGAGCCGGCTTCACAGGTGGATGCAGGAAGAAGGCAAAGCATTTTTAGGGACGGAAGTTCGGCTGGTAAGCTCCTGGACGGAGCTGTTTCGAATGGCGGTGAACCGAGATGCGGACGTGGCGTGAACTGCGAGAGGATGTGAAATACGAGGCGCTGTTAAAGTTGTGCCAGAAGCGTTTGGCCGATGAGGCGGGTGAGTTGGAGGACGACGCGGCTCTCGCCTGCATTGAAGATACGGTGTTAAAGCTGCCGGCTCTCAGATCATGCGATCATGAGGAAAAGGGTGTTGTAATACGAAAACTGTTTTTCCGGCTTCGGCGGGATCTGGATTTTCTGGACGATTACGCTCGGGATGTTCGGGTTACGGAAATTATGGTCAACGGACCGGAACGGATCTTTGTGGAACGGGGCGGCGAGATGGTGCGCCTTACGGAGACCTTTGATTCGGTGGAACAGTTGGAACAGCTGATCCGACGCATTGGAAGCGGCGTTCACCGGGAGATCAACGAGGCCAATCCCATTTTGGACGCCAGATTGGAGGATGGTTCCCGGGTCAGCGCTATTTACAAGAACATCGCATTGGAGGGGCCGATTCTCACCATACGGCGGTTTCCCCAGACCCATCTGACCATGGAGGATCTGGTACGCTGGGGGACGATTACCGGTGAAGCAGCGCAGTTTCTGGCGGAGCTGGTGACATCCGGATATAACATCTTTCTCAGCGGCCGCACCAATTCGGGAAAGACCACCATGCTCAGCGTGCTCATGGGTTTTATTCCCAGAGAGGAGCGAATCATCGTCATCGAGGACTCCGCGGAGCTTCAGGTGGAAAGCGGTCAGCGAAACGTGGTTCGCATGGAGACGCGAAGCGCCAATGTACAGGGCAAAGGACGGATTTCCATAGGGGATCTGATTCGAGCCTCCCTCCGCATGAGGCCGGATCGCATCATCGTGGGCGAAGTTCGCGGCGGCGAGGTGGTGGAGATGATCGGAGCCATGCAGACGGGACACGACGGTTCTCTGTCCACAGGACACGGGAATTCACCGGCAGGGATGCTGCGGCGCATGGAAGCCATGTTCCTGTCCGCAGTGGAATATCCGGTGGACTCCATTCGCGCTCAGATTGCAGAGGCCATGGACATCATCGTGCATATGGACCGGCTGTGGGACGGTTCGCGCAGAGTTATGGAGATTGTGGAGGTATTGCCGTGCGAGGATGGAGAGATCAGATTAAACACGCTGTTTCGCTTTTCCCCCAAAGAGGGTCTGCTGCCGGTGGGGAAGGGATTGCATCGCAGGGAGAAACTGGAGATGCGCAGACGATATATACCGACTATCGATGGGACAGAGCAGAAAAAGGACGCTATTTCCTAATATCCGGCTCCTTATTCGCCGCCTTAGGGTGGTTATTTTATCACCATTATCTGGGAATGGTTTTATCGTCGCTTTTATGTCATCCGGCCTTGAAGATTTACGAAGCTCATCGGCTGCATTTGCAGCGGCGCCGGGCGTATGAAGAACTTCGGGACGTGCTTTACGTGTTGTCGTCGGCCTTTGCCGCCGGAGGCGGCTTGAAGGATGGAATGAAAGAAAGCAGTCGAACGCTGCGGTTTTCCTATGGCGAAAAAAGCCTGTTGGCAGGAGAGACGGAATACGTCTATCGGACGCTGGAGCGGGGAAATGCCGCCGAGGGACGACTGCTGGCGGAGTTTGCTGCGAGAACCGGACTTCCGGAATTGAAGCAGGTGGCGGTGATCTATAGCTTGTGTCTCAGGACGGGAGGTGATATTCCCGCGGCCATGATCGAAACATCGGACGCCATGCTGCGGCGGCTTCAACTGTGGCAGGAAGCAGAGGCGCAGACCTCACAGAAGCGGTTGGAATTCACGTTGATGACGGCGGTGGTTCCCCTGCTTCTGGCGGCGGTCAACAGCACGTCGGATTATCTGATGCCGCTGTATGAAACGGCTGCAGGCCGGCTTCTGATGACGGCGGCTTTGACGGGACTTCTGGCGGCGGCCGCATGGAGTACGGCAATTGTGGAAGGAGGGCGGCGATAAATGTGAAAGTGAAGAAAAGAGGAGCGATGAAGGAACCGACAATTCTGAAAGGTAAGGCTGCGTTGAATAAAACGGCGGCGCGGCTGATGGATCTGGCCGTGGGAAGCCACAGTCAGTGGCGCCGGCGGCTGTTCCTTTTACAGGGAAGCTGGAAAAGCGGCCAGTTGGAGGAAAGGATTCTTCAAGAGCGAAGGAAGATTTTGAAGCGATACGGCATTTGTATGGGAATTGCAGCGGTTTTGCTCTGCGCGTCCCTTTTCAATACCTCAGGAGAAGCGGATGAGAAGAAGTTGTTTTTGGAATACGACGGTCTTCAACAGGAAATTTCCCTGAGAGAAAGAAAAGAACAGACGGAAAAGGCATCCGATGATGAGACTCTGTTGAAGGAGGCCAGGGATTATATTTCCGGGGAAATGTTGGGAAATAATCAAAGCTGGGATCGAATTTCCGGGTCGCTGGTATTTCCCCAGCAGTTGAAATCCGGTGTGTTCGTCAGGTATGAGACCAGCGACTCCCGCAGAATTTCTCCTACAGGCCAGGTGGACGGCATAGGTACGGGTAAAGGAGAGAACGTGACCATAAAAGTGACGATGCTGCTTCGAAACAGCGTATCACGTTTTTCTCTTGGGGTAACGGTGGTTCCGCCCCGGACGGAGGCGGAAAAAGCACAGGCGCTGCAGCTGAGAGCGGCCAATGTGGAATCCGGGTTATGGGATATGGAGGGCGAAAACGGTGTTTTGGAAACCTCGGCAGGGGAGGAAGTGAAAATTGTGGAAAAGCCCCTTAGAAGCGACAGAGTGTGGATCGCCGCAGCTTCTGCCGCGGTTTTGACGGCCTTGTGCTTTTGGGGGAAATTTCAGGAGGTGGATGGAAAGATACAAAACAGGAGAAAGGCGCTGGCGGATCAGCTGCCGCTTTTGATGGAACAGCTGATTTTGATGATGAACGCGGGATTGATTCTGTCGGAAGCCCTGCAGATGGCGGCGAAAGCCTTCCCAAAGACAGAGAAGAAGAAAGGAGAAGAGGGACAACTGTTTCGGGATATTCATGTGCTGTGTCAGCGAGCCGCGGAAACGCGCAGACCGCTTACCACATTGTTGTGCGATTATGCCGTGGAAACAGGCGTAGCGGAACTGATACGGTTTTCCACTATGCTGGCGGATCACGTAAATCGGGGATCGGCATCGCTGGTACAGCAGCTGAAAACAGAGCGGAATTACGCGCTGGAACGCCAGTGGAAGCAGAAGGAGAGTCGGTGCCGTGAAATGGAAGTGCGGTTGGCGGGGCCTCTGTTTCTCCTGCTGACAGTGATATTGATTTTGGCCATAGGGCCGGTATGGATTGAGATGTAGAGAAAGGAAGGTTTCTTATGGAAAAGAAAAAGGTATATCAGGATAAGGTGTATGAAGAAGAAAAGTATTATCGCGTAGAACCGGAACGCAGCGGAATGGAAATGGTTCAGGTGGCGGTGCTGATCTGTATTGCGGTGGCGGTGGGATTGGTTTTTAAGGAAAAGATCCTCTTCTTTGTGGATTCCACCTTTGATGGACTCTTGGGAAGCGGGTTTTAACATGAAGAAAAGAAAGGGGAGGGACGGTTTCGTTGCGGTGGAGGCGGCCATACTGTTCCCCCTGATCCTCCTTTTTGCCATCAGTGGATTTTCGATGATGGTGCGCTGGTACAGCAGTTGGGAACGGGAGATGAACCTGCACCGGCAGCGGATACAGGAGGAAAAGACCTGGGGAAACGATCAGCTGGTGAAGTGGAGACAGTGGAAGACATTGTGGGAAAAGGGGGAGAACGATGAGGGAACGTAACGGAAGGGAAGGATCGGCGTCGGTGCTTTTAACCTGTCTGCTGGCCGGATTGATTCCCGTGTTTTTTATCCTGTACGGAAACGCCCGTTGTGAAACTCTGAAAAACGCCGTAGAGTGGAATGGACAAAACGCGGGGAAAGCAGTGCTGTCCTATTATTTACCGCAGCTTAGTAAGCAGTACGACATCTATGGGATATGGAAGGAGGAATCCCTTCTGGAATGGCGCATGAAGCAGTACATACAGGCCAGCAGTCCCTTCTGGAACGGAGAAGAAAATTCAGGTTTGTTGAAGGCGCGGCTGGAGAATGTGAAGGTAAATCCCGAACCTTACTCCTTGATGGATCCGGAGCAGTGGAAAAAGCAGCTTCGAACGGTGATGGAACTGGGAACAGTTGCGGATCTTTTAGAGAATACGAGGCTGGTGGATTCGCTGAAAGAGGTGATCGCTTTGGCGGGAGAGGGGATGACAAAGGGGGAAAGCGCCGGAGAAATCAAGGTGCAGCGTTCTCTCAAAGTCGTTCAGGCCGCGGCGAATGCGTCCGCAGCTTCTGCGGCGGGCGCTGCCGGGGAACACGGACAAAGCGAAGAAAGTGAACTGCAGAGGAAGTCGGAACAGCTGGAAAAAGACAGGAAAAAACGAGAAGCCGAGGGACAGAAGCTGATGGATTCTGTGAAACTGCGTGGAGGAAATATCCTGGATGATAAAGAAATCATAGAGAAGCTGCCCTCTCGTCAACTGGATTTATCTTCTTCGGAGGGCGTCTGGGATGTTCTGCGCTGGGACTTTGGCCAATGGGGCGAGTTCATTCAGTCTTCTCTTTATACGGACCTGTACGCACTGCATTATTTCGGCAGCTATAAGGATGAAAGGGAAGGATGGTTTTTGTGTGAATTAGAATATCTTTTGCAGGGACAGCTGTCTGATGAAAAAAATTTTGAAAAGACGAAACGAGATCTGTTCTTTCTTCGAACGGCTTTGAATTTAGCCGCTATTTACAGGGATGAGGCCATGCAGCAGTGGATCGGCGCCATGGCTGCGGCCATGGCGCCCGTACCGTATCCCGTAGCCTTTGGCGTCATAGCGGCTTCCGTTTCAGCTCTGGAGGCCGGAAGCGATGTAAAGCGGCTGCTGCAAGGGGAATCCATTCCTCCCTTAAAGTCTCCGGGTCAGTGGAAAACCGCGGAAAATATGACGGATCATGGAGAAGAATCCGTTTCAGATACGGGGGAAATGTCGTATAAAGACCATCTTCACGTGCTTTTGCTGCTGCGGCCGCAGAGGACGAAGCTGATTCGAATGATGGATTTGGTGCAGTTGAACCTCAGCCGCAGCATCGATCCGGAATTCAGCTTAGAGGAATGCTGCGCGGGATTTCAGTGGAATATATCCGCGCGGATGAAGGACGTGGCAGGACGAGAGGGAATATGGGAATGTGAAGGGGAAAGCTGCTATGAATGACAAGCGAAGAGGCAGCATGATGGTGGAGGCCTGTATCCTGCTTCCCATTTTTCTCTTTCTCATCATGGCTATGGCGGGAGCGTTTCGCTTCCTGCAGCTTTCGGAAAGCGTTTTGTACTGCGGCTTTCAGCAAATGTCCAAAAGCAGCGTTCAGGCGGCGATGCAGCCGGAAACAGAGCGGGTGGAGCGGTTGTTTTTAGAACAGAAAATCCGGTGGCAGGTCTTCGAGGAATTGGAGGATGAGATGCTGCGGCTATGTTCCGTGGAAGGCGTTGTAGACGGCGATTTGGTTTCGCAAGTTTTCGGGGATGAACGCGATTTTTTCTGTACGATGAAGTGCGGCTGGACTGTAGGAAGGGGAAATGGCGGCGGAGCGTTTTCCGACAGGCTTCGTTTCTGTGCGAGGACGTATGCGGGTGAAGATCAAAACAGCGTTTGGATTTTTCCCAGCTGGGGAAAACGATATCACAGGGCGGACTGCAAAACCACCGGCGGACAGCGAAAGCGCACGGTTGTGGATGTGGCACGGCAGCAGGGGTATACGCCCTGTATGGTCTGTATGACGGAGGAAGAAAAGTGAATCAGGTCTGGGAAGCGGGAGATCAGGTTGTAAAGCGACGCATAAAGACCGATGCGCTTTTGGGACGCAATTACGTTTTGCAGGTGATTGCCCTTGGCAAAAAACCGTTTTTGGAGCTTCGTAAAATCGACCGCTGTGATGAGAGCCGGATTTTTGTCTATCGCATCAACGGTTGCGAGCGATTGGATGCGGCGGTAAAGCGAGGCGGGAACGGCAGACAGATATTTCTTCCCACATATCTGAAGATGATGTGGCTGGTATTGCAGGCCGTAGAGCAGGCGGAGGAACAGATGGTTTTGGCATCCACCTTTCTCATCGACGAAAACACCGTATTTTATCATGAAGATACGGATTCCGTGCGTTTCGCTTACGTTCCTTGTCCGAAGAGAGAACGATCCACAGGAGAATTGCTGTTGGAACTTTTGCAATGGACAAAAAATGTGGATTTCGGATTTTACGGACGATGGCCGATTTTGGAAGAGACCTTTATCCGGCTCCGGGATACCAACGCCGGCAGACACCGGTGCATGGAGACGCTGCAGCGGTGGAGACGAGAATTTCCGGAAACGGAATATATGGGAAAGGAAGGGCGATGGATGTAAACGCCGGTTCGCCTGTTTATCGATTTAAAGTAAAAGGAACTTTGTTTTTCAAAAAAAGACAAAAGCAGCTCGAAACAGAACTGCTTTTGCCGCAAATGCGAAAGTCCTATTTGCACTGGAAGGATTGACAGTCAGTGCATTGATCCATGGTAGGATCCAATTCGTGAGTGCCTACGTGGATCGTGTTCAGCGTGCAATAATTCTGTGTTCCATTGTGGAACTTACACTTCTGAACGGAACATTCGATGGATTCATTGATCTTGCTCATTTCATTTACCTCCTCTGTACGTTCTGTACGAAAATTAGTATGGCACAAATTCGGCGGATTATAGGTGGATTTTCAAAGTTTTCGCCTTGAATTGATGTGTAAAAAATGCTACAATAAAACAATGTATCGGATTTTTTCTGAGAGGAAAAAATTTTTTGTAAATGGAGAGAGATTATGGAAGACATTCGGATCGTATTGGCGTCCGGTTCACCCCGTCGAATTGAAATGATGAGACAAAACGGAATCGAACCGGAAATCATAAAACCGGATGTGGACGAAACGGTTTCTTCTGCCCTGTCCCCAAGACAGACGGTGATGTATCTGGCGTTGAAAAAGGCTCTTTGGGTAGAGCGACAGGTACTGTCGGGAAAGGATACATGGTTGATCGCTGCGGATACGGTGGTTTGCTGTGACAGGATCATGGGAAAACCCCGAGATGAAGCAGAGGCATGGGACATGCTGAGAAGACTGCGAAATCGCTGGCATCACGTCATTACCGGCGTGGCGATGATCCGTCAGGGCACGGTGCAGCGAAAAGTGTTTGCTGAAACCACAAAGGTGTATTTCAGGGATTACAGCGATCGGCAGATCGCCGATTATATCGCCAGCGGCGAGGTCTGGGACAAGGCGGGAGCCTATGCCATTCAGGGCGGGTTCCACGGTCAGGTGGATCACATCGAAGGCGATTACGACAACGTGGTGGGGTTTCCGTGGAAGCGAATCGTGAAAGAGTGGAAGGAGCTTTCTCAGGGAACCATAGACCTGACGTCGCGGTAAAATGAAAGACAAGGGTTCCGGAAAGGAACGGAAGCATGAGTTTGAAACAGTGGCCGGTCTCGGAACGACCCAGAGAGAAGCTGATGCGGTACGGTGTAAAAATGCTGTCCAACGCGGAGCTTTTGGCTTTGATCGTCAGAGTCGGAACGCGGGAGAAATCCGCAATGTCACTGGCGGAGGCAATTTTGACCCAGGAGGACGGAATCGCTTCCTTGGGTGCTATGGAGATGGAGGATTTTTGCCGGATTCAGGGAATTGGTACCGCTACGGCTGCGTCTTTGAGTGCCGCCGTTGAATTGGGAAGGCGGATTGCCGCGGCTCCCAGACAGAAGCGAATTGCCATTGAAAATTCCAAACAGGTGGCGAATCTGTTTATGGAGCAGATGAGAACTCTGAAAAAAGAGACGGTGCAGGCGGTTTACCTGAATACAAAAAATGAGATTTTATCCATAGAAAACGTGTCCGTGGGAAATTTGAATTCTTCCATCGTAACTCCCCGAGAGGTCTTTCACAATGCGGTGAGAAGGAGCGCATCGGCTGTGATTCTGGCGCATAACCATCCCAGCGGGAATCCCGAGCCGTCGCAGGCGGACAGGGAACTGACACAGCGCTTGATTGAATCCGGTGAAATTTTGGGAATTCGTTTGCTGGATCACATCATCATCGGCGATGGAGTTTATATCAGCATGAGAGAAAAAGAATGGATGTAATGCGGGCAAACTGCCTGTAAGAATACAGCGAAGTGAAGAAAGGGATATGTAGTTATGATTTTCAAACAGGATTTAGGAATTGACTTGGGAACAGCAAATACTTTGATTTATAGCAAGGATAAGGGAATCATATTAAATGAACCCTCCGTAATCGCAGTGGATACCAATACCAATACCATTTTGGGTGTGGGAAGAGAAGCCAAGGAGATGTTAGGGAGAGCGCCGGGAAATATTCGAGTGGTTCGCCCGCTGAAGGACGGCGTGATCTCCGACTTTGTCATGACTCAGACCATGCTGAAGGAATTTATCCAGAAGGCCATAACGAAAAGCGGTGCGTTTACGCAGCTGCGCGTAGTCGTAGGCGTTCCCTCCGGCGTTACGGAGGTGGAAAAGAGAGCTGTGGACGAAGTGGTTCGCCAGATGGGCGCGAAGGACGTGTACATCATGTCGGAGCCTATGGCGGCTGCCATCGGTTCCAATCTGGCTGTGGACGATGCCCGGGGTTGTATGATTGCGGATATCGGCGGCGGCACTTCCGATATCGCGGTGATTGCCTTGGGCGGCACTGTCACCAGTACGTCTCTGCGCTGCGCCGGCGATAAAATGGACGAGGCCATCGTGGCCTATGTGAGAAAGACTTACAATCTGATGATCGGTGATAAGACGGCGGAGGATATTAAGAAAACCATAGGCTGTGTAGATCCCTCTGCGCTGACGGATCCGGATGCGGTTTTGGAAATGCAGGCCAAGGGTCGGGATATTATCACCGGACTTCCCAAGACGGTTACCGTTCGCGCCCACGATATCATGGAGGCGTTAAAAGAACCCATCTCCCTGATTATGGACGCTATCAAGAGTACGCTGGAACAGACGCCGCCGGAACTTGCTGCGGATATCGTCAACAGCGGAATGATGCTGGCCGGCGGCGGCGCTCTTCTGAGAGGATTGGATCGCCTGATTGAAAATCAGACGGGAATGAAGGTAATCGTTGCCGATAATGCGCTGGAAGCCGTTGCCGAGGGTACCGGCCGAAGCGTGGAAAACATCGAAAGAACCAAGCGCTACGTGTACGGCGGTAAGCGGTATTGATGCGCCATAGGGAATGGGAAAACGAGAGGTAAGTTATTTTGAAGAAATGGTTGAAAGAACATGCAGTGATAACCGCATTGATCGCCGTGGCGCTGGCTTTGGTGATCCTTTTGGTGTCCTCTTTTCTTCATCTGGGAAATAGCTCCCCCGTGGGGAGAGCCATCATCGGCGTGGTAACGAAGATACAGGAGCCGGTCTCCAACGCTGCCAGCGGAATTTCCAACGGATTTCGCAACCTTCTTTCCTTCCGCAGCATCGCAAAGGAAAACGAACGTCTGGAGGCGGAGGTAGCCGAGCTGAAACAGGAGCTGATTCTGCAGCAGTTTTCCGATCAGGAGCTGGCACAGCTGCGGCAGCTGTCACAGGCGCTTCACTACGAAAGCGTTCAAAACAGCCGATCCTATGTGACGGGCGACGTGATTTCTATGGACGGTTCCAACTGGTTTAACATCTTCACCATCAACGTGGGAACGGACCAGGGCGTGGAAAAGGATGCCATGGTTATCAACGGCGACGGCCTGATCGGCCGCGTCTATGAAGTGGGCAGCGACTGGGCGAAGGTGATTTCCGTCATCGATGAAATGAATAACGTGAGCTTTCAGGTGTTCCGGGACAGCGACGAAAGCTATCTTGGAATTTTGACCGGCGACGGTCTTGGCGGCTTGAAGGGATACATGCTGGATTCCGAAGCGTCGGTGATCGAGGGCGATACCGTGGTGACCTCCGGTATCGGCATCTATCCGGCCGGTATCGTGATCGGGAAGATCAGCGAAGTCGTGGTTAATACGGATTCACTGCTGAAAGAAGTCATACTGGATACGGCGGTGGACTTTAAAAACATCCAGAAGGTCATGGTGTTGTCTGGAAGATAAACGGAGGGGAGAGCGGTGAAGTTAAAATACAGGTATATCATTCCCGTGTATTTGGTGACCTTCTTTCTCCAAAGTACGGTTTTTCCGCAGTTCAGTCTGTTTTCCTGCACGCCGAATCTGCTGCTTTGCCTCACCGTGACGGTGGCTTTGAGAAGCGAAGGATATATGGGTTTGACCATGGGCGTGATCGCCGGACTGCTGCAGGATATTTTCTTCGGTCAGATGATCGGGATTGCGGCATTGTGCTATTTCTTTCTCACGCTGACAATCATGCTGACCAGGCATCTGGTCTATAAAAACAGCGCCGCGTCCATATTGATCGTAGGAGCGGTTTCCATGGTGGCCTATTCGTTCATGTATTGGGGCATTTCCGTTCTCATGGGCAGCGGCCATCATCTGTTGTACATGGCAAAGACGCTGCCGCAGCTTTTGATTTACACAAGCGTCGTATTCC
>CANEEC010000046.1 GCA_947426455.1 uncultured Clostridia bacterium | reverse complement strand
TCATGGGACGTACACCTCCGGCTCCGTTTCTTTCACCCCGTCCAAAATTGCCGTTTTCCCGCTTTCCAATTTCCTTAATAGCACCTCCAGCGCCTGAGCAGCCTTGGACGTACCCCTCACCTGACTGAAGATGGTGATGGCAAAGAAGCCCACCAGAAGCAGCCACGCGATGGAGAAATAATACAGAATCATCGGTATGGGAAAGAGGTGCAAAGCGCTTCCCGCCAGGGCAACCACAGCAATCGCGGTGCCTATCGCTCCGGCTACGGGTACTGTCTTTTTGCGGAACATATTGTACTTCAACAGCGCCTTATAGTCCTCCTGGGCGGATACGATTTTAAATGTTACTTTTTCCATGGATCCATTTCCTTTCATCGAATGCGCCAAATCACTGAAAAAGCGCGTATGATAACTATTTCATTGTAGCATACGCGCTTTTCAAAATCAATTGCGTTCACAGGAAATTCACAGTTCTGAAAATTTACAGTCCCATTTGATTCCACTGGTATTTTAACCGCAATGCCCCACCGTTCCAATGGTACCAATCGTCCTGCGTTTCCATCCTCCGCCGATCCGATGCCACCCGCCAAATCTCCTGCGTCAACTGCTGCCTCCGCTGGGAATCACCGCCGCCTTCCCCGCGGCAGTATGACAAAAGCTCCAGCATGGCGTCGTCGGACAGGTAGGCCAGGCCTTCCACGTGCAATTCCTCCGCAGATATCCGCCCATCGTCATACCGCGCCAGATTTTCCCGCACCACGAGGGCGTCCACATCGGCATAGCCTAAAATCAGAAACATGACTACCGATAGAATCACAAGCAGCTTCGCTGCGGGAATTTTGCGCAGCTGCGCCGCTGCAAGCAGAAGGAACACCGCGATCAGCCAGATCATAAACCAGGTGGTGTAGATTCGCAGTCGGGTCAACCCGTAGGCCTGAATATACAGTCCCATCTTCACCTGCGCGGTAATGGCTAAAAACACCGTTTGCAGCGACAGGATCACCGAAAATATCCGCAGCGTCCGAGGGGTCTTTCCTTCCTCCCGAACGCAGAACATCCAGACGGCCGCCAGAATCCCCAGATTGATGGCGCAGACGGCGCACAGTTCAAAGAATCCCTCCCGGGCGAAGGCCGAATAGGTGGTGGCGTGAGGCAGTCCCACGTTACACGCCGTCAGCAGATGACCGGCCTGTAAAAGAAGGAACAGCAGGTACGCGCCTAAGAACAGCCACATGGCCGTATAGACTGCCAGTTTGGGAACAAAGCGCATAGCAGTTGTCCACCGATCCACCGATTCCTGTTTCACCCACCCTTTTGCTACAGCGGGGCGAACATTACCCCACAGAGCGCCGAACAGATACGCCGCCACTGGAATGGCCAGCACGCCGTCCAAAATGGTTTCCGCCAGGCTGACGGTGAAAAAGTCGTGAAACCACCGGGAAACGAAATCCGTCAGGCTGCCCACCAGCCGCATGAATCCGTCGTCGGCCGCCGCCAGCAAATTCAGAACCACCAGAAACAGCGGCGCCGCGAAACACAGGGCAAAGCCGATCCACAGGGCGTTGCGAAGCACTGTACTCTTCCAGCGCGGGGATGTTTGCTCAGCGAAGCATTGCGGCGAATCTGCCGCATGGTTCTGAAGCGAGTCCGTCGCTTGTTCGCCGATATCCTGACGATAGTACCGCGTCCGAAAGACAGCGCCGAAGAACCGTCCAAAATTGGCGAAGGGTACGCGAACCATCTGGCAGAGCAGATCTATGGGAAGATAAAAAGCGATTTCCTCTGACAGCCGCCGGCCGGAGAGGATCATCATCCAGTACATGGTACAGACGCTGAGAAACACCATGTTGACCCAACCCACAGGGGTGTAATCAAACCACACCGCCTGAAAAGCGGAAGCGGCGATGACGAAAAGCCACGGACGGGCGGCTCGCGCGCGTTCCTGGGGCACCGTTCCCAACCGCCATTTTACAAAGGCGCAAAATAACAGAGCGAACAGGGCAACCCCCAGTCCGTTCCCAAACCACAGCAAATCCCATCGCACATACAGAAAAGCGATAAGAAAAATAACCCAATAATCATATTTTTTTACAATTTCAGACGCGGCAAGACGCTCCTTTTTTGTATCCATAGTTACCTCCCCTGATTCTCTCATTTCATCTCTAATCTTCGTCTTCGACGTACTCTAAAATATCCCCCGGCTGGCAGTCCAGCTCTCTGCAAAGCGCCTCCAATGTGGAAAAGCGGATGGCCTTTGCCTTGTTGTTTTTCAAAACGGACAGATTGGCCGGCGTAATGTCGATCAGCTCCGCCAGTTGGCCGGCACCGATTTTCTTTTTCGCCATCACCACGTCCAGATTTACCATAATCGCCATCACATTTCCCCTTTCCGTCAAATGGTCAGCTCGTTTTCCGCCTGCAGGGCGACGGCCTGCTGGATGACGTTCTTCACCACCCGCAGAATCAAACCCATAAAAGCAGCCGCGATGCTGATCAGAAGAAATACCAGATAGAAACGGGACGATATCAGAGTAATGGCCGCCGCCAGAAAACAGCACCAGGAAATCCGCCGCAAAAGCGTCACGTTCTCATCGATGAACACCCGCCCCTGCCCGATATTTAAAAGCAGCCTGTGAAGCCAGAACAGCGCGCCGACAGCGGGAATACAGCAGACCAAAAGCGTAATCATCAGCGGTTGATAAAGCGCCGACGGCCGCTGTGCCACCTGAATGTACCAATCCACAATGCGATTGGATAGCAGGCCGCAGATCACCACCATTGCCATGGCCAGTCTGGTACACCAGATGGATAATTTCAAAGATCGATCCGAATTCCATTGCATAACGAGATTCCTTTCCTTTCCTCAAATGCCCTTTCGTACCTCTAATATACGACTGATATCCCTGTTTGTCAATATATTTTTATCGTTTTTCGATAATTTTATATTGTTTTTCAAAAAAAGGACTGCCGGTTCCTTTTGCAAACCGCAGTCCCATATGTTCCACGATACCATCGCAATCACGGACAGCCCCCGACAATCGCGGGCATCTGCCGGCGCTACCGGTTTTTCATCATGCGTTCCATGCGCCGGCCGGCGTCCTTTTTCGCCATATCCTCTCGCTTATCGTACAGTTTTTTGCCTCGCGCCACGGCGATTTCCATCTTCACCAGCCCCCTGTCGTTAAGATACACCTGAAGCGGCACCAGCGTCAGTCCCTTCTGTGTAGTATAGCCGATCAGCTTTCGGATCTCCTGCTTATGTAAGAGCAGCTTTCGCTCCCGCAGCGGATCCACGTTGTAGCGGTTTCCCTGTTCGTAAGGACTGATATGCATATTGTAGATGAAAACCTCGCCGCCCTGGATTTTAGCGTAGCTTTCTTTTAAATTCAAACGCCCCTGACGCACGGACTTGATTTCCGTTCCCGTCAGCGCCAGGCCGGCCTCGTAAACCTCTTCGATGAAATAATCGTGACGCGCCTTTTTATTGCTGGCCAGCAACTTCCGCTGTCCCATGGCGGTTCTCCTTTCTTTCTCTTTCAAACATAAAACAAACCCTTCCCCAGACGTCCTCAAAAGCCACCTGCCCCACCGCTTCGCTGCGGCTGTCCAGATGATCGCTTCCCTGGGTGCTGAGAAGAAACAGGCTTTCTTCTTTGACGATCACCGTCTCCATATCCTCTGCAAGCGCCTGTTTTGCCGACAGCGCATCCGTCATGTCCTCCCCGTTGACCAGAAGCCGTCCCGACCGAATCTGCACCCGATCTCCCGGCAATCCGACAACCCGCAGCATCAGGCGCATCCCGTCGCCGCTTTCGGTGAACACGGTGTTTTCCACGACGACCAGATCCCCTCGCTGGGGAATCCTGCCGGCGCTATAGGCAATCCGATCCGCCAGCACCGAACCTCCCGCGGTTTCCACCGGCATCCGAAGGGTTGTCGCCGCAAATCCCAATGCAACTCCCAAAGCCGCCGCCAGCGCCCTGCCGGCTATCTTTCTTATCATGCGCCGTTCCTCTGTTTTCTCCGTATTAGAACACAGTGATTTTATCGAAGGGATACAGACGGAGTACCGCTTTACCGATCACCTGATCGATGGGAATACATCCCACGCTGCCGTCACGGCTGTCGATGCTGTTTTGCCGGTTGTCGCCCATGCAGAACAGCTCGCCCTCCGGAACGGTGATCTCCTCCATTTCCGTATCGGTATATCCGTCCCTGGTGTAGTCCTCGGTCAGCGCTTCTCCATTGATATAGACAATGCCGCCGGTGATGCTGATCGTATCTCCGGGAAGGCCGATGACTCTCTTTACCAGAGCCTTCTCCTTTCCGTCCACAGTTTTCAGATCGCTGTGGAACACCACGATATCGCCGCGCTCGGGTTCACCCAGAAGCGAATACGACTGACGGCTGAGAAAGATGTAATCGTTTTCCTGCAGCGTCGGCTCCATGGAATGTTCTTTCACGATGGTTGGCTTGATAAACTGAATCAGAATCAGACCGATGACCAATGCGATGGCGATATCCTTAATCCACTCCTTCAATTCTTCACTCATTTTCGTTCCTCCCTTATGATTCCCTTTTTTTCGTATTTCTATTTCGCTTCGCTGCGTTTTTTTCTCCCGGCTGCACTTTGCGGCAACGGCCGCCCTCAAACAGCCCTTCCTCCACCGTTTGCAGCAGAGGCGGCAGCGGCGCGACAAACTCTCTGCCCTTCAGATAAGAAAGCGGCGGAAGTCCGTCGGCAAACCGAAGCCGGTAAGCGTGCAGAAACTGACTGGATAAGCCGTACTGCTTCCGTATTTTATCGTTCAGGCGGGAATCGCCATACTTTTCGTCTCCAATGACGGGGTATCCCACACTGCTTAAATGGGCGCGAATCTGATGGGTTCGGCCGGTGATCAGCTGAACCTCCACCAGCGTGCAGCCGGAGCCTTCTTTTATCGGACGTGCTTTCGTCTCGATGGCGCGGCTTCCCTCCACCTGCTCCTGTAAGATACGCACCTGGTTTTTTCTTTCATCCTTTTCAAGATAGCCTTTCAAATGAAGTTCTTCCGAAAGCGACCCCTTCACTGCGGTAAGATAGTATTTTTCTATGTAATCCTTCTCCCGCAGCATCCGGTTCAGCGCCTGCAAAGCCAAAGCGTTTTTTCCGAAGATCACAATGCCCGTGGTATTGCGATCCAGCCGGTTTGCCGGCGACGGAACGAAGGTCTTCTCTCTGCGCGGCACGTAAGCGCCGGTTTCGATGAGATAGTCCACCGCCTGGTTTGCCAGAGTGTTTTTCTTCTCCGTTGCATCACCGTGTACCAAAAGGCCGTAGGGTTTTTCCAAAAGCAGCACATTCTCGTCCTCGAACAGAATCTTAAACTGCCGCTTAGCCTTGACGGCGGCCGGTCTGGCGGAAAGAACTTCCGCCTCCTCCTCGCCTATGAACACGGTAACCACGTCCCCCAGCTGTAACTGGGCGTCCTCTTTGGCTCGCCTTCCGTTGACTTTTACGTCTTTACGGATCATCTTATAGATTCGGCTCAGCGGTGCGTTTCTGAAATATTTTTTCAAAAAGCGATCCAGACGCTGCTGCTGCTCGTTTTCTGTTATCGGTAGTTGAATCATATATATCCTCCACAGCGGTAGTTACTATTATACCATATCCTTCCGATCTTGGCGCCGTTGGCGCAATGTTGGATATGGTGCAATAGTTTCTTCCTTGCGGCAACGCCGCAGGTCAGTGGTTGAAACTATTATACCATATGGACTAAGCTCTGTCTGCGCCTTCGGCTTGCCAATCGCTAAGGCTTATGGTATCTGTGTTACCACCACTCTGTCTGCGCTATCGCTTGCCAGTCGCGGGGTAACAACATTATACCCCATTTATATCCCCCGGGCAAAGGATTTCCCGCTTTGTCTTAGAATTTTATCTTGTCGGCAACTTTCGTTTGTGATAGATTAAATATGACAGAAAGGGATAGGGAAACACCATGTTAGAAAAATTAAAGGATATTTTTTACGACAAAAACGACATCATCGTGGCTTTCGCCATCTTAGCCGTGGCCGGTTTCATCATCACCCGCCAGATTGATTCCATCATAACGTATCCGGAACAGCTGGCTGCGGAGATGCGTCAGGAACAGGAGCAGCAAGAGCTTCTGCAGCAGGAACAGCAGGAGCCGTTAGACCAACCGGATGAACAGCAAGGGCAGTCCGACGAACAGCAGCAAGATGAGCAGCAGCCGGAGCAGACTGCGCCCCAGGGCGGTGACTCCCAAAACAGCGTCAATCCGCCGCAGCCGGATCCCCAGCCACAGCCGGAATCCACAGAATTTAAGACCGCCGTGGATCGCACGGTGGAAATTCCCGCAGGCGCTTACAGCGCTTCCATCGCCTCCATTTTATCCAACGCAGGCGTCATTCCCAGCCAGCAGGAATTTCTCAGCGCCGTGACTGCGGCCAACGCAGAAACGAAGCTGCGCGCCGGCAGTTTTTATATTCCCGCCGGCTCCACCTTAAACGATGTGGTTCATATTCTCACAAATTAAGGACGCGCTGACGCAAATATGCGCCGAAGCAGACGCGTGCTGAACAGCGAAAGTTCTCTGAGAAACGACAAAAGCCGGAAATCTCCGGCTTTTTTCACGCTCTTTTACATCATGCTGCCGCGGCAGAAATCCGTCCAGTCGCTTCCCAGCGCCTGATACATCTGGTCTACAGAAATCCAACCGTTTTTCATACCCTGAATCTCCGCCTCCGTCACGCCGATCAATTCAGTGAACTTCACCCAGCCATTGGGCGTTTCCACCACGCCGGCGTCGTCCAGCCGCGTAATAAAACCCACGATATTGGAACTCTTATTCCGATCCAGACCCTCTCCATCGCCCAGCTCGATGTATTCCTCCGGCGTAAAGACCCGATCCTCGGCAAACACCTGACGAGCCAGCGACTGGAGAATGTCGGCCATGTGACGAAGCTGGCCGTTGATTTCCTCCGGCGTCGTTCCCAGACCTTCCTTTTTCAGCTTCACGGTAAATTCCAATCCGTATCCACTGTAGGCCGCGTTATCGCTTTCCTTTTCGTACAGCTCCGACAAGCCGCAGGTCACCAAATGAAAGTACGTCCTTCCGTCGTACACGCGAACCTCCGAAAGCGGCTCCCTTCCCCCTTCTTCCCATGGGATTTCAGGCGTCAACCGCAGCGGTGACGTCTGTCCCGGATAAAACTTCTCAAAGGTGTGAATGATGGCAGAAAGACCCAGGGGTTGGACGGTTTCGCCGCCCTGCGCCGACGCAGCCGCATTCTGACCGCAGGAGGCAGGGTCGCAGTCGCCGCCGCAGCCGCTGCAGCCGCTACAGCCGAAGGCGTTTTCCCCGGAGGAAGGGTTCAGGCAATCCGTTCCGCTTCCGCCCAAAATCATCGCCCGCAGTTTCTGATCCGTCTCCGATGCGGCAGCCGAGCCGTCCGGCGCGGAAGCCGTATTCTTCTGAAATAATTTCTGAAAGATTCCCATGAATTCCTCCTGCTTTAACCCATCAGCATGAAATATCCCAGCACCAGCAATCCCAGTGCGATGCGATAATATCCGAAGGCCTTGAAATCGTACTTTTTGATGTAGCTCATTAAGAAGCGAATGGCGAAGATGGAGACCAGAAAGGCCACGATCATGCCCACCGCCAGAATCTGCACCTCCATGGCGCTGAAGTGAAGACCGAATTTCAACAGCTTCAAGAGGCTTGCGCCGAACATCACGGGGATGGCCAGGTAGAAAGTAAACTCTGCAGAAACCGTGCGGGATGCGCCGCAGGCCATACCTCCGATGATGGTGGAGCCGGAACGGGACGTGCCGGGAATCAGGGACAACACCTGAAAACATCCGATCTTAAAAGCTGTGCCGTAGGTCATCTGGGACATATGGGTAATTTCAAACCGCTTTCGCTTGTTGCGGTTTTCCATGAGGATGAACACGACGCCGTAAACGATCAGCGCTATGGAAACCACCTGGTAATTATTCAGGTGTTCCTCCATGAAATCGTCCAGCGGAATTCCCACCACGGCCGCCGGCAGCACGCCCACGATGATTTTAAACCACATTTCAAAGATGTCCTTTTTGATGAACGGTTTTCCCTTTTTCAGAGAAAAAGGGAAAATTTTATTCCAGTAGATCACCACCACCGCTAAAATGGCTCCCAGCTGGATGACCACTACAAACATGTTCCAGAAGTTCTCGCTCACCTGCAGCTTTACAAACTCGTTGACCAGAATCATATGGCCCGTACTGCTGATGGGAAGCCACTCCGTAATCCCCTCTACAACGCCTAAAAAGGCCGCCTTCCACAGTTCAAACATACCCTATTCTTCCCCTTCTTCTTCCTCCTGAGGCAGCACCGTAATGCGCGCCTCCGTCACTCTGCGATCCTCTGCCCCTGTCACTTCCACCTGCACGTTTCGATAATCCAGCCGGTCGCCCTGCTGGGGGATCTTGCCCAGCTCCTGAGAAATCCATCCGCTGACGGATACCACGTCCAGTTCTTCGTCGAAGCCTAAAAGTTCGAACAATTTGGTCACGCTGGCGTTTCCCTTGACCTGATACGCATCGGGAGCCGTCTGAACGATTTCCTCCACGATTTCATCGTATTCGTCCCAGATTTCGCCCACCAGCTCTTCGATGATATCCTCTAAGGTTACGATGCCCTCCACGCCGCCGTATTCGTCCACCACGATGGCCAGATGACATTTCTTTTCCTTCAAAATGCTCATCAGCTTGCCGATCTTCACCGAGGGCGCCACGAATACCGGCACGGTTACCGTATCCTCTAACTTCGCCCCCTTCATCATCATCTGCATGAAGAAATCCTTTTGATTTAAGATGCCGATGATGTCGTCCAGATCGTCGCCGTAAACCGGCACGCGGGAATAGCCGCTTTCCTCGAAAACCTCAGCGATCTGTTCGTTGGAAGCATCCTGCTGGATAAAGACCACGTCCACTCTGGGCGTCAGAATATCCTCCGCCGCCAGATCATCGAAGCTCATGACGCTGCGGATCATCTCCCCTTCTTCCTGGTCAATTTTTCCGCCGCTTTCCGCTTCGTATACCATGGTCAGAATTTCCTCCTCGGTAACGCCGTGGTCAGCCGACACCTGAAACAGCTTGTTCAGCAGCACCTTCCACATGGAAAACAGCCAGTTCAACGGCGTCAGAAACACCGTCAGCACATTCAGCAGCGGCGCCGACATCATGGCGAACTTTTCCGGAATATCCTTGGCGATGCTCTTGGGAGAAATTTCACCGAAGATCAAAACCAGAACGGTCATGGCTATGGTGGATACGGGAACGCCCAGCACCGGCCCCAGAAGAGAAACAAACAGCACCGTGGCGATGGAAGACGCCACAATATTGACGATGTTGTTTCCGATGAGAATGGTGGAGAGAATCGTATCGTATTTTTCCGCCAGTTTCAACGCTAAAGCCGCCCTTTTGTTTCCGGCTTCCGCCAGGCTTTTCAATTTGATTCGGTTCAACGCCGAAAAGGCGGTCTCCGTAGCCGAAAAATAGGCCGACATGGCAATCAGACATGCAATGGCAATGGCTATTCGTATATCTCCGTCGTTCATGGTTAACTTCTTTTTCCTTTCGTTTTTCCGCAGGGTTTTTCGCACCGTCTCTGCGGGTAATTTACCTGCGGCTTTCGTTGCTGCAAAAGTCCGCAATATAACAAGTTATTATATCCCATCCGTCCCCGGAAGTCAAATTGTTACAATCTCATTGCGTCGCCCGTTATCGATTGAACCTCCTTATAAATTATGGTATGATAAATAAAACATATCTATGGTTTTCACGGAACAAATATTCCGTTTGCGCAGTCTTATAAAAAAGACAAAAAGAAGGGGTGACATCATGAAAAAAAAGAAACTGAGGAGAGCGCTCTGCAGCCTGTGCGCCGCCGCTTTGGTGCTGAGTTCCGCTGTGATTCCAGGCCTTGACCGCGGCTCTTTCGTCTACGGTGCGGCCGCCGTACCGAAGGACGTGGCCAATCACTGGGCAAAGCCTTACATAACCACGGCGATTGAAAAGAAGCTGGTTTCCGGCTATGACGACGGCACCTTCCGGCCTAACGCCACCGTCAGCCGCGCAGAGTTTTCCCATATGCTGAACGCCGTGCTGGGCAATAACGCCACAGCCGCCATCAGCTTCTCCGATGTGAAGACCAGTTCCTGGTATTACAACGCCGTACAAAAGGCAGTGGCTGCCGGCTATGCCGCCGGCTACGACAACGGCACCTTCAAGCCTACGGCTTCCATCACCCGACAGGAAGCCGCCGTGATGCTGTCCCGCATCGTTCCCACCTATGGAAAAGGCGCAAGCCTCGCCAAATACAAGGACGCGTCCTCCGTATCCTCCTGGGCAACAGACGCCATGGCGCGCGCCGTGGGCAAGGGTTATATCACAGGCACCGGAACGGATACCAACGTAAAATTAGACCCCTCAGGCAAACTCACCAGAGCGCAGGCGGTGGTCATCGTCTGCAAGCTGATGGAAAAAGAAAACATCGTTAAGACAACTCCCACCGTCACCGGCTCCGAAACGTTCCGGGACGCCATCTATTCCAACGGCATCTCCCTTCCTGCAAACTCCAGGAGCAACGTAGCTATCAATAACTGCGTGGTTTTGGGCAGTCTGAGCATGGCGGGAAGCGGCACAGTAACCGCAACCAACTCCCGCATCGCTAACGCGCAGATGAAGGGCGACGGCGGCGAATTGATCGCCAAAGGCGAAACCTCGATTAAATCTACTGCTCTGTCCAGCGACGGAGCGCTGAGTACCAGCAGCATCACCGGTACCGGATTGTATTCCACCGGTTTTGAATCCGTCAGCGTCGCCAAGGACGTGCGCGCCTCTCTCACCGGCACCTTTTCCGACCTTTCCGTCGCGGGCTCCGGTGCGTCCCTGACGCTTTCCGACGCCAAAGTAGCGGCGCTGACCGTAGCTTCCGGCGCTTCCAACGCCGATATCTTCGTGGATTCCGCCTCCACCGTAAGCAGAGCCACCGTCAACGGTTCGGGCGCCGCTTTCCGTGGAACCGGCACCGTATCGGTCATGGCTGCCAACGCCGACAACATCACCTATGAAAAACGCCCCTCCACTCTGACTACGGGAAAAAACGTGACCAAGGCTCCCGTTTTGGTGGATGCTAAGCTGTCCATCGTTTCCGATCCCAAGAACGCAGCGATCAATGTGGCGGTGGATTCTAACATCAAGCTGACCTTCAGCGAAGCGATCAAAACGTACGACGGTTCTGCCATCACGTCCTCCAATATCGACGATCTTCTGGAAATTCGCAAGAACAGCGCTTCCGGAACCTCCATCAAGTTTGACGCTTCCATCAACACGGCTAAGACTGTAATCACCATCACCCCGAATGAGGATATGGAGGAAAATACCAAGTATTACATCACTATGGCGAAGAATCGGGTGAAAACCTCCGACGGCCACGCCAATGAAACCTTCACTTCTTATTTCACCACCGAAACCGACGACGAGGACGACAGCGATATCAAATTCTATCCCAAATCCGGCGCAAAAGATGTGGATGTGGATGAAACCCTTACCATTACCTTCCCCCAGAAGGTAGTCAATTATGACGACAATTCCTCCATCTCTTCCAGCGATCTGCAGGATATCGTTATCCTGCGGGAGAGCAGTTCCCGGGGCGACGATGTAAAGTTTACCGCTACCATCAATACCTCTAAGACGAAAATCACCATCACGCCCAGAAGCGATCTGGAGGAGGACACAAAATACTATCTGGCCATCGCCAGCAAATCTCTTCGAGATTCTTCCAATCGGGTCATTGAGGCTCAGAGCGTTACCTGGACCACCGGCAGCAGCACCGACGGCGTTACCTTCAGTCCAAAAAATAAGGCTGCCGACGTAAGCGCCTCCATCAGTCCCACCATCACGTTCTCGGAGGCCATTGTGCGCTATAAAGACAGTTCCAAAGTGACCGCCTCCTACATCGAAGATTACGTAGAGCTTCGCGAAGGCAGTTCCAGCGGCAGTTTAGTGCGTTTCACAGCTTCCATCAACAGCACCAAGCGGAAGATCACCATCGATCCCTCATCCAATTTAAAGGCCGGAACCAGATACTACCTGCGTTTCGACGACAGAACCTTCCGCCTGAAATCCGATGATTCCAGAGTGGATTCAGCAAGCATTTACTTCACCGTTGCCGGAAGTTCCACCGCCGCTACCATTTCTGCGGTCAGCTCTACGGAGCATTCCCTTTCCGCTACGGTGTACGGTTCCGTCAAAGGAACCATCTACGCCGTCTGCCTGCCCAGCGGAAGCGCCAAGCCTTCCGCAGCGCAGATCAAAGAGGGTAAAAACGCTTCCGGCGTGAGCCTGACTGCGGGACGCGCAGCAAATACCGGAACTCTTTCTGCCAATACGGAAAAGAAACTTTCCTTCACCGGTCTGGACACCGATACGGCCTACACTATCTACGCTGTCCTGTATCCCAGCTCGGGAAGCGCTTCCTCCGTTGTGAGCAAAAATGCTTCTACCTCCAAGGCTGTCATCCCGGCCGCCCTGCTGAGCAGCATCACATTGAGCACCGGCTCGCTGAACTTCCAACCCAACACAAAGAGCTACAATGTTTCCCTGCCCAACGGCACGGATGAGGTGACCGTAACCGCCAAGTCTTCCGACGGCGGAAACATTTCCTTTGACGGCAGCAACACCTCCGTCTCCGGTTCCCATTCCAAAACCGTGGATGTTTCTTCCGGAAAAGCTGTCACGACCATTACCGTGTTCGATGCGGCAAAGACGGAGAGCACCTACAAGATCAACTTCACCGTCAGCAGCAACACCGACCTGGAGACCTTGACGGTGAACGGAACCAACATCAAGAGCGCCATGAGCTACACGATGAAGGAATCCGACGGAACAGAAGCCATCATCTACATTAAAACAGCTGACCCCGAAGCGGAAATTACCGGCGGAATGACCGACGTTCACACACGCCAGGCAAGCGTCACCGTGGATTACGGCGAAACCAAAGAATACAGCTTCACCGTGGTCTCTACTAACAACGCAAAAAAGGACTACACCATCACTTTGAGCAATCCCAACGCAAATCCCGCCTAAAAACCTACGCATAGTCCTTCCTTTCACCGCATACATTGTCATAGATGCAACGCAATCATTGACATGTAAGGTGGTGACTATCTGCGAAATGAAGGATTACATAGAAGAACGCGTATTGGAATTGGCAAAATACATTTTAGATACAAAAGCGACGGTACGGGCAACCGCGTTAAAATTCCGCGTCAGCAAAAGCACCGTACACAAGGATGTCACAGAACGCCTGTTGGAGTTGAATCCGACCCTGGCGCATCAGGTAAAACAGGTACTGGATGGAAACAAGGCAGAACGCCACATTCGCGGCGGCATGGCTACACGGGAAAAGTACCTGCACAAAGAACATCGCTAAAGAAAATATCACTAAAAAAGGTATCGCGGCTGCGATACCTTTTTTCTTTCCTCTGCGTATTATCTTCTACCGCTTTTTACAGCGTCATCACCATGTCGTACCAGACGACGCCGCCGTGAACGGACTCCGAAACGCCTTTATTTTCGTAGCCGAACTTCTCGTAGTAGTGAATCAATTTGTCCTTGCAGGTCAATACCATGTGCTTCCGGCCGGCCTTTCTGGCTTCGCCAATCAGGTGATTCATCAGCTTTTCCGCAATGCCCTGCCTCTGGTAATCCGGATGGGTTGCCAGTCCGAATACCGTCTGGTTTTCGCCGTCTGGTTCGTGACCGCCGTCCGGTTCGTACAATTCGTCGCAGATAAAGGGACGATTGGTAACGCAGCCGTTGATCAGCGCCACCACGACGCCATCCACCT
>CANEEC010000045.1 GCA_947426455.1 uncultured Clostridia bacterium | reverse complement strand
CGCTGACCAAGGGAACGTTTTCCGTTACGGAAATTCGAGTACAGCCGGGAATTCGCCGTGAGGAACTGCTGCATATGGCGGCATTGGCGGAATCCGCGTCCAACCATCCCATCGCCGCCTCCATCCGCAAGGCCTATGGCAAGCTGGTGGCGCAGGAAGAGGTTGCCTCCGTGGAGGAAATCGCCGGACATGGGGTTTGTGCCATGGTGGGGGATCGGCGGGTTCTGGCGGGAAACCGTCGCCTGATGGAACGGTTCGGCATTTCCTGCGAGGAAGTGGACACCATCGGAACTGTCATCTACGTGGCTGTGGACGGCGCGTTCTGGGGAAGTGCAGTCATTTCCGATGAAATCAAGGAGGGCGTGGCCGACACGCTGAGGGCGTTGAAGGCCAAAGGACTGAAGAAGACCGTGATGCTCACCGGGGATAACGAAAGCGCGGCGAAAAAGGTGGCCGAACGCATCGGCATCGATGAGGTTTACGCCCAGTTACTGCCCGGGGATAAGGTGGAGCAGGTGAAACGGCTGATGCAGGAGACCGGCGGCAAGGGAAAGCTGATTTTCGCGGGGGACGGCATCAACGACGCGCCGGTGCTGGCCATCGCCGACGTGGGCGTCGCCATGGGAGCCGTGGGTTCGGATGCGGCCATCGAGGCCGCCGATATCGTGCTGATCGACGACAATCTGGAAAAGCTGCTCACCGCCATGAAAGTGGCGAAAGGGACGCTTGCCATCGTGAAGCAGAATATCGCCTTTTCCCTGGCCGTGAAAGGATTGGTAATGATTCTGGGAGCCATGAAATACGCCAATATGTGGCTTGCCGTGTTCGCCGACGTGGGCGTGGCGGTCATCGCCATTTTGAATTCCATGCGGGCGCTGAAGCTGTAGGCGGATTCGACTGTGAACCGAACTGTGCGAGAGACGGAAACTGCGGTATTGATTGGGCGGCGAAAGCGATGCAAACGAAAAAACTCTATGAGGGAGATCCCATAGAGTTTTTTTAATTGCGTGTTTCATTCTCTGCGCGTTTTATTCTCCGGCTATTTTATTCAACGGCAGCCTTGTAATCCTCGCCCCAGTTCCACATGGCGTCCAGGATGGGTTTCAGACTAAATCCCAGCTCCGTCAGGGAATATTCCACCCGGGGAGGTACTTCTGCGTAGACGGTGCGGTGAAGCAATCCGTTTTCTTCCATATCCCGAAGCTGCGCCGTCAGTACCTTTTGCGAGACGCCGCCGATGAACGGGAGCAAAAGCGCCTGCTTCGCGCGCTGATGAACGTGCGCCCGCCCGTGCCGGCCGCGGAGAAATTTTTAGAGGTGCAGGATGCGTATTTGCAGGAGGAAACGCGGCGCAAGGGCATTACCGATCTTTCGGAACTGACGCCGGTGCAGGAGGGAATTTACCTTTGGAAGGGGGACATTACCACTCTGCGCTGCGACGCCATTGTCAATGCGGCAAACAGTCAGATGCTGGGGTGTTTTCGTCCCAATCACGGCTGCATCGATAACGCCATCCATACCTTCGCAGGGGTGCAGCTGCGCGCCGCCTGCGCTGCGCAAATGAAGCGGCAGGGACGGGAGGAAATGGCCGGCGGCGCAAAGATTACGCCGGCCTATAACCTGCCCTGTCGGTACGTTCTCCACACGGTGGGGCCTGTCATTTACAGCATACTCACACAGGAGGACGAGGAACTGCTGGCCTCCTGTTACCGTTCCTGCTTGAAATTGGCGGAAGCAAACGGCGCGCGAAGCGTTGCCTTTTGCTGTATTTCCACAGGGGTCTTCCATTTCCCGGGGGACAGGGCGGCGGAGATTGCCGTCAAAACGGTGATGGAATACCGGACGCGAACCGGCAGTAAGACGGAGGTGATATTCAATGTGTTCAAAGACGAGGACTACGAAAGCTATGGGAAATTGCTTCGAACAGATCAGGCGGCTGAAATATGAGATGGAGACCGCCTGCGGCATTGTGATCTGCGCGGGGGCGGGACTTTCCACTTCGGCGGGAATGACCTGCTCCGGGGAGCGATTTGAACGGTATTTCAGCGATTTTCGTGAAAAATACGGGATCGCCGACATGTATTCCGGCGGCTTTTATCCCTTTGAAACGCTGGAGGAATATTGGGCGTGGTGGTCGCGGCAGATCTTTATAAACCGGCATGGTGCGGCGGCGGGAAAGCCGTATACCGATTTATTGGAGCTGGTGAAGGACAGGGATTATTTCGTGATTACTACCAACGTGGATCATCAGTTCCAGCTGGCCGGATTTGACAAGGAGCGGCTGTTTTACACGCAGGGCGATTACGGTCTGTTTCAGTGCAGTGAACCGTGCCATGAGACAACGTATGAAAACGAAGACGCGATTCGCAACATGGTAGAGGCGCAAGGATATGTCGTCGATGAAAGGAGTGAGCTGTTCTTGCCCAAAGGTGTAACGCCGAAGATGACGGTTCCCTCGGCGCTTGTTCCCCATTGTCCGAAATGCGGGAAACCTATGACAATGAATCTGCGCTGCGACGATTCCTTTGTTCAGGATGAGGGATGGTATGATGCGGCAAATCGCTACGCGGCGTTCCTCCGCAGTCACGGCGATGGGCGCCTTCTGTTTTTAGATCTGGGCGTGGGAGCAAATACCCCGGGGATCATAAAATTTGAGTTCTGGAGAATGACAGCAGAGAAGCCAAAGGCAACCTATGTCTGTGTCAACTTAGGGGAGGCTTGTGCACCAACGGAAATCAGAGACCGCTCCATCTGTATCAATGCAGACATTGGAAAGGTACTCGAACAATTATAAGACAACAGATCCGATTATTTCGTCCAACTTGATTAGAAAATTTCTTAATGTATTCTATGGTGTCATTTATCGGGTCAATCGTGTCATTTGCGTTGACCCGATTGACCCGATTTGATATAATAGATTCAGTGAACAAAAATAAGGGAGATGGTGTTGTGCTTTTTCAGGAAAGTGAAACTGTGGAGTTGAAGGAAGTAGTTGTAGATGATATAAAAAAGGAAATCATTGCCTTTGCCAACAGTGATGGTGGAAAACTGTATATTGGCGTTCGAGATGACGGCACAGTGGTAGGACTTGATGATCCTGATGGCGTTTCTTTACAAATCAGCAATATGATAAGGGATGCAATTAAGCCCGATGTGACGATGTTTCTGCATTATAAAACAATAAAGAAAGATGGAAAAGAAATTGTTGCTGTAGATATCCAGCGTGGAACGGATCGTCCGTATTATCTTGCAAAAAGAGGGATGCGTCCGGAGGGCGTATATGTCAGACAAGGATATTCTTCTGTTCCTGCCACTGACACAGCAATTCGCCATATGATTAAGGAAACGGATGGAGACCGCTTTGAGGCTATGCGCTGCTTATATCAGAATCTCACATTTGAAGCCGCAAAAAAAGAATTTGCACTTCGAAAAGTGGAGTTTGGATCACAGCAAATGCGCACTTTAAAGCTGATTGACCAAGATAATCTTTACAGCAACTTAGGTCTGCTTCTGTCCGATCAGTGCGTCCATACGATTAAGGTTGCTGTTTTTCAGGGAACGGATCAAACAATTTTTAAGGATCGCCGGGAATTTACCGGATCGCTGATGCAGCAAATGAACGAAGTATATGATTTTATCGACTTCCGCAATCAAACCCGCGCAACCGTAGAAAAGCTGTTGAGAATCGATGTCAGAGACTACCCTGAAATCGCTGTCAGGGAGGCGCTGCTGAATCTGTTGGTTCACCGTGATTATTCCTTTAGTGCCAGTGCGCTCATCAGTATCTATGCTGACCGGATTGAATTTGTATCTATTGGCGGACTGATGCCAGGAATTGACCTGGAAGATATTATGGCAGGTATTTCCGTATGCAGAAATCAGGATCTTGCGAATGTGTTCTACCGATTGCACTTAATTGAGGCTTACGGTACCGGAATGGGCAAGATTATGAAGGCCTACGAGGATCTGGAAGAAAGACCTTCGATTGTAACGACCAAAAATACCTTTAAGATTATATTGCCTAACATTAACGCAAAATATGAAAAGAGAAAGGCTTCTGTACCGAAAGCAGAATCAACTGAAAATTCTGCTGCAGGGGCTGAAAAAAGCCTAAGCAATGAAGAAAAAGTGTTGGATTATGCCCGATCTCATGGTGCCATTACAAGAAATGATGTAATCGCATTGCTTGGAGTAAGTACCTCTACTGCTTCCAGAGTCATTAGGAAAATGGTTAAAAGTAACTTGCTAAAGCAGAATGGAAAAGCAAGAAACACCAACTACACTGTTATAAAATAATAAAAATGGTGCGTAAGAAACATAACTAAAATCCCACTTTAGAATAGCTATATTTTGTTGACGATGTTTAAAAAATCCGTTTATAATAAACGTATCATTACATTCCGAGCCGGTTGATGAAAGTCGGCATGCGATTGGAGGCCTTGATATGGATAAAAGAGTGCTGCCGGTAAAAGAGTATGAACAGTGGTATCACAATCATCTCTGTGCGGACTTTCCCGTCAATGAGATCAAACCGCTGGAAGATATCATTGAATTGCAGAGTCAGGGAAAATACGACGTTGTCGTCTATGAAGAGGATCGGAGCATCGTGGGATACGCGGCTATTTGGAAGCATGAGGGAAACTCCGCTTACCTGTTGGATTATCTGGGCGTGCCGAGCCATTTGCGCAACCGCGGCATCGGAAAGGAAATTTTAAAGAACCTTCGAACGGATATGATCCAGCTGGAAGGGAGACCGGATATCTGCCTCATTTTAGAGTCCGAAACGCCATTAGAGCACGAAGAATCGGAGGAAAACACCATTCGGAAAAGGCGGATCCGCTTTTATGAACGAAATGGCTGGGTCAAGATGTACGAGATGGCCACCTGCGGAATGCGATTCAATGCCATGTCCTTTGAAACCGTACCCGAACATCTGGACGTCATTCAAAAGGAACATAAAAAAATATACGGGCAAAGGCGCACAGACGTTATCGTTCCCCTGCCAAAGGGGCAACAGCCGCCGCTGCCTTATTGGATGAAGCCTTGATTTACTCTATTTTGAAACGGATTTCTTGCATCATTGACTTCATGAGCCTGGCATATGGGAAGATCAGAGAATATCACGAACTCCACCCAGGCGGTTACGAAAGGAATAAGACCCATGCTTTGCGACAACATCGAAATCAGAGACGGCATACTGCACTTCGCGGGGCAGAACACCGCAGCGCTGGCCAAAAAATACGGGACGCCGCTGTACCTCATGGACGAGGACAAGGTGCGGCAGAAGTGCCGGATGTACCAAAGGGCGATGCGCAGACACTTCGGTGAGGTGGCGCAGCCGCTGTTTGCTTCCAAGGCTAACTGCTTCAAGCGGCTGTATGAAATCATGAAAGAAGAAGATATGGGAATCGACGTGGTTTCCTGCGGCGAAATCTATACGGCAAAGCTGGCGGGTTTCGATCTTTGCCGCGCGTATTTTCACGGCAACAACAAAACCGATGAGGATATTGCTTACGCCATGGATTGCGGCGTTGGATATTTCGTGGCGGATAATCTGGAAGAAATCAAGGCGGTGGAGGCCGAAGCCTCCAAAAGAGGCGTCGTACAGAAGGTGCTGCTGCGGATTACGCCGGGCATCGATCCCCACACCTATGCGGCCATCGCTACGGGAAAGGTGGATTCCAAATTCGGTTCTGCCATCGAAACCGGTCAGGCGGAGGAAATCGTTGCCTGTACCCTGCGTCAGCCCCACATTCAGCTGATGGGATATCACTGTCACGTAGGCTCGCAAGTGTTTGGAGAGGATGTCTTTGAGAGGGCGGCTTCGGTGATGCTTTCGTTTTCGGCACAGATGCGGGAGAAATATGGTTTCACGGCTCCTATTTTGGACTTGGGCGGCGGATACGGCGTGCGCTATACACAGGACGACCCGCAGTTGGATATCGAGGCGAGAATCGAGGAAGTGGCGGAAACGGTGAAACGAACTTGCGCGGAGTTGCGTTTGCCCCTTCCGGAAATTCACATGGAGCCGGGCAGAAGCATTGTCGCCGATGCGGGGATGACGCTTTACACCGTGGGTACGGTGAAAAAGATTCCCGGATATAAGAATTACGTCTCCGTGGACGGTTCCATGGCCGATCACATTCGCTTTGCACTGTACGGGTCGCAATATACCTGTTTTTTGGCCAATAAAATGAATGAGCCTTGCAACCTGGAGGTCACCATCGCAGGACGCTGCTGCGAATCGGGGGATATCATTCAGGAGAACGTAAACCTGCCTGAAAGTGTGAAACGATACGACATTGTGGCGGTCTGCACCACCGGAGCCTATCACTACTCCATGGCTTCCAATTATAACCGGCTTCCCAAGCCGCCGGTGGTGATGCTTCGCGGCGGGGAAAGCTACGTAGCCGTGCGGCGGGAAAGCTTAGGGGATATTTGCCGAAACGATCTGTAGCGCCATAGTTCCGTAGAACGTAACGCAACCCATAGAGCCGAAAACGGCATTGACAGGCCGGGAAATCAGTGGTAAGATGCATCCAAACCCAAAAATCCGGAAAGGAGAACGACCATGAGAAGAAACTGTTGTAAAAACGTATGCTGCTGTCAGATGATGTGTCACCGGATATGCTGCGCGGCGAAATGCTGCAACAGGTCTTGTTGTCGTTGAGGGGTTTGCTTGTCAATGGCGTACATATTCGGGTGCCGCAATTTGGCCCCGATTTTTTTATGCGAGAAACGCATAGGGGACGAAAGTGGTAATACATATAGAGAAGAAAGAGGGAAATGCAATGGCAAATTATTATAAGAGCATGTTGGAATTGATCGGCAAAACGCCGTTAATGGAAGTGACAAACATCGAAAAAACGTTGGAGCTTCGCGCAAAGGTTCTCGTTAAGCTGGAATATCTCAATCCCGCGGGAAGCGTCAAGGACAGAGCCGCCAAGGCGATGATCGAAGACGCGGAGAAGCAGGGACGCCTGAAAGAAGGTTCGGTGATCATCGAACCCACCTCCGGCAATACGGGAATCGGCCTGGCGGCCATCGCAGCAGCGAAGGGGTATCGGGTCATCCTGACCATGCCCGAGACCATGAGCGTGGAGCGGCGCAACATCCTGAAAGCCTACGGCGCGGAGCTGGTGCTCACCGAAGGCGAAAGGGGGATGAAGGGCGCCATCGAAAAAGCGGAGGAATTGGCCAAGGAGATTCCGGAAAGCTTCATCCCCGGTCAGTTTGAAAATCCGGCAAACGCTGACGCTCACAGGGCGGCCACGGGATCGGAAATCTGGAACGATACCGACGGCGCGGTGGATATCTTTGTAGCGGGCGTGGGTACCGGCGGAACCATTACGGGAATCGGCGAATACTTGAAAGCGCAGAATCCCCATGTGAAGGTGGTGGCTCTGGAGCCTGCGGATTCTCCGGTTCTTTCGGAGGGGAAGGCGGGTCCCCATGCCATACAGGGGATTGGAGCCGGATTTATTCCTCAGGTTTTGAATACCTCCGTATACGACGAGGTGCTTCAGGCGCAAAGCGAGGATGCCTTTGCGGCGGCCAGGCTTCTTGCAAAGCGCGAGGGAATTTTGGTGGGAATCTCCTCCGGAGCCGCTCTTTGGGGAGCGATTACACTGGCAAAGCGTCCGGAAAACGAAGGGAAAGTCATCGTAGCGCTTCTTGCGGACACGGCGGACAGATATTACTCCACACCGCTGTTTACAGAGTAAGATGACGGTTGAAGTACACAGCGACAGGAGGACGCTATGGAAAATATCATTGAAAAGGAAATTGCTGATATTGTAGATAATCTTTTAGAAGATTACGAAACGGATCGGATCATCGATAAAATCGATCTTTTAAAGCAACCGGATAAACAGGAGATCATCCGCGTTCTGTCCGGCTTGCTGCAGATCGTATACCCGGGATATTATCGGGATAAAAAGTATAAGATTTACAACATCGCCCACCAGTTGTCGGCCAAGGTGGAGGACACGGCGTACCATCTGAATAAGCAGATCGAATTTGCGCTGCACGCTTCTTCCCGTGATTCGGCGGAGGATTCGGCACGGGAGGATTTGACGGCGCGATCCCAACGAATCACCATGGAATTTTTCCGGCGCATCCCCGCGGTGCGGCGGGTGCTGCAAACGGATGTGGAAGCGGGATTTCAGGGAGACCCCGCCGCAAATTCCATGGAGGAAATCATCCTGTCTTACCCCGGTCTCTACGGGATTACGGTATACCGGCTGGCGCATGAGCTGTTCCTTTTGGGCGTTCCGCTGATTCCCAGAATTATGACGGAATACGCCCACAGCATCACAGGGATTGACATCCACCCCGGCGCTGCCATCGGAGAGTATTTCTTCATCGACCACGGTACGGGAATCGTCATCGGAGAAACTGCGGTGATCGGAGATCATGTGAAGATCTATCAGGGCGTGACCATCGGCGCGCTGTCCACAAAGGACGGGCAGAAGCTGAAGGGGAAAAAGAGACATCCCACCATCGAAAACAATGTTACGATCTATGCGGGAGCTTCGATTTTGGGCGGCGATACGGTGATCGGAGAAAATTCCGTCATCGGAGGCAATGTGTTTATCATCGCCTCCGTTCCAAAGGACACGAAGGTAAACATGAAAAATCCCGAACTGACATTTAAACAGAACGGTCAAAGGGAAATGTCAGTTCAGGAGCTGAGTCAGAGAAAAGAATGGTATTACATGATTTGACGTTATTTCATCTGCCCGATGGCGGGCGTTACGTTCCAGAATTTCGTTAAGCGCTGGTAGTCTTCGGCGGCCTGCGCCATGGCCTTGCGCTGGGCGGGGGAAGGGTTTGCAGAGAAATCGCGGACGCACCGCAGCATGATGTTCTTCGCCGTGTGTTCCAGGCTGGTAAACTCGATCATGGAAACCTCATAGCCGTGTTCTTCCAGCTTTAAGGCGCGAAGTCCATCGGGGAGAATGGCGCAAAGGCGCTCTTTTAGGATGCCTTGTTTTAAAAGAGCGCTGTTGACATCATTTTTTATTTGATCGAACAGCTCGTGCTGGCAGCAGGGAACCGATAGGATGACGCCGGCCTGCCAGGCGACGGCCTTCATCAGGGCGAAGTCCGTGGCGGTGTCGCAGGCGTGGAGCGTTACCACCATATCAGCTCTGGCCGTTTCATCGTAGTCGGCGATATCGCCCATCTGGAAGCGTAACCCCTCATAGTGCAGGTCGCTTGCCACAGCGTTGCAGAAGTCGATGACATCCTCTTTTAAATCCAGTCCCACAATATCTACGTTGATGTTCTTCTGCCGTTTCAAATAGTAGTACAGGGCGAAGGTCAAATAGGCTTTTCCACAGCCGAAGTCGATGATTTTCAGCGGTGCGCTGCCGGTCTTGGGAAGGTAGGAAAGCACGTCGTCCACGATTTCAAGGAAGCGATTGATCTGGCGAAACTTGCCGTAGTGTTTGGCGTGTACCTGTCCCTGGGGCGTCATGACGCCCAGCCGAATGAGGAAATCGCAGGGCGTTCCGTCGGGAATGGCGTAGTCCTTGCGGCGGTTGTGGGACAGGCTTCCCATGGTCTTAGAAGCCGGTTTTTTCAGGATGCGCACCTTGTCCGGTTTGTTGGCAAGAATTTGAAAGTCGCCTTCTGTGGTAAACAGGTTGGCCTGTTTGAAGGCGGTTTCCATTAAGGATTGACACAGAGTCAGGCATTCCTCCTGATCCAGATTCTCGTGGGTGACTTTTTTCTCAAAATGATATTCCGCCTGGTACAGATAGCGTTCCCGCAGCAAAATCGGTTTTACGGTAACCCTGCGGTAGGGCGTGGATTTTCTGCGCAGACCGGAAAAAACGGCCTGAATCAGCTGCTTTTCTTCTATGGAAGCGGAAAAAAGTTGTATCAGTTGCGGATCCATAAGGCTTCCTTTCGTCGGTGGTTTTGCGGACGGCGCGGCGGCGTCCGGATTTGCAAATATGCGTTGCGCTTACGTCCGCCGCGCCGCCCGCAGCCGTGCGCATGCCATAAAGTGGGTTGATCGTTGTCTGGCATTTATCATACCACAATTCGTAGGCATGCGCGACCCGTTTTTGTAAAAAGGGAGGATCGACCTTACGGTTCGATAAAGGGAACGCCTAAAAATTCCGTGACGGACAGGGCTAGATTATAGCCGATGGCGTTGATGTTATCGGCAATCCAGTTGGCGTCCTCGTAATTGTCGTGGTAGGCGATCTCCACCAGGACAGCCGGCGCTTTTGTCCGGCGCAGCTCCGCCAGCGTGGTGGTGGGAAGGACAGTGACCAGATTGGGGTTGGGATAGATGGCTTTCAAATTGCCGGCGATGATATCGGCGGCGCGTTTTCCGGCGGCGCTGGTAGTATAATAGTAAACGTCGGGTCCCTGCAGCTGGCCGGACAGATGCTCCGGTGCAGAATTGGAATGAAGAGCCAGGTGCAGGTCGTAATTTCCCGCGTTGGACTGGTTGATCGCCTGTGCCAGGGTATCGGTGGGATTGTTGCGGGTGACCGAGATGCCGCTTGCCAACAGGTAGGGCATCATGGCGTCGGCCACTAGGTTCATATAGTATTCTTCACTGCCCCCGATGATGTAAGGATTGAATTCCTGTAGGGAGGGGCTGAGATAAATAGACGGCATAATAAAACACTCCTTTCTGTTTCATAGTATGAAGCGAAGAAAGGAGTGTGAACGTTTTTGGCGTTTCGCCTCCGGACTTTGACGCCTTGCCCGGTAATTTGGTCATTTAGGCGCTTATTTCAAAACGATTTCCGTCAGCTCGGGAAAGGTTCTGAAGCGCAGAGGCAGTTTAGTGGTTCCCAACCCCCGGTTGACGTAGAGCAGCGTTTGGCGGTCGTTTTCAAAGCGATACTCCCCGCTGACGTGGGTTTCGCCGTAGGGAGGCAGAAACCGCTCTGAGAGGATGGGCAGCCGAATCTGTCCACCGTGGGTGTGGCCGGAAAGCATCAGATCCACGGGATAGTCGGTCATGTCGGTGATGATATCCGGTTCGTGGGACAGGACGATGTTGTAATCGTCGTCTTTCAAAACGGAGGTGCAGGAAATGTCACCGTAGCCGATGATCATGTCGTCGATACCGGTGATGGTCACGTTTCGGTCGTTCAAGGCAACCGTATCGTTGACCAGAACGGAAAAGCCGCCGTCTTTCATGATTTTTTGGTAGTAATTTTCCAGCCCGCCGCCGTAATCGTGGTTTCCGAAGACGGCGAATTTATCACAGGTGGTGCCGTCGCTCATCACGGCGCCGGTGCGGCCTGAGGTTTCAATCAGGGACAGAGCTTGGACGATCTCTTCCGTGGAGCCGTCGTAGAGATTGTAATTGTCGATGAGGTCGCCCAGGAAAAACACCAGATCCGGCTTCATGGCGTTGATGCGGTCTACCGCGCGCTTGAAATCCTCCGGCGTGTAGTATTGGCTGAAATGAACGTCGGCAAATACGGCGATGCGCAGCCCTTCTTCCGCTTCGCCGGAGTCGGCGAGAACCAGCTGCGTTTCGTCGATGATGCGGGGTTCTACCCAGCGCATGTAGGAAAACAGCAGGCCTGCACCTAAAATCAGAAGCAGCGCCAGCCGCAATATGGTTTTTATCAGTCGAATCACGGGATTCCCCTTTTCAATAGTATTTGTAAATTTAGTTCTTCAATGCCTGAATCGGAGACGGAATCCGTCCACCGCGGTCGATAAAGACTTGGGGAGACGCCGTATTGATGGGCATGACCGGAGCATAACCCAGCAGACCTCCAAAATCCAGGCTGTCGCCTACGGTCTTTCCGATGGCAGGAATCACACGAACGGCGGTGGTTTTGCTGTTGACCATACCGATGGCCGCTTCGTCGGCAATGAGACCGCTGATGACGGCAGCCGGCGTGTCGCCGGGAATTACTACCATATCGATGCCCACGGAGCAGACGGCGGTCATGGCTTCCAGTTTTTCTAACGTGAGGAACCCCTTTGAAGCGGCGGAAATCATGCCGTCGTCCTCGCTGACGGGAATGAAGGCGCCGGACAGTCCGCCCACGTGGTTGCTGGCCATGACGCCGCCCTTTTTCACAGCGTCGTTTAACATAGCCAAAGCGGCGGTAGTGCCGCAGCTGCCGCAGACCGTAAGACCGATTTCCTCCAGGATGTTGGCCACGCTGTCTCCCTTGGCCGGTGTGGGGGCAAGGGACAGATCCACGATGCCGAAGGGAACGCCCAGTTCTTCCGAAACCAGATTTCCCACTAACTGACCCATGCGGGTGATCTTAAAGGCCGTGCGCTTGATCAGCTCCGCCACGCCGTCGGTGGAAAGTCCTTTGGCGCTCTTGGTCAAAGCGGCGCGCACAGCGCCGGGACCGCTGACGCCCACGTGAATCACGCAGTCCGGCTCGCCGGGACCGTGGAAAGCGCCGGCCATGAAGGGATTATCCTCCGGCGCGTTGCAGAAGACCACCAGCTTTGCCGCGCCCATGCACTGGTTGTCGGCCGTGGCTTCCGCTGTCTTTCTTACGATCTCGCCCATCAGTTTCACAGCGTCCATGTTGATGCCGCTTTTGGTGGAACCGATGTTGATGGAGGAGCAGACGAAGTCGGTTTTCGCCAGCGCCTGGGGAATGGATTCGATCAGCAGCCGGTCGCCGGCGGAAAAACCCTTGTGAACCAGAGCGGAAAAGCCGCCGATGAAATTGACTCCCACCTCTTTTGCGGCGCGATCCAAGGTCAGGGCATAATCCACGGGATCGGGATGTTCGGCGCAGCCCAAAAGCATGGCGATGGGGGTAACGCTGATGCGCTTGTTGACGATGGGAATTCCGTAGGTGGCGCTGATTTTTTCAGCGACAGCTACCAGATTTTTCGCCTTTGTTGTAATTTTTTTATAAATTTTTTCGCAGGCCTTCGCGGGGTCGGGATCGGCGCAGTCCAACAGGGAAATACCCATGGTGACGGTGCGGACGTCCAGATTTTCGTCGGAGATCATGCGAATACTTTCTAAAATGTCGTTTGTATTCAGCATACGGAAATACACTCCTTTTTATTCGTTAAATGTGGTGCATGGCGTCGTAAAGTTCGGTGCGGGTGAAGCGGATATCCATGCCGATTTCTTCGCCCAGCGCGGAAAAAACAGCGGCCAGATGATCGATTTCCATGTCGGCGGCGCTGACGTCCACGATCATAATCATGGAAAACAGTCCCTGAAGAATGTTCTGGGTCACTTCAAGGACATTGATGTTGTGTTCTGCGCAGGCGCCGCTGACCTTTGCCAGAATACCGACGCGGTCTTTGCCGATGACGGTGATGACAGCTTTCATATTGAGTACCTCTTTCTTTTTTCAAATGTAATCGCCGCTTGCCCTGCTTCGCCCGTCCGCGGGACGGGCGCGCTGAATGACAAGGGGATAAGAATTTAATTATATCATACCTTTTCGACGGATAACAGGGACTTGTCCACAGTTTTTTCATTTGTTATACTGAAATGGCAAAGAAATGTAAACAGTGCGGCGGGGAGACGCGAGATCATGAAACAGGACGTAAACGAATACGATGTAATCATTATCGGTGGAGGCGCTTCCGGGATGATGGCGGCAATCGCCGCAAAATCCCAAAATCCCGGGGGGCGGGTTCTGCTTTTGGAACGAAACGACAGCTTGGGGCGGAAACTGCTTGCCACCGGAAACGGCCGCTGCAATTTCACCAATGTTTGGGCGTCCTGCGCGGATTACGGCGAAAGTGCAGACTTTACAGCTTCTGTCATGGAACGGATTCCGCCGGAAAAGGTGATAGAGCTGATGGCCGATCTGGGCGTGCTGCACCGGGTGGAGGAGGAAGGACGCGTTTATCCGTATTCCGGTCAGGGTGCGTCGGTGAACTTGGCGATGCAGCGGAAATTGACGCGGTTAGGGGTAGATATCCGCTGCAATGCTTCGGTGACAAAGGCGGCTTACGCGGGATTGTCTGCCGGTGTGGAGTCGTCCGCC
>CANEEC010000044.1 GCA_947426455.1 uncultured Clostridia bacterium | reverse complement strand
CGACTCCTTTTCGATTTCGTACAGATCCTGGGCGCCGTTGAGGATCACATCGGTAACCTTGCCCACAAGGTTGCCGGCTTCATCCACCGCCGTCATTCCCAGCAAATCCTTCACCAGATACGTATCCTCCGGCATTTCCCACATATCCTCGCGGTAGATGTACAGGTACTTTCCCCGCAGGGCTTCCGCCGCGTTTCGATCCTCCACGCCCGCCAGACGCAAAATCACCTTACCCTTCATGTATCTCACGCCGCGAATCTCCGCAGGTTTCGACTCCACCAGCAGGGAATCGATCTGTTCGAAGCGCTCCAAAACGTCTGTGTAAGGATCCACCTTCACTTCGCCCTTGATGCCCACAGCCGTTACAATTTGTCCCAATTTAATCTTTTCCACAGCAGTTTCTTCTCCCATAAAAAATCAGGCACATATACTCGCATATATGTGCCGCCTTTTGCGCAGGATACGCTCTGACCTTCGGCTATTGAACGATCTCCACGACAACTTTCTTATTTGCTCTTGTTGCTGCGGCTTTCACGACAGTACGGAGCGCCTTTGCGATCCTACCCTGTTTTCCAATGACCTTGCCCATATCCTCGGGAGCAACCCTAAGCTCGATCACGATTTCCTGGTCGCCTTCGGTCTGTTTTACAGACACTTCTTCCGGCTTGTCAACAAGGGCTTTTGCAATCGCCTCTACCAGTTCTACCATGTGTATTCACCGCTTTCTATTCAATCGCTCCAGCTTTCTTCAACAGCGCCCGCGCCGTATCTGTCGGCTGCGCACCGTTGCCCAACCACTTCTTGGCCTTTTCCGCGTCAATCTTGATCTCCGCAGGATCGACCATGGGATTGTAATAACCCAGTTCTTCGATGCACTTGCCGTCTCTGGCTGTGCGGGAATCCGCTACAACTACTCTGTAAAAAGGCTTCTTGTGCGCGCCCATTCTCTTCAATCTGATTTTTACTGCCATTGGCTTTTACCTCCTCAATTGCTTCTCTATACTAAATCTCCGGCAGAACGCCAAAGAATCAGCTGTCTACAGTCTAAAACATTCCTCGGAACATGCGGTTTTTCTTGAACTTACCGCCGTTGATCATCTTCATCATCTTTTTCGTTTCTTCGTAACGCTTAATCAGCTGATTGACCCGATTGACCGTTACACCCGCGCCCGCGGCGATGCGCTTTCTGCGGCTGGCGTTGAGGATGGAAGGGTCTTTCCGTTCCGCCGGCGTCATGGACAGGATGATAGCCTCCATGTACTTCATCTCCTTTTCGCCCTCGGACATCTGATCCTCCGATACCTTTCCACTGATGCCGGGAAGCATATCCATGATCTTGCCGAATCCACCCATGCTGCGAACCTGATGGAACTGATCCAAAAAGTCCTCCAGAGTGAACTGGTTTTTCTTCATCTTCCGCTCTAATTCTTCGGCTTTCTTCTCGTCGAAATTCTCCTGCGCCTTTTCAATCAGCGACAGCATATCGCCCATGCCCAGAATTCGGGAGGCCATCCGCTCCGGATGGAACGGCTCCAGCGCGTCCAGCTTTTCTCCCATACCGATGAACTTCACCGGTTTTCCGGTTACGCTCTTGGCGGAAAGGGCTGCGCCCCCTCGGGTATCGCCGTCCAGCTTCGTCATGACGATGCCGTCGATGCCCAGTTTATCATTGAAAGCCTCCGCGGCGTTTACCGCATCCTGGCCGGTCATGGCGTCCACCACCAGCAGAATTTCATGAGGCTTTATATTTTTCTTGATTCGAACCAGCTCTTCCATCAACTCCTCGTCGATGTGGAGCCGTCCGGCCGTATCCACGATCAGTACGTCGTAGCCCTTGTATTCCGCCTCTTTCATGGCGCTTTGGGCGATGTCCTCCGGAGCCTTTCCGGTTCTGTCCGCAAATACGGGTACGTCCACGGATTTTCCCACGATCTCAAGCTGGTCGATGGCCGCCGGACGATAGACGTCGCAGGCGCACAGCATGGGTTTCTTTCCGTTCTTTTTCAGGTAGGCGGCCAATTTGCCGCAGGTGGTAGTCTTACCGGTACCCTGCAGTCCCACCATCATCAGGACGGTGAAACCCCGGGGCGAAAATGTCAGCTTGCTGTTGGTGCCGCCCATCAGCTCCACCAGCTGATCGTTGACGATCTTGATCACCTGCTGGGCAGGGGTGAGGCTTTCCAAAACCTCAGCGCCCAGAGACTTCTCCTTCACGGCGGCCACAAACTCTTTGACCACCTTGAAGTTCACATCCGCCTCCAAAAGCGCCAGCTTGACCTCCCGCATGGCTTCGTCGATATCCGCCTCGGTAAGAACTCCCTTTCCTCTTAACTTTTTAAAGACTCCCTGTAATTTATCCGATAAGCCTTCAAATGCCATATGTTCTCCTATTCGTCACAGCGATTCGTTTAAACTGTCCACCGCGTCCTTCATGGATTTCAATTCCTCGATCAGCGAAGGATCGTTTTCGTATTTTTTCATCATGCGGTCAATGGCTTCGTCCACCCTCCGCAGCACGGCTTCCGTGGCCAGGAACTGACCCACCAGTCCCAGGGTTTCTTCGTATTCCCGCAGGGACTTCTCCGCCTTTCGTATGCCGTCGTGAACTCCCTGACGGCTGATTCCGTACTGCTGCGCAATCTCCGACAAGGAACAGTCCTCCTCGTAATACGCTTTCAGAAACAGGTTCTGCTTTTCAGGCAAAAGTCCTCCGTAAAAGTCGTAGAGCATACTGATTTCAATAAATTTATCAAACATTTCGCTGCGCGCCCTCTTTCACACAACGGCTATCATACCATGTCTCCACACTTCTGTCAAGTATTTTTACTTAACAGTTTTCGCATCTATGCCAAACTGCTTATGAAATTGCTTGTATCTGCTTTGGTATTCCGGCGCCAGCTTCCTGTCTTCGCTGAGGTAGGCGTGAACGGCCAGATTGTCCGCAGCGCTGGTCAAAAGCGACAAGGCGATATTGGAACAGTGGTCGGAAATTCGCTCGTAATTCGTCAGCAGATCGGAGAACATGAATCCCAGTTCGATGGTGCATTTATTTTCCTTCAGCCGCTCGATGTGACGGCTGCGCAGACTGTTTTTCAGGTCGTCCACCACATCCTCCAGCGGTTCCACCTGCACGGCCAGCTTTAAATCGTTGTTCTCAAAAGCCTCTACAGCCATTTCTACAATGGTGCAGACCGCCTGCTTCATCCGGTGCAGTTCCTGCCAAGCTTCTTCGGAGAAAACGGCGTTCTTTTCGTGCATTTCCCTGGCCGTCTCCATGATGTTCATGGCATGGTCGCTGATACGCTCGAAATCACCGATGTTGTGCAGAAGCTCCGTGATTTCCATGCTGTCCCTGTGAGAGATGTTCCTCCCCGACAGCTTCACCAGGTAGGTTCCCAACGCGTCCTCGTACCGATCCACCCGTTCCTCGCCCTCCTCTACTTTCTGTGCCGCCGCCGAATCGTAGTCTTCCAACAGGGATATGGCGCGCTCCAGGGAAGCCCGGGACAGGTTCACCATTTCGGCAGCCACGTCGTGGCATCTGCCGATGGCCACGGAGGGCGCTTCAAACAGACGCTCGTCCAGCATAGAAAATTCCTCCGTCTCGTCGTCTTCAGGAATGGACATGTAGGCCAGCCGCTCCAACACCTTGTTGAAGGGCAGCATCAGACAGGTGGCCACCAAATTGAAGGCCGTATGAACCAGAGCGATGGAAAAGGCGTTGGCCTGACTCTCCACAAAGGAAAAGTGAATCACCGCATTCAATGCGTAAAACAGCAGGAAGAATGCCAGAGTTCCGATGACATTGAAATACAGGTGAACCAGAGCCGTCCGCCGGGCGTTTTTATTGGTTCCCACCGAGGAAATCATGGCGGTGGCGCAGGTTCCGATATTCTGTCCTAAAATGATGGGGATGGCGCTGCCTAAAGAGATCGCCCCCGTAGAGGAAAGCGCCTGCAGGATTCCCACCGATGCGGAGGAGCTTTGAATGATGGCCGTCACCGCCGCACCCACCATAACGCCCAGCAGGGGGTTTTCAAAGCGGACAAACAGCTGCTGAAATTCCGGTATGTCTTTCAGCGGCTCCACAGCGCCGGACATGGTTTCCATGCCGAACATCAAAATGGCAAAGCCCAGGAAGATCATGCCCAAATCCTTCTTCCTGTTGTCTTTGAGAAACATGTACAGGACGATGCCCACCGCCGCCAGCACCGGTGAGAAGGACGAGGGTTTTAACATTTTTATGAAAAACGAATCCCCCTGAATTCCGGTGAGGCTCAAAATCCATGCCGTGGCCGTGGTTCCCACGTTGGCTCCCATGATGATGCCCACCGCCTGAGAAAGCTTCATAATGCCGGAGTTTACAAACCCCACCACCATGACGGTAGTGGCGGAGGACGACTGGATGACGGCTGTGACCGCCGCACCTAAAAGAAATCCTCGCACCGGCGTTTTGGCAGCGGTCTCTAAAATTCCCCTCAGCTTTCCGCCCGCCGACTTTTCCAGGCCGTCTCCCATGATGCTCATTCCATATAAAAACATGGCCAGACCGCCCAGCAATGTAAATACGCTGAATATATCCATTTTCCTCGTTCTCCCTCCGTTTCATATGATCAACGCAAAATTCGCCGTTTGATCATAGTATCGTAATTATAGTATCGTAATTTTTTCTTTGTAACATTCACTGTTATTCTTTTGCGGAATCACACGCAGCCCCTTCGGCTTCTCCATCTGCTTTCCGTTTTTTTCTCAGGCGAAGGTGATTGATCACCATCATGGCGAAAAACACGGAACTGAAATAACCGCCCATAGGGTACAGCACCGCCACCAGATTATTGAATCCGAACAGGCTGAGGCCGTATCCGGCCAAGGCGATGACCCACGCGTACCGCAGTCGGTTTTCGGCGGGAAGCACCGTGGTAACCCCATAAAAACAGGTGGTAGCCGCGCCGAAAATGGCGATCAGCAGCAGACAGGCGTATACGCTCCGAAGCCAGGGAAATACCGTTCCCGCGTAACCCAGCATGGGCAGCGTGATCTCTTTGGCAATCTGGGGATTGGTCTGCGTGGTGAAAAACAGAAGTCCGATACAGAGGGTCAACCCCGCCGCTCCCAGCAGCGCTCCCCATTTGGCGTGCTTCCATTCGGCGTGCCGCTGGCAATTTCCCAGAATGGGAACCGCCGCCGTCAGATTGTAGGCCACAAAAGCGATGGCCGAAGTAAACCAGTTCTTCGCCAGAGGACTTTTTTGCGCTTCAAACCGGCCGCCGATGGCAGAACCATCCCGAATCAGCAGAAAAACACAGATCAAAAGCGTTCCGCACACCAGAACAGGCGTCACCTTCTGAATTCGGCCGGACACCTTTTCAAATCCGCGAATGGCGGTCAGCACCGCAAGCAGCATGTAAACCGCGCTTCCCACGGCGTGATGAAGTCCTGTCTGTTCCTCCAGCAGCGCGCCTCCCGCGGACACCATGGAAAGATAGGCCATCCATAAGAACACGGACATGGCGGCGCCGATCAGCGTAGCCGCCTTAGGTTTGTCTATGGGACAAACCAGCCTGCCGAAATCGGCGCTTCCCACCATGCGGGCGTTGGCCACACTGAGATATCCGAATAAAAACAAAATGGCGGAGGCCACGGCCACTCCCTTCAGGCCTTCCAGACCAAACACGCCGAAAAACTGCCACATTTCCTTTCCCGACGCAAATCCGGCTCCCATCAGGGTACCTATATACATCAGGGCAATCTGATAAAATTTCAGTCGAAATTCTTTCTTTTCTTCCACAAAAACACTCCTTTTTTATCCACAGTGATTATACTTTCCCCACGACAAAAACGCAAGAAAAATAAAAATCCGCTGTCCCGATTGGTATCTACCGAGACAACGGATTTTCGCTTATTCCTTTTAGTGAAACGGCTGCGCCGAAACGCATATCGGCCGCGCAAGACTATTCCTCCGATTCAAATACGCTTAAAATCGCCTTGATAATCTTTTCAAAGATGGCTACCATCCGCTGGAAGGGGGTCTGATGCGGTTCCTCCTGTTCCAGATCCACTATGGCTTCCTCCTGATCCTCCAGGGAAATTTCACGGGTACGGATGATGATCTGGAAGGTGTTGGGACTGGGATTTTCCAAAGACGTGCAGGAGGGAATGGATGCGTCCGGATCCATTTCCAGAAGCCGGTTTTCCTCCCGCAGGGAATCCATCTCGTCGTCCACCAGTCCCTTCAGCGTGCGGTTGGCGCTTCTCACCGTCTTAGTGCTGTCCAGCGCCTTCATGGTCTGTTCCAGAGTGTTCACCATGCCCGCCATGGTATTCTCCCCACCGGACTGCAGATAGGGACGGCTGGCCTTCACCACGCCCTGCAGTTCATCCATGAGATCGGCGGTACTGTCTAACAGCTTCGCCGTCTTTTCCAACACCGGCCGCGTTTCCTTGATCAGATCGGCGACGCTGCCCATGGCCGTCCCCGTATCCGAAAGCAGATCCTCCATATCCTCGCTCAGCGATTGCAGCTCCGAAGAGGCGTTTTTCAGCGAGCTTTGCAGCTTTTTTACGTTGGCGTAATAGGGAATTTCCTTTTTCAGGCGATCCTCGGTGAGGACGCTTTTTTTCGCCTGCGCCGTGGCCTCATCCTTCAGCTTTTTCATCTGCGCGCTGTCGGACTGAATGGCCAGAGCACAGCTCCCCACCAGCGCCGCCTGTTCTTCGGGCGTTAGCTGGGAGAAGGCTTCCGGGCCACCGGCCTGCTCCACCGCCTTCTGCTTCGCTAAATTCGTCACCTGTTCCGTCACCTGGGCGGCGGCCTTCTCAGAAATCTCGCCCACCAGGGCGCTGTTCTTTTCCACCTGCTCCGTCACATAGGCTTCCATGTATTCTTCGATGAGCGCTTCCGCATCCTTGCGGGTGTCCTCCAGCTCCTCCGTCGTATCGGAAAGCTGACGCTTCGTCCTGCGAAGCTGGGCGCTCAGGTTGTTCATGTCCTTCTGGCTTTCCTTTAACTGACCGTCCATATTGCTCACCGCGCCGGATGTCTCTTTCATGGAGGCAATGGTTTCATCCATCTTTTCCAGAACGCCGTCCGTGGAACTGCTGACCACTTTCCGCGCTTCGTTCAGATCGGAAACGCCGTTCTTCACCTGATTTAAACCGGGTTTCATTCCCGCCACGGCGCTGAGCATCTCATCGATTCCCGCGTAGAGAGCGTCTCCTGCTTCTTCCGCCTTATCCATGGTCTCCTTCAGATCCTTGATCTGGGAAATCTGGGACGCCGTAGCCGGAATCATGGTAAAGATGACGCCGATGCTTTCGAAGCTGTCCGTACCGATCTGTACCCGGTAGGTATTCTCCTCCCCGGGCAATCCCAAAAAGAGCGCCACCGTATTTTTGCCCGCCGATTGCAGCTGCGCGCCCTCCGCGCGGATGGAATTCATCTTTTCCATATCCGCCATCACCAACACCTGCAGCATCATATTGTTGCGATAGTATTCCGAGGCAAGCTCATTGGGCGTGGCTGTAATCTCCATTTCCACCAGACCGGAAACCCCCGCCAGCTTCGCCGGATCCGCGGGCTGTCCGTTGTGGAAGTAACTTACATCCAGCGTCCAGGGAAGCTCCGCCTGCGCCAGCTCTCCTGAAAAGTAGAAGCGCTTGCGGCCCTCCTCCATCTTCCAGCGAACGGAATTCCCGGAAACCTCCGGCAACCTCCGATCCGTCATATTATCCACCCGCAGGTAATCACCGTGATCGGTAAACTCCGTCAGTCCGTTGGTGTTGACGCCCTTGACTACCGTAATGTTCTCCGGCGTTCCGTAATAATCGGCGTTGATGTACATGGCTTCATCCACGGTCACCTGAGGCTGGGCGGCATAGGCAGGTACGGCTGTCGCCGCCGTCATTGCCAGCGCCAACGCCAAAGCCATTCCCCGCAATCCTTTTTCACATAACTTTCTGCTCATATTACGCAGCCTCCTTTGCTCCTGCAGCGTTCTCATCTTCTCTATTCTTTCTTCCGCGTTTCTTCAAAAGGGATTTAAAATTGCCGAACCGTCCAGTGATGGCCTTGTCGAAATACACCAGCAGCGCCGGCAGTATAGACAGCACCATCACCATGGAAAACAGCGCTCCGCGCCCGATCAGCTCGCCCATGTCGGCGATGGCCGGAATGGTGCAGATAAAGCTCATCATATAACCCACAGTGGTTACGATCAAGCCTGAGGTGAGAATGGAGGGCGTGGACAGGCGAATGGCCTCCACCGCCGCCCCCTTTTTATCCATGGTCTCGCGGTTGGCGATGTAGTGATTGGACAAAAGGATGGAATAGTCCACCGTCGCCCCCAACTGCACGCAGCTCACCACCAGATAGCCCATAAAGATCATCTTCTGACCCATCAAATAGGGCACGGCCATATTGATGAAAATGGCCAGCTCGATAGGAATCAAAACCACAATGGGCATCACCACGGATCGGAAAGCCAGCACGACCACCACGGCTACTGCAGCAAGCGACAGGAAATTGACAAAGCTATAGTCGGCGTTGATGGTGGCCTTGATGTCCTGCGTAGTAGGCGTTACACCCACCAAATATGCGTCCTGAGGATAATATTCCCTCATGATCTCCTGAATTTCATCGGAGGCCTGAAAGGACAGCTTGCTTTCCTCTTTGGATCTCACCTGTATCAAAATTCGGGTGTAGTCTTGTGTATGAAGCAATCCTGTGGCGCTTTTGGGAAGGATGGATTCGGGAACTCCCTCCGGAACGATCTGCGCCAGGGACGTGACGCTCTTGACGTATTCCAGTTCTTCCACCTGATCCGCAAATTCCCGTTCCATCAATAAGTTGTCGTTGGGAACAATGGCCATCATCAGGTTGCTTCGGCCAAACTTCTCATTGATCACCTGTTCGTTTTCATAGAGTTCCGTACCGGGTCCACCGGATACGGAGGCCGTTCCGTAGGTGAAGTCGTTCATTCCCTGCGCCACGTAGGCGGGTACGGCGATGATCAGCACAATGACAGCGATCACGTGGCGCATCTTATACACGCCCTGGCTGAACCTTCGGAAATCGGGCATCAGCCCCCGATGGGTGGTTTTCACAATCAGGGACTGGCAGCGCAGAATCAGCGCCGGCATCAAAAACAACACGGTAATCAGGCTGATGACAATGCCCTTGGACAGCACCAACCCCATATCGAAGCCGATGGAAAAGCTCATGAAGGCCAGCGCCAAAAATCCCATGATCGTGGTCATACCGCTGGCTAAAATGGAATTGATGGACTCGCGGATGGCCTCTTTCATGGCCGCTTTATCGTCTTCCATATACATCTTCTTTCGAAGGTAGGTATGCAGCAGGAAGATGGAATAGTCCATGGAAACGGCCAGCTGCAAAATGGCCGCCACGCTCTTCGTTACAAAGGAAATGTTGGGAAATAAAATGTTGGTTCCCGAGTTGATGACGATGGCCACACCCATGACCAAAAGAAAGAGGATCGGCTCAAACCAGGAGGTGGTGCTCAAGGTGAGAATCGCCAGAATCATCACCACAGCCAACACCATGATCAGGTTGATCTCCCGGGTCAGATTTTCCTGCAGCGCCTGCTGCTGGGGCGCGTTGCCCGCTATGTAAGCGTTTTCCCCCACGATTTCACGAATCTGATCCAACGTCCTGTGGGTGACCTTCTGGGCGTCCCCTTCTTTAAAGGTGATGTCCATCACGGCGCAGCCGTCTTTATAATAGTCGGAAATATCGTCGTAATCGATGAAGTTCTCCGCCATGTATACGTCGCTTGCCGTATCGCACCACAGAACCTGATCCACATGGGGCAGTTCTTCGATTTCTTTCTTGACGGCCTTGGCCTGGTACAGGCTCACATCCTCCAGCATCAACCGCGCCGTTCCCGGATAGCCGAATTCCTTTTCCATCAGCTGCAAACCCTGTTCCGACTGCACCGTTTCCGGGAGATACTCCGCCAAATCATAATTGACGATTACGAAAGGAGCCATGATGGCGCAGGACAAAAACAGGAAAATGAACAGACGCTCGATGCCTCTTCCGTGTTCTACAATGTCCTCAGCAAGTTTATTAACCAACCGTTTCATAATATACCTCATTCTATTTATAAAAAATAATTTATTTAACAAAAATTGTTGATTATCTTTTCTGAATGTATTATAATCGGATCAGAAATTGAAATCAATAGGTTTTTTAATATTGAACAGTTCAACAGAAACTGTCGATAAACGAACCAAAGGCGGAGGATTTTCAAATGACAAAAGAAACCCTGTCAGACCACAACAATTCCACTCATCCCACTCCTAAAAAAACGGACCGGCGCATCCTTCGCACCCGACGCATGCTGAAAGACGCCCTTCTCTCACTAATGGAAGAAAAGGAATTTTCCCAGATTTCCGCCAAAGAGATATCCGATCGAGCCGACCTGAACCGCGGAACCTTCTATCTCCACTACAGTTCCACCGAAGATCTGCTGGAACACATCTGCCGCGACCTGCTGGCGGAGATGGAAAAGACCATCGACGTGTTCCAACCCCAACAGCGTCGGGAATCGCTGAAAACCATCGTCAACCATATTGTCACCTTCATCGACAGCGACCGGGTGCTGTTCCGCAGCCTGCTGAACAACTTCCACAGCGAAGCCATGGTGCAGGGAATCGCTCACATCCTGCTGGAAAAAGGACTGCGGCTTCGCAATCAGCTGGCCGCCGGCGCCGACGATCAGGAGTTGGCATATTGCAGCTATTTCATCACCTACGGCATCGTAGCCGTGATTCGACAGTGGTTCCGGCGGGACTGCGACCTGACCTCCGACGAATTACAGGAGTACATCTACCGATTTGTGTCGCCTATCATCGATTCCGCTGTATGACGCCCGCAGGGCGCTGATTGCCGGTACGATGATCGCAGCGGCGGCAATCCACCTTACTTACGCAGAAAACGATTTTCCTTCGGGACATCGTTTTCCATAGAAAAAACGCGCCGGGATTTCCTCTGCAAAGAGGTTCCCGACGCGTTTTTTCTATGTGGCTTAGAACAGGCCGCCAAACAGGCCGCCCCCTCCATCGTTTCCGTTTCCGTTATTCAGAAAGCAGAACAGTATGATAAGTATCAATATCCAGCTCCAGCTTCCATTGTTATTGTCGCAGCAGTTGTCGCCGCACTGGTTCCCGCCGCCGAATCCCAGGCCGGAAAAACCGCCGCACAGGAAGAACAGAATGATTAAAATGGGCAGCCAGCTTTCCCAGTCGGCTCCGTTTCCATCCGTATCGCACCGACGGTTCTCACAGCAATCCCGGCGGTCACAGTCGCAGCGGTCCTGGCGGTCGTGATGATCGCAGCAATCGCAATCCTGCGGAAAATTGGGTTTCTGCAAGCCGCAGCGCCCGTCGCTGCACTGCTTTGCATATTCTTCGTTCAAAAAAATCACCTCCATCCATGGTTCTCTCCATAGTATGAAGGCAATTGCTCTTTTGTGCTTATTCTCTGTATTCTCTGCCCAGCTTTTTGCGCAGCTCCACCATGTCGCAGGGCATGGGCGCTTTCAAGGTGAGAACCTCCCCCGTCCGCGGATGGGGAAAGGAAATCTCGCAGGCGTGAAGCGCCTGCCGCTTGATGAGATGGTGCTGTGCCGCACCGTCGCCGTACAGGTGATCGCTGATCAGCGGGTGCCCAAGATGCGCCATATGAACGCGAATCTGATGGGTTCGCCCCGTTTCCAACACCAACTCCACCAAACTGCAATCCTCATCGAAGGTGGCAATGCTACGGTAGCGGGTCACCGAAGGCGCGCCGTCCGCCCTCACCGCCCGGCGGTAGGGGTCGTTTTCCTTCCGGCCGATGGGCAAATCGATGGTTCCCGCGCCGGTGAGCGTTCCCTTTACAAAAGCGATATAGGTCTTTTTCACCTGATTTCTCTGCATCCGTTTCATGAGAAAATCCTGGCAGTAGCTGTTTTTCGCCGCGATGCAGATTCCCGAGGTATCCATGTCCAGACGGTTCACCAGCCGAATCTTATATTCCTCGCCCCGCTTTCTCATGCGTCCCGCCAGACCGTTGACCATGGTATGCTCCGGATTTCCGTTGGTGGGATGTACCACCAGTCCCGCCTGCTTGTTCACCACGATCAAATCCTCGTCCTCGTAAATCACGTCTACGGGGATGTCCTCCGGCGGAAACCAGTTGGTCTCCCGGGGCATTTCTACCTGCAAAAGCTGACCCTTTCTTCCCTTCTCGAAGGCTTTGACCGGCACGCCGTCCAGAAGAATGTGGTCGCCCTCCTTCAGCGTCCGCAAAAATCGGGTGGATACGCCGAATTCCCTGCGCAGCAGAGAGCGCAGCGCCAGCGCTTCATCTTCTTTTTTCAGTTCGTATGTAAGCCGCGTATTATCCATATATCCTCTACAGCAACTTGCTCTTTACCTTTCGCCAGAAATCGTAATCCTCCAACCGCAGAAGCTGTACCGTCTCGCAGGACAGTTCCACGGTGATCCTGTCAATGCGCTCGTAGCGGCAGTGAGTGGAATCCGCCACTACGTTGATTCCTTTGCCCTCTTTGTTTTCCGGATAAATGGTCACCGAACAGTCGTGGGGCAGCAGAATGCTGGAAGTAAAGGAACGATAGGCCGTGGTATTCTGGGGCGCCATGGGCGTCACCTGTAAGAGATCCAGCCGCGGATCCACGATGCTTCCCCGCAGGGCGTAGTTGTAGGCCGTGCTTCCGGCGGGAGAGCTGATGAGAAGTCCGTCGCCGCTGAATTTCTCGATAAAGCTGTCGTCGATGGACATGTTCAGGTGGGTCAGCTGGGAACTGTCTCCCGTGATGACGATTTCGTTCAGTCCCTTCTGGCAGAAGGTTTCCGAACCGGATTCGATGGTGGCCTTCACGGTTTTCAGGTTCTGTACAGTACAGCGTCCCTGATTGTAGAGAAAGATGAACTCATCCAGCTGATCGGGATGAAGCTCCTGAAAAAATCCCAGATGTCCGGTGTTGACGCCCACGAAGGGGACGGCGGGAAAATCCAGCTGATGCAGCGTCCGCAGAAGCTGGCCGTCGCCGCCGATGCAGACGATCAGCTCCGCATCGGGGCGAAATTCGTCGCAGACCTGATATCCCGCCTTTTCCAGCTTCTGTTTGAATATCCGGCGCGTCTCCCGGGATACCGAAGAATCGTTTTCAAAGATGTTGATGATGGGTTTTGCGTCCTTCGCCATGGCGTTCTCCTTTCCGTCGCCACCGTGGTTCTCAATTGATTAAATCAGCGCCTCCAGCTGGTCGATGAGACCGGTAAATGTGTCCAGCGCTTCCCGAATGGGTTCCGGCCGGCTCATATCCACTCCGGCGATCTTTAGAAGTTCCACCGGATAATCGCTGTCGCCGGATTTCAGGAAACGAATATAGTTGTCTCTGGCCGTCTCGCCCTCGGTGAGAATCTTCTTGGACAGCGCCGTAGCCGCCGAATAACCGGTGGCGTATTTATACACGTAGAACGCGTTGTAGAAGTGGGGAATTCTCGCCCATTCCATGGCGATAGCCTCATCGGATACTACCTGATTTCCGAAATACTTTTGATTCAGCTCATAATACTGCTGGGACAGCCATTCCGCCGTCAGCACTTCCCCTGCTTCCACCGCTTCGTGAGTCAGCTTTTCAAATTCCGCAAACATGGTCTGGCGGAACAGGGTGGTTCGGAATTCCTCCAAGTGCAGATTCAGCAGATATTTCTTCTCTTCCACGTCTTTGGCGTTTTTCAGCAGATGGTGAATCAGCAGGGATTCGTTCACCGTAGAAGCCACTTCCGCTGTAAAGATGGAATGACCGCCGTAGACGAAGGGCTGTGCTTCTCTCGTATAGCAGGAATGCATGGAATGACCCATCTCGTGGATCACGGTGAACACATCCTGCAATTTACCGTCGTAATTCAAAAGCATGTAGGGTTTGCTGTCGTAGCTGCCGAAGGAATAAGCGCCGCTG
>CANEEC010000043.1 GCA_947426455.1 uncultured Clostridia bacterium | reverse complement strand
GGCGGTGACCTCGTGACGCACTCTCATGTCCACACGAAAGCGGGAGAAAAAGCTCTCCGGCGTCTGCAGCGTCAGCTCTGCGGGATCGGTGATCACATCTCCGATGTAATAGGGCAGGCCGCAGTTGGCATAGGAAATATATCCGGATCGTTCAAAGACCACGATCTCCGCCTGTTCGTCCAGCCTTCGGATTCTGGCCGCGGCCGTAGCGCCGCCGGCTACGCCTCCTACAATGACAACCTTCATATCAATTCCACCTTTCCAAAGCAAGCGGCTTCATCGCCTGCTTTTTACTGCAATACGGCTTCTAAAATGCGATCCGCCCCATGAACCAGGAGGATGGAACACTCCACCTTGTTGACCCAAGGGTAGGGAATTTCGCTGATTCCCAGATATGTACCCAAAATGCTTCCGCAGATGGCGGCCACCGTGTCGCCGTTTCCGCCCTGATTCACCGCCATCAAAACGGCCTGTTTGAAATCGTCGGTGTGACGCAGCGCGCAGTACAGCGCCAATGCGATGACCTCGCTTCCCGTGGCGCCGCTTCCGATGGCGGAAAGGTCGATGCGGCCGGCCATTTCCATTTCGCTCTGGTTCAGAAGACCTTCATTGCGGTTGATCTGCTCCGCTAAAGATATGGCCTTTTCGATCAGTTCTTTGGTATTTTGATGATCCGGCCACTGCGCCAGTTCCTGCAGCGCGCGGAGGATGGCGGCCTCCAGATCCTTTCCGCAGACCAGATGAGCGATGAGACAGGCCAAAAATCCCGCCGGCAGATACGCGTCGGGGTGGCCGTGGGTGATGGCCGCGCTTTCCGCTCCGATGCGAAAGGCCGTCTTCACATCATTGTAAAAGTACAGGCCGATGGGAGCCGCCCGCATCACCGCGCCGATGCCGGAATTTTTGTTCAGGGGTTTCTGTATGGTAGCGTACTTCCCGTTGACGCTTTCCTCCAAGGCGCTGAGGCACACCTTGTCCGGCGCCCTCCGGGAAAACAGTTCTTCGTTGCTCAGGATTTCGCCGCCCAGCAGAAAATCGTAATTTTTATCGGCAAACCGTCCTGTCTGAGTGTAAAGCCATTTCTGATAACAGTAAAACAGACTGGAAGTATAAGCGTAAACGCCCCGCTCCTTCGCCTTTTTATCCGCCCACAGCAAGCCGTCCACCGTGAGGATGGCCATCTGCGTGTCGTCGGAAAACAGCGCTTCCTTCCGCTCGGCATTGACGGGAAACTCCGTGATGCCTCCGGCTCCGTAGGCGCTGCGAATCTGGTTCCAGTCCATCATCTCCACCGGATATCCCATGGCGTCACCGCAGGCGCCGCCCACCAGACACCCTCTATAATATTCTTTCGCGGTCTTCATAACTTTCCGTTCCCTCCATAATCACCGCCCGCTGCTGAAACTGCTTCAGCGCAAGGCGGCGCTGCCTGTAGTCGGGCATCACCCGTTCCACCTGCTTCCAAAAGCACTCCGAGTGATTCATTTCCACCAGATGCGCTAATTCGTGAACCACCACATAGTCCCGAAGAGGCTCGGGAGCGAATAAAAGCCGATAGGTAAAGTGAATGATTCCTTTGGAATTACAGGAACCCCAAAGACTTTTGGCGCCGTTGATCTTGATTCCGCCACACCTGACGCCCATGATGGATTCAAACCTGCGGCAGCGCCGGGTCAAATCCTTTCGCGCCTCTTCCTTGGCCAGCGTTACCTGTTCCGGTGTCAGCCGGATTCGCTTCCGTCCAGAAGCGATTGCCCTCTGTTTTTCTACGGTCCTTTCCACCCAGCCGCTCTTCTCCGCCACAAACGCTTCGATCTGGTTCTGCGGCATTCGCAAAGGCGCCCTGACGATGACATTTCCGTCGGCATCCACGCAGATCGCCAGCGTTTTTCGTCGGGAACGGACTAACCGGTACGTTTCTCGTTTCATGGAAAAACCCTTCCGGCGATCAGTCCAAAATGCTGACCAGCTCCACGGAAGCGCCGTCTTCTTCTACGGTGAGCAATCCGTAGGTGCAGTTCGCCGCCATGTGACCCATCAGGGTTTCTACTTCCCTTTCGTCCACAGTAAACCGAACTCTTTCAATTTCATCAAAGCTCTTGATGAGAGTGCGAACCACCTGTTCGATGAGGTACAGTTCTTCCGTAGAACCTCCGTTCATTTCCTCTTCGTTAAAATCCACAATCGCCAGTCCGTCCTTTACAGTGACTTCATCGATCATTCCGTAACGAATCATCGTAGAAGCGCCCGTAGAACCATCGGCCATCAGCTCCAGCGTTTCTTCGTAGCGGTCTTCCGCGTCCTCCTGCTCTATGGTAAGCACTGCATCCTTTGCAATCATCGGTTCAACCGAGTCATCGCCGGTGTCCAGATACTCCGAATTCACATAGTACAGCGTCACCGGGTAATCCACCGTCACATCGTCGTTTCCGGGTGCGGTTCCATTGCAGCCGGTCATGGCCGCCAATACCAGCACCGCCAACAGACAAGCCAGATATCTCTTTGCATTTTTCTTCATTTTTCGTTCTCCTTTCATCCCTGATACCTTATTTCTATCATATCACACTTAGCGCCTTCATTGTATTAAGAACACTAATTTATCTATCATTTTTATTTTCTTTACTTATTTTTCGATCATGTTATACTGTAATTACAAACATGAAAACAAATCTCCATCATCAAATCGCAGCGAAAGCCGCAGAGACCCCAGCTTGGGATCTCTGCGACTTTTTTATTCCGATATGCTCTCTTCCGCCAGCCTTTTGTAGGCGGCAAGCCGCTCCCGGGCGTCCTCCTCCGCCCGAAGAAACAGTTCCTCCGCCGTCTGGGGAAATTCTTTGGCAAGGGAAGCGTATCTCACCTGTCCCATGATGAAATCCCGGAAGCTCGACCTGGGTTCTTTGGAATCCAAAGTGAAGGGGTGTTTCCCCTCTCCCCGATTTCTGGGGTCGTACCGGTAAAGCTGCCAGTAGCCGCAGTTCACCGCGTCTTTTATGCTTTCCTGCGCCTTGCCCATGCCCTTTTTCAGCCCGTGGTTGATGCAGGGCGCGTAGCAGATGATCAGCGATGGCCCGTGGTAGCTTTCCGCCTCCGAAAGCGCCCGGATGAATTGATTCTTATCAGCGCCCATGCCCACCTGCGCCACGTACACGTAGCCGTAGCTCATGGCCATCCTGCCCAGATCTTTCTTCTTCGTCTTCTTGCCGGAAGCCGCGAATTTAGCCACGGCAGCGGTGGGCGTAGCCTTGGAGGACTGCCCTCCCGTGTTGGAATACACCTCCGTATCGAACACTAAAATATTGATATCCTCGCCGGAGGCCAGCGCGTGATCCACGCCGCCGTAGCCGATGTCGTAGGCCCAGCCGTCTCCGCCCAGACACCAGACGGATTTCTTCACCAGAAAATCCTCTTTGGCTAAAATCTCCTTTGCGGCCGCTTCCGCTTCACCGGTAAGCTGCCCGCTTCGCCTACAGTCTTGCGATGGGTTGCCGTCCTTCCGCACGCCGGCGTTTTCCAATGCGCGAAGCACCGCTTCCGCTCTCTGCCGGGAGCCTTCGCCCTCGTCTTTTCCGGCGATCCATGCCTCGCAGGCCTCTTTCAATTCCCGGGAGACACCGGCGGCCATCAGCCGCTCCATCTCCAGCTGCAGCTTTTCCCGTATCTGGCGGACGCCGGAGGCCATGCCAAGACCGTATTCCGCGTTGTCCTCAAACAGAGAGTTTGCCCAGGCGGGTCCTCTGCCGCTGCTGTCCTTGGCGTAAGGCATCGTCGGCGCGGAAGCTCCCCAGATGGAGGAACAGCCCGTGGCGTTGGCAATCATCATCCTGTCGCCGAACAGCTGGGTCGCCACCCTGATATAGGGCGTTTCACCGCATCCCGCACAGGCTCCCGAAAACTCCAGATAGGGTTTGGCAAACTGGCTTCCCTTTACGGTAAACTTGTCCATCAAATCGTCCCGAAGGGGCAGATTCATGGCGTATTCCCACTGCGCCGCCTGCTCCTGAATGGAGAAGGGTTTCATCACCAGCGCCTTTTGGGGAGCGGGGCAGATGTCGGCGCAGTTTCCGCAGCCCAGGCAGTCCAACGGCGATACCTGAATGCGGTATCGATAACCCTCCAGCGCCTTTCCGCCCTTGGCCTGTACGGTGACGAAGGGACTTGGCGCTTTCTCCGCTTCCTCCTGCGTCAAGAGCACCGGACGGATGGTGGCGTGAGGACAGACGAAGGAACACTGGTTGCACTGGATGCAGTTTTCCGGCTGCCACTGGGGCAGATTCACCGCCACGCCCCGCTTTTCATAGGCCGCCGTTCCCGAAGGGAACGTGCCGTCCTCGATGCCGGAAAAAGCGCTCACCGGCAGATCGTCCCCCTCCTGACGGTTCATGGGAATCACGACCTCCGCGATGAATTCGGGAAGCGGTTGGAGCGACTGTACCGCGGCGGCCGACTGCGCCGCGCAATCCGCCCCGTCCGCCGGTTCCTCCGCCCACGAGGCGGGAATCTCCACCGGATGCAGGCCGTCGATTCCCCGATCCACGGCCTCCTGGTTCATGCGTACCACCTTCTCACCCTTCTTGCCGTAGGTCTTTTCGATGGATTTTTTCAGATAGTCCACAGCCTCCTCCACAGGAATCACATCGGCCAGACGGAAAAAGGCGGCCTGCATAATCATGTTGATTCGGTTCCCCAGACCGATCTCTCCGGCGATACCCACGGCGTCGATGGTGTAAAAACGAATGTGGTTTTCCGCCAGATACTTTCGCATCCCCGCCGGCAGCTTCTGGGAAAGCTCCTGCTCCCTCCAGCTGCAATTCAGAAGAAACGTACCGCCCTTTTTCAGTCCCTTCAGCAAATCATACTGATGGACGTAAGCCTGATTGTGACAGGCCACGAAGTCAGCCTCCTCAATGAGATAGGCCGAACGGATCCTGTGCTTTCCAAATCGCAGGTGAGATACCGTAAGGCCGCCGGACTTCTTGGAATCGTAGGAGAAATACCCCTGGGCGTACAGCGGAGTCTCATCCCCGATGATTTTAATGGCCTGTTTATTGGCTCCCACCGTACCGTCGGAGCCGAGACCCCAGAACTTACAGCGAACCGTATCCGGCCGTTCGGTGACCATCGCCAGCGGCGCAAGCGATGTAAAGGTTACATCGTCTATGATGCCGATGGTAAAGTGATCCTTGGGACGTTCCTCTTTCAAATTCGCAAAGACCGCCGCGATCTGTCCCGGGGTGGTGTCCTTGGAACCCAGGCCGTAGCGGCCCGCATAGATTTCCGGCGCATCTTTTTCGCCGCAGTACATGGTTTTCACATCCATGTAAAGAGGGTCGCCGGGAGCGCCCGGTTCCTTCGTTCTGTCCAGCACGGCCAGCCGCCTTGCGGTTTTGGGAATCACCGCCTTCAAATATTCCGGCGCCCAGGGACGGTACAGCCGCACCTTCACCAGTCCCACCTTCTCGCCCTGACGCACCAGCGTCTCCATGGTTTCCTCAATAGTTTCGCAGACGGAACCCATGGCCACGATCACCCTGTCGGCATCAGGTGCGCCCACGTAATCGAACAGGTGGTACTCCCTGCCGGTGAGCTTGGAAATCCGCTCCATATAGCCAGCCGCCAGCGCGGGCAGCGCATCGTAAAACTTCTGAGAGGATTCCCGTGCCTGAAAGAAGATATCGGGATTCTGCGCCGTGCCGCGAATCACCGGATGCTCCGGGTTCAAGGCTCTTTTGCGGAATTCCTCCACCGCCTGCCAATCCAGCAGGCCTGCCAGATCGTCGTAATCGATGGTTTCGATCTTCTGAATCTCATGGGACGTGCGGAATCCGTCAAAGAAATGAAGGAAGGGCACCCGTCCCTTGATGGCGCACAGATGGGCCACTCCTGCCAGATCCATCACCTCCTGAACGGAGCCGGAGCACAGCAGGGCAAAACCCGTCTGCCGGGTAGCCATCACGTCGGAATGGTCGCCGAAAATACAAAGGGCGTGGGTTGCCAACGAGCGCGCCGTCACGTGAAATACGCCGGGCAGCAATTCCCCCGCCATTTTATACATATTCGGAATCATCAGCAGCAGTCCCTGAGAAGCGGTATACGTGGTGGTCAGCGCCCCCGCGGCAAGCGCGCCGTGAACAGCGCCGGCCGCTCCCGCCTCCGACTGCATTTCCACAACCTTGACCTCCTGACCGAAGATGTTCTTCGCACCGTGCGCCGCCATTTCATCCACGGCCTCGGCCATCGGAGAGGAAGGTGTGATCGGATAGATGGCAGCTACGTCGGTGAACGCGTAAGATACGTAAGCCGCAGCGCTGTTGCCATCCATGGTTTTCATTTTCTTTCCCATGTCAATCGTCTCCTTTTTCAATATCCCTTAGTATGACGATCTCATGGCCGAAATATCCAAAATTTTCGTTTTCGCTAAAACAACAGACCGATATTGCCGTACATGCAGACGCGGAGCAGTCCGACGACCACCAAATGAGCCGGATAGTACAGATAGAAAAACCACTTCATCCATTTTGTCTTTCCCTTTTCGCCATTGTACAGCTTCAATACGGGATAGACCAGCAGCACGCCGGTCTGCGCCAGGGCATAGGCTCTGCTCACAAAGAAGAAGGAGACCGCCGCGTACAGCGCAACATACAGAAACATGACTTTCATCTGAGCTTCCAGATTTCCCCTTCTGGGATACATGGCCAGTATGGAAAGCACCGCTATGCAGCTCCAATCCGCGGGAAACGCGCTCCAGATCAACACGAAAATGAGCACGTGTTTCACCCAGTCCTTCATAGGCAGTTCATTCTCCTGCATCCACATGACCAGAACCGCGATGAACAACGGGTACATGACGCTCGTCTGGTTGAAAATCCCTGTACTGAACGGAACGGGGTCGATTCCAAAGGCGAAGCAGTACGCGAAATGCGAAATCACCGCAAAAATTCCCAGCCGCATCATATATTTTTTCACATCGTGGGTGTAATGATATCCTTCACACACGAAAAACCACATGATCGGAGCCGTCAATCGCCCGATGATGTGCAGTCCTATCGCTGCCGGTTCCGCCGGAAATCCGGGATAGAGCAGATCGCTTACGTGATCCACCGTCATGGCAATAATGGCGATCATCTTCAAATGATTCGCATTGAATTGTAATTGTGGTCTCATTTCCTTTCCCCCGACTTCTCGGTCAAACCTATCGCATTTCTTTATCCACCGCGTACCACCGCACGTTCCAGCCCCGGCTCAAAAGCCGTTCCACGGCATCTTCATCGGCGCGGAAATTTTCGCTGAACAGGTAAGTTCTGCAATCCAGCTTCTCCGTCAGCAGCGGATAGACGCGGTTCTTTCGATCCCGCAGAGCATACTGGCCGCCGTCGCAGGCGCCTGTGGCAACCGCGCCCCGGCATCCGACAGCATCCCCGATGGGACAGTGGGCGCTGATCATCAGCGGAATTCTCCCGCCCACCGCCACCTCGCCGGACATTCCAAAGCGCCGGGGAAGCTCTTTCATGGGCTGCGCAAAGCCGTTGTCGAAGGCTTCGTGACAGACCACAGCTCCGGACATCCCCTGCTCCTTCGCCCAGGCAAAGTCCGCGCTGTTGTAGAGATTCAAGCCGTAATCTCCGTAAAGGGGAACGCCGCAGCCGCGAAACAGATACAGCTGTCCCAGATTGTTCACGGAAAGCGCCGCGCCCGGCACCTGCTGCAAGCCGCAGAGCAACTGATCTTTTTGTTGCCGCAGTCTCTGCCCCTCGCGTCCCTGGGTGACGGGTGGAAGCCAGGCGAACACCTGCTTTCCCGCCTGTGTCAAACGCGTCAACTCCCGCCTTTTTCCCTCGTCCAAAAAGGCCTGATAGGAGACGTAAAACCGCTGGTAACGGGAGGTTTGCGCCAAATTCAGCATTTCCTCATCCCACCGGAAGAGATACAGGGTTCGCAGCCCCCTCACCCGGCAGCGCTCCACCGGGCGGCCTTCGTCCGCAAAATTTCCGCCGCTTGCGGAAGTTTCGCTGTCAGCGACGGTCTGACCACAGGTGATAGCGTTTCCGCCGGCAGAAATCTTTTCCGCCGCGAAACCTCCGCCGCCCGCACCTGCCGTCCGCACACCGCGCTTCTGCTGTTCCTCCCACAACACACTCAGCTGCTGCAGCGCTTCCCGGCGCAGCTGGTTCAGCACCGCCGCTCGCACCGTCAGTCCCTCATCCATCACCAACGTCAGACCTTTTAACGCAAACATGGTGTCGCCGGTCTTTTCCAACTGACGGCGCGCCGCCTCTTCGCTCAGAGAAAGCTTCATCGCCCGCTGGGGAATCTCCTGTGAAACCGCCGTGGTTTTCAGTTCCCCTTGCGCCATGGCCACGGAAAGGCGCACCGGCTGTCCTTCCCGTACCGCAAGCTCCATGTGCACCGGCAACTTCCGGCTTTCCTTCTTCGCCTGTCCGCTGGTGATTTCATATGTTCGGCGCGCCTGTCTCAGTTGTTCCTTCTCCGAAATCCGATACAGCGAATCCCCGGGATGCGCCTGTCCCGGAATGTCGCCGATTTCCACCAGTTCGCCGGCGGCGGCCTTCCGCCGGCTCTTTCCCTCGCTGCCGGATATGCGGCGGCCGTCAAAACTGCGGCGGTTTTCCGTCCGTTTCCGCCCTCCATCGGCGGCCTCTCCGATATAGGTTACGATATTCCCCGAAAGCCGCAGTCCGCCGTCCGCACCGCGGCTGTGTATCTCTACGCCGTCGCCCAGATGCAGTTCCTCCGTCAGCCTTACCGTAAGAAGCTGACGAATTGTCCGCCCCGTTTGCGCCGTGCGCACGCTTACGATCTTTCCCAGAGGGATTCCCTGATGCTTGGGAAGCCTTCCCGACAGGATGTCCTTTCTGGGATTTTCCCACAGATATCCTTCGGTGAAGCCGCCCCGATTAAAGATCTGAAGCAGCGCCCGCCTGTCCTGCGGACTCACCTCATACTGTCCGTCCCTGCGGTATAAGTCCAGATACTTCCTGTAAATTCCCGTGACAATGGCCACGTATTCCGGCGATTTCAACCGCCCCTCGATTTTCAGCGACGCCACTCCTGCGGCGGCAAGCTGTCCCAGATGCTCCACAGTACACATGTCCTTGGGACTGAGACGATACCGGCTGTCTCCCGCGCCGCCGCGGCTTTCTCCCAGAGGTTTTCCGTCCTTCAAAAGCTCATAAGGCAAGCGGCAGGGCTGGGCGCATTCGCCGCGGTTTCCGCTGCGGCCGCCCTGAAACCGGCTCATCTGGCACTGTCCCGAATAGCACATGCACAGTGCGCCGTGAACGAACACTTCCAGCGGAACGCGGGTCTTGGAGGCGATTTCTGAAATCTGGGAAAAGGGCGTCTCTCTGGCCAGCACCACTCGGGCAAAACCCATTTCCTCCGCTGCAAGCACTCCTTCCAGATCGTACACCGTTCCCTGGGTGCTCAAATGGAGTTCCATTGCGGAAATCCGCCTGCGAAGTTCCCGCGCCAGGCCGAAATCCTGAACGATCAGCGCATCGGCTCCGGCCATATCACATTCCTCTGCCACAGAAACGGCGTCCTCCAATTCCTCGTCCGTCACCAGCGTGTTCAGGGTGATGTAGACTTTAACTCCCTTGCTGTGGGCATAGCGAACGGATTGTGCAAGCAGCTCTCCGCCAAAACCGCCCGCCCCCGCCCGGGCGTTGTATGCTGCCGCACCCATGTAAACGGCGTCCGCGCCGTTTTCCACCGCCGCCCGCAGCTGTTCCTCTCCGCCTACGGGAGCCAGAAGTTCCGGAATTTGTCTCATGTCGCCTCTCCTTTGTTTCCGCTGAAATCCATATATTTTTATTATATCACAATATCACCGGCTCAGCCTTACGATATCACAATGGGAAGAAGGCTTTTTTCGCCGCCGACGGCCGCGCTCATGATACCGCTCCCGGGGGAGCGGTTTAAAATTCCCACCGTTTACGGCAAATAAAGAAAATTTTTCTTTTTTGACGAAAGTTTTTGTTTTATTTGCAATGATTTTCACGGTTTTCTAAAAGTCTCATCTTTTTCTTTGCATGTGATTTTCCCGCCTGTTATACTCAAGGTAGATATTGTACATTTTTTAACAAAGTAAGGAGGAATTTCATCATGCCTCAATCCTATCCCGAAGTCGATGCTATCCTGAAAGCCCACGGGCTTTCCCAATCCGCTATCATCTCCATTTTACAGGAGGTGCAGAAGCACTACCGCTACCTTCCCCAGGACGTGCTGGTCTACGTGGCCAAGCGTCTGGGAATTTCAGAAGCCAAGGTCTACAGCGTAGCCACCTTCTACGACAACTTCTCCCTGGAACCCAAGGGAAAGTACGTCATTAAGGTCTGCGACGGCACCGCCTGTCACGTGAGAAAATCTCCGCTGATCCTCAATGCCCTTCGCAGGGAGCTGGGACTGAGCGCAGAAAAAACCACCACCGACGATATGATGTTCACCCTGGAAACCGTTTCCTGCCTGGGCACCTGCGGTCTGGCTCCCGTCCTTACCGTCAACGATAAGGTATATCCGGCCATGACCCCGGAAAAGACCGAAGCTCTGCTGAAACAACTGAAAGAGGAGGCGAAGTAAATGCCGGCGAATACCAATATGAAGATTGCCTCTCTGGCCGCCTTTCATCGCCGCCAGACAGAATGCGCCCACAATTTGAAATTAGAGCATAAAAAAATCCTGGTCTGCGGCGGTACGGGCTGCGTCGCCGGAGGTTCCATGGATATCTATGCCAGATTTCAGGAACTGATCGATAAAGGAGGCTATAAATTTGTCGATCTGGAACTGGAAAAAGAGGACGATGAACCCCATGTCACCGTGAAGAAAAGCGGCTGCCACGGCTTCTGCGAAATGGGTCCTCTGGTTCGCATCGAACCCTACGGGATCCTGTATGTCAAGGTAAAACCCGAAGATGCCGACGAAATCTTCACCGAAACCATCATCAAAGGCAAGCCGGTGAAGCGTCTTTTATACACCTCCCCCGACGGAAAGACCCACACCACGGAACGGGATATCCCCTTCTACAAAAAACAGCGGCGGGAGGTGCTGGAGCACTGCGGCGCCATCGACGCCGAATCCATCGGCGAATACATCGCCCTGGGCGGTTACTCCGCCTTTGCCAAGGCGCTGTTTCAGATGACCCCTGACGAGGTCATCAACGAAATCGTCTTATCCAAGCTGAGAGGCCGCGGCGGCGGCGGTTACCCCACCGGAAAGAAGTGGCAGCAGGTAGCTTCCCAGCCGGAACCGATTCGCTATATCGTCTGCAACGGCGACGAGGGCGACCCCGGCGCTTTCATGGACCGCAGCGTCATGGAGGGAGACCCCCACAAAATGTTGGAGGGTATGCTGATTGCGGCGGTCGCCTGCCGCGCTCAGGAGGGTTTCATCTACGTGCGCGCCGAATATCCCCTGGCCGTTCGCCGTCTGCGCACCGCTATCGCTCAGGCGGAGGAGTGGGGACTTCTGGGAGATCGCATTCTGGGTTCCCAGTTCAGCTTCCGCATACATATCAATCAGGGCGCCGGCGCTTTCGTCTGCGGCGAGGGTTCGGCTCTCACCGCTTCCATCGAGGGCAACCGGGGCATGCCCCGGGTCAAACCGCCCCGTACCGTGGAACACGGCCTGTTCGACAAACCCACGGTACTGAACAACGTGGAAACCTACGCCAACATCCCAAAGATCATTCTCAACGGCAACGAATGGTTCCGCTCCATGGGTACGCCGGGAAGTCCCGGCACCAAGGCCTTCGCCCTCACCGGAAACGTCAATAACACCGGACTGATCGAGGTTCCCATGGGCACCAGCCTGAAGGAAATCATCTACGACATCGGCGGCGGCATCAAAGGCGGAAAGAAATTCAAGGCCGTGCAGATCGGCGGTCCCTCCGGCGGCTGTCTCTGTCTGGATCACGAACACCTGGACCTGCCCCTGGATTTCGATTCCCTGAAAAAAGCGGGCGCCATGATCGGCTCCGGCGGTCTGGTGGTCATGGACGAGGATACCTGCATGGTGGAGGTGGCCCGTTTCTTCATGAGCTTTACCCAGAGGGAATCCTGCGGCAAGTGCGTCCCCTGCCGGGAAGGCACTATGCGCATGCTGCGTATTCTGGAAAAGATCACCTCCGGCCAGGGAACGGAAGATGACCTGGAATTGCTGTCAGAACTGGCCGATACCATCACCGACACCGCTCTGTGCGGACTGGGCAAAACGGCATCCCTTCCGGTAAAAAGCACATTGAAGTACTTCCGCGACGAATATCTGGCTCACGTCGTAGATAAAAAGTGCCCCACCCGAGCCTGCAAATCCATGACCGCTTTAGTGATCGATCCTGAGCTTTGCAAGGGCTGCACCAAGTGTGCCCGCAACTGCCCCGTAGGCGCCATTTCGGGCAAGGTCAAGGAACCCCACGCCATCGATCAGGGAAAGTGCATCAAATGCCGCGCCTGCATCGATGCCTGCAACTTTAATGCCATCAAGGAGGAATAGGCCATGATTAACAGAAGTGAAACCAACGAAGAATACATGTGGATCGATGGCATGAAGGTAAAGCTGGAGGGAGAGGACAACATCCTGAAGGTCATTCACAAAACCGGCATTGAGCTGCCCACCTTCTGCTACCATTCCTCTCTGTCGTTATACGGCGCCTGCCGCATGTGCGTGGTGGAGGACGATAAGGGTTCCGTCATGGCGGCCTGTTCCACCGTGCCAAGGCATGGCATGTCCATCAAAACCAATACGAAAAAGCTGCTGAAACACCGCCGCATGATCCTGGAACTGATCCTGGCAAACCACTGCCGCGACTGCACCACCTGCGACAAAAACGAAAAGTGCGATCTGCGGGCGTTGGCCTCCCGGCTGGGCGTGTACAATGTCCGCTTTGAAAATTCCCGACCCGTACAACCTGTAGACGCCTCCAGTCCGGCCATCGTCCGCGACCCGTCCAAGTGCATCCTCTGCGGCGACTGCGTCCGCGTCTGCGACGAGGTACAGGGCATGGGCGTCATCGATTTCGCCCATCGCGGTTCCGACATCCAGGTAACCCCTGCCTTTGGAAAATCTCTGGCAGAGACGGACTGCGTCTCCTGCGGACAGTGCGTGGCTGTCTGCCCCACGGCGGCGCTCCACATCAAGGGGCAGACTCAGGAGGTCTGGGACGCCCTCCACGATCCTCAAAAGCGCGTGGTCTGCCAGATGGCTCCCGCCGTTCGTGTGGCTTTGTGTGAGGAATTCGGCATGGAAGCCAGCGGACTTTCCACAGGTAAAACCTTTGCCGCCCTCAACCGTCTGGGCTTTGATTACGTATACGATACCTGCCTTTCTGCCGATCTGACGGTGGTGGAAGAATCCAACGAATTTTTAGAGCGGCTCCAAAGCGGCGGTCCCTTCCCCATGTTCACCTCCTGCTGTCCCGGCTGGATCAAATTTGTGGAGGAACGGCACCCGGAGCTTTTAGACAACATCTCCACCTGTAAATCTCCCATGCAGATGCTGTCCGCCGTCTCCCGCAAATATTTCCAGCGCCCCGAGTGGCAGGACGGAAAGGAAACTGTCATGGTAGCCATCATGCCCTGCACGGCCAAAAAGGCGGAGGCGGCGCGAAAGGAATTCTACCACGACGGCAAATACGATACCGATATCGTCATCACCACATCGGAACTGGCCTATATGCTGAAAGAAGCCGGTATCGACCTGGCCAACCTGCTTCCGGAATCCCCCGATATGCCCTTCGGTCTGGCCTCCGGCTCCGGTCTCCTGTTCGGCGTGACCGGCGGCGTCACGGAAGCCGTCATTCGCCGCTGCGCGGATCAGAAAACGTCGGAAACATTACAGGCCATCACCTATTGCGGCGTTCGCGGCATGGAAGGTCTGAAAGAGGCCGTGGTAGAGATCGGCGGCAAGGATATCCGCATCGCCATCGTCAGCGGTCTGGCCAATGCGGAAGCGCTGATCCGGGAAATTCAGGCGGGAAACATCTACTACGACTTTATCGAGGTGATGACCTGTCCCGGCGGATGCATCAACGGC
>CANEEC010000042.1 GCA_947426455.1 uncultured Clostridia bacterium | reverse complement strand
TGTGATGATGTCCACCAGATGGTCGGCGGCCAGCTGCTTAATCCAGGCCTCATCCACCGGACCTGCAAGATCTACCTCATACGGCAGCACAATATCGCCCTTCTGGATCGTCCAGTGCTGTCCGACATCATCAGCGGGCGTCGCTTTGTAGGCTTTCTCACCTACATAGGCGCGAGCATCTTGTACTTTGGCATCGATGGGAATCCGAAGCTTGTAGGTCAGATGCTCGGAGTGAGCGCCGTCCGAAGAGCGTTCGGAACCCTTCGATTCCAAATACGATGCACCAGAAATCCTTGTCGGGAAATAGACCTCACGTCGATCAATGCTCAGCCGCTTGTTAAAGATTGTGATTGCAGTCTGCACATACATGACAGCACCCCACCTTTCTGCTGAGCCACCCGGTCGGCAACAGGTAGACTCTGACCGCCTCGGCAACCTTCTTCCGAAGAGCCGCTTCAGCGGTCTGACCGTCCTGCACCTCGGTCACATAAGTGACAGAGTAGCCGTCATTGCTCTCGCTTTTGATAGCAGCGGCGCCGGTTGCTTTTCCAGAGCCGCTACTTTTCTCACTGTTATAGATAACGTCCGTTGCGGCGCATACTGCGCGCTTCACACGGTCATCCTCCACGGCGAAAATGTCACCGTTGACATAGGTAAGGTAGCTGACGGCCGCCTCAGCTGCTGCTTCAACTTTGGCAAAGTCCTCTGCAGGGATGCTTCCTCCGAAGGATTCGGTATAGTAATCATACGATACGTACATCAGCCATCACCTGCCTCTTACGCCTTGGCCGTAACCGTTGCCTCGCCAGCCTTCTCGCACTTGCTGGTGTCGTCGACCTCTACAATCACGATCTTGTCACCGGTCTTCGCAGTGATGTCAGCAGAGCCGTCCCATGCGGTGTAACCGCTCTTGCAGATCGCACCGATAGCGGGTTTTGTCACGCTGGGGCCGGTCTTGTACTTGTAGGTGTTACCCTCAGCAGCCACCGGACTCACGGTGATCTTGGTGTCGCCGCTATTGGTACCTGCAGCAGACGTAACGGTCAGTGTGGTGCCCGTAGTGGCGGGAGCCAGAACCGCAAACGGGAAGCGCTTGGTCTTATCCTGCTCTAAAGAGTTGATCGGGTTCGGGATCTCCCAACCAAGACGCATGACAGCCCGCAGCGCGACCATGTCGTTTTGCATCAGGTTATAAGCGATAGTACCGTCTGTATTCTGAACCACGCCCTCAGTGAAGAGCTTGAAGGTGATGTCCTTGCGAATGGAGTAGACCAGCTGAGAGAAGTCTCCAGTAATCAGCATCGCCTCCGTCTTATCAAAAGCGCCGTTACGCGGGAAGTAAATAGAAGAGCCATCCAGGCTATAGTTGCCAGACTGCTGCATGGAGTTCAGGAAAAGCGGCCGACCATCCTGATCCTTCAGACCGCGCAGCTTGGCTCTCAGAGAGATGTCAGCGACATGGCCGTTCACGAAGAAACCGGACTCCTCCACCTTGGAAATAACACCGCCTTCACCGAGCAGGTCGGAGTAAAGGTCGTTACCCATGACCACGGAAGCGCCCGCAGTCTTCGCAGAGGGCACCAGGCCGTCGCGCCAGTTGGCCGGCTTACCATCTCCGAAGAGGATGGCAGCGTCGATGACTTTGCCGAAGGCCTCCTGTACTCTGGGTCTTACTTCGCCCCAGATGTCGTAGTCGGAATCGTCCAAAACAGCCTCGGGAATGGGCACGATAACCGCGATCTCTTCGGCATAAATGACCTTCTTGTCCCATGCCTGCTTTGTCGTCTTCTTCGCGCCGGTGTCGCCGTTCACAAAGTAGGCGATCGGCAGGGAGTCCAAAACAGGGAGTTTACTCTGTGCGGTGGTCATATCCGCCAGGCGACGACCCACCGACAAAACGGCCGACTGTTCGACTGCTCCCTGAATGATCTCCCTGGCTTTATCTTCGGGGATCAGTGCCTCTGCACCAGATCGATCGATGATCTGGGCATCATCAAAAAGCTGAAGATTAAAAAATTTATTTTTCATAGAATACCTCCTAATGCTATCGTCGCGCTGCTCGGCGGATGGCATCGTTAATAGCATCGTTCGACCCCTGACCAGAGTTTCCACCCTGGCCGGATCCATCGGTGCCGGTTTTTACTTTGTAGTTGCCGCTTCCACCGTTTGCAAAACGCGGATTTTCCTTTAAAAACTTAGTGGTGGCCTTGTCAAAGTCCAGCTTGTCGTCTTCCTTCATCAGTGCCTCGACCTTGAACGAAACGTAGTCGACATCCTCATCGCGGACGCCCTTCCGATGAAGTGTCTGGCTGTTCTTCAGCTTGGCCAACTCAGCGCGAGCGTCGTCGCGTTCTCTTGTGATGGCGTCCACGTTGGGGCGCTGCTTTTCCTTGTTGGCCTTATAGTCCCTAATCGCCTGAGTAATTTCGTCTTCGCTCATACCCTGCTGCTTGAAATAGGACGCAAGCGCAGCCTTTTCAGCACGTTGTGCTCGGGCGTTTGCGATTTCTTCCGCCTGTTCAAAGCTAAACGAGCCACCGCCACCTTTCCCCCCGGCTGCTCCAGTCTGGCCATCGCCTTCTCCTTGACCGCCGTCGTCAAAAAGCTGTAAATCGAATTTTTTCATAGTCATCCCTCCGTTTTTCGTGTGCGTGAACACTCCCAGCGCATTAAGGCAGCGCTGTTTCGCCACAATAAAAGCGCCTCCGAAAAGAAGCGCTTAAACTATCGATATTGTATTGTTGTAGCTGTCTCGAATCCTCTTGATTCCAAGATACCAAGTGTTAATCAGCGCCTTGCCAGTATCGCTTTCCTCCGTCCAATCGATTCGGACGTTGCCAGGATCAACCTCTGCACGGATATCCATGCCAGCTACGGTTTCCAATCCCTCAATCAAAGTGAGGGTAAGCGCAGAAACTGCCGCACAAACGATGTTCTGCCCTGGTGGTGCTCCGTCGGATCGTGGCGCGTGCCCCTGGACAGTGATGTGATGCTGATCACGATGTATTTTAATCATAGGCATCCTCCTTTTTGGGTATGAAAAACCACCTTGCTGTTTCAGCTTGGTGGTTTATAACGCTTTGTAGCAGTTCTTAGCCGTCATAATATATACGATCAAGCACCCTCTCGGCCTCTCGACCAATATCGTTCAGTTCTTCATAGTCCGGCGGAGCGTATCCCTCGTCCAACATAAAGCCATCAAGAGCATCCAAAATGCCGTTTATATCGTCTGCTTCAATCAGTTCTGCCGCATTACTAATATGTTCAAGCAGGAAAGCTTTATCCTTATCGTTAATGTTCATTCTTTTTCCTCCTCGGATTCGTTTGAATCATTCGCTGGTCTCTTACGCTTATGGTTACATTCGCCTCTGCACTAGTGTACGTTCTACGAACGTCTCCGTTTGCCATTGTCTTCGTAAGTGCGATCTCAGACTGCAAGGTCTCCAGTACCTTTTCAATAGCCACACCCTCGCGCATACCCTGATGTGGTTCCGATGTTTGACCTATCACCCGGTCAATAAAATGTGTCGCAAACGACTCAATCTTGACGCCGTCAACTGTTGTCTGCCCGACTATTCTCTCCTGTATCTCGGATGCGGTCTTTTTATACAGATCAAAACCGGTCAAGACATAAATATCACCCTTTTCCACAGCTTTGCTATATCCGCGGAGGAGTCGATATTCCTCTGTTTTATTATGCTTCGCCACTTCGTACTTGTCAAGAGTGTTAAGCGTCGTACTGGTTGCACCAATCTCCTTAAGCCACTGTGTGTGCTTGTTTTCCCGCTCCGCCTGCCACTTGGCGTAGGTCTTCGGACTTGGAGCAATTCTCCCGGACGTCCGCCCGGTATAAACGCGTTCCATCTGCTCCGGCAATCCCATCGTCTGGCTGAACTTTTTATACTCGTCCAGCTGCGCCTGATACTTGCATCTGGCGATCGTGATATCCTCCGGATCGGCACCGCCATCCCGGAGTAGCTGCACTCGCTCACGCTGTGCCCGCATGGCAGTCTCCATTTGCCGCTGCTTTTGTGTGGCTTGGTAAGTCGTATACTCTTTGCCGCGGAAGGTCTTCGATATCGCTTCTTTCGCATTCTGTTCTGCCAGCCACTCATCGGTATAGTTTCGCTGGCTGATGCCAGGGATGAATGGGTAGTAGTCGTGGCGACAATTCCATCCGTGAAGTCCCCAACCGGTGCCCAAGCCGCATTTAGATACCAGTTCTCCCTTGGTGTAGACCTTACCCTGCCAGACCGCATGATCCGGCCGAGCACCGGCGTGCCATGTGACCTCAAAGTATTGAGTTCCGAGGCGCTGGGCGTTCATATCGGTAATGCGTCCTGTCAACTGCCCGAATCCGGTTAAAAGCGCCCTGCGCGCTGCTACGTCAATACGGTTATGCCAACCGCTTGCATAGTCGATGCCGTAATCGTTGCTCCCATCACTGAAGGCGTGGTCGGTGCGCAAGCCGGAGGCTGTCATCTGATTGACCATCCGCCGGATCAGGGTGTTGTAGTCGTAAGCGCCGTTAGCCATGCCGGTGATTGCCTGATCAAGATAACGGTTATACATGTCTGACAGCGGTGTGTATACCTTGCCGCCCTGGCCGTTATTCAGCATGAAACCCATAGATTGCGTGATGTTGTAGAGATCCTCGTTAGACTGATTCACCAGGGCATTCGTGATCTGCTGGAGTTCCGGATTCTGTTCATATGGAATGAATTCCTTGCCTACCTTCTCATAAAGATCCTTGTCGCGGGTATATTCCTGTTCAATGACCTCTGCATAAAGCCGACGTACCTCTTCTTCGTTCCCGTCGACAGCCTTTCGGATCAGGTTCTCAACGTCCTGGCTGCTGTTGCCAAGGATCACCAAGCGCTGAATCTGCCAATCGGCCGTGTCAGTAATTGCTCCGGCTTTTTTGATTCTTCGGACGATATCGTCCATGATATCCTGTTCCAGCTGTCGGTATTGCTTTTCGACACCTGTTGCCAGTTGGTTATGGTAACTCTCATTCATGGCATCACATCAGGATCCCGCCAGACTGATCCGGGAGCCGCTGCTCAGCGACCTCTTCGGTCTCACCATACCACTTGGCGCGGTACTCTTTCGGACTCATGGCGCCCATCGCAACATCCTGACGATCTTCCTGCCTTTCTGTATTTTTGTCTTCGATGATGCTGTCATCAAAATCGATCGTGATGTCCGTGTCCGGCACTAAGTTGGGTATATTGGCCGTCTGGCCTAAACGGATGATACAGCGCATCAGATCCGTTAAAACGTCACCCAGGATGATCTCATGCTTCCGGATCGCCCGGTACATATCAGAGTTCTCGCTGATGACTTGAGTAGCCGTTGCAACCGAGCCGCGCTCAAAGCGGTAATATTGGGTACCAAAGCCACACTTAAAGCTCAACAGGTTCAGGTCATTGTTAATGGCCTGCTCGTGCTCCTGCACCCGCAATGCCATATTGATCTCATGTATCGCCTCTTTGGTGTTACTAAAGTAGTCCTCCGGCAACTGATAGAAGACGGAATCATGAGGATCAAAGACCGGCGATCCGTCCGTGTTGGTCAACACTTCGGGCGCCACAAAAATCCGTTTCCGCCCCAGACTGAACTCGTTCGCGTAGCTGTCATACTCCAGGTCGAGCTTGGCCAGGACGTCGACGCTGTTCGCAAAGAGCGAGATTCCCATCGGGTTCGTATCGTCTCCATCGACGTTGTTGGCAATGTTCAGCCGGTCGATCACAAACTGTGGCTGATCGGATCCCGTTTCCACCTGAGCCGCCAGACCTTTAAAATGCGGAATCTGGTTCCACTCATCAGGCGTCAGCTCCTTGCCGGCTCCAGAAGAGCAGAGAACCACAGTATTCTCGATAACATATTGCAGTCCCAGGTTCTCACCGGTTCCCTCAGCCACTATAGGCTTGAGTTTGTGATGCTGGAACTGAGCGTACTTCTTTCGTTTACAGGTCTTTTCGAAGACGAAAATAACCTCCGTGATCCTGGAGTTCTCCCAAGCAGTAGGAAAGATATTCTTTGCCGTCACATAATTCAGACGTACCTCTGCATCGATGACATTTCCCTGATCGTCAATCTCCATGTTGGTAAGATAAGGCACATAGGCCACAGTGCCGCAGGCCGCTTTCCGTTCCTGGTATTCGTTGCCGAGTACCGTAAAGTTAGCTGCCTCCAGCACCTCTTTGACAAAAGCGTCTGTAGTTTCGTCCTTAATGGTAATCTTGACCTTTTCATTCAGCAGCAGATCGCTGATATCCTCGCAGAGCTTCTTCGCCATACCCAAGCTCTTGCGCCGGCAGCGCTCATAATTGCTCGCGCCATGGTATATTCTGTACTGGTGAAAGTTCCGCACGTTGGATCTGTACCAGCTGTCCCACAAATTGATCTGGCTGTAAAAAGTGCTATCGATGGTATCGATACCCTTTTTCTTGAAATACTCGAATATGTTCATTTGTTGACTCCTTCCGGCTCGTCGTCTTTATCCTTTACTGGCAGGAACCGTTTCACTTTAGGCCACAGACCCATCACCAGATAGCGAAGAGCGTCCATGCAGTGATCGTCCATCTTAACGGGTTTTTCCTGGCCTCTTTCGATGCTTTTCTTATCGTACTCATAGAGTCCGAATTCCTCTCTTGCGTGCTGTTGCTGCGAATCGATGCTGAGCATCTCGAAAGTAAGAAGCTTCTGCACCCTAGAAATGCCCAGGGCGACATCATTATCGGCATCCCGAATCAAAACCGTGTAGGATATTCCTCGGACTGCCCGCTTAATTTCCTCCATCAGGCCTTTAGCCGAAGGATCAAAATAGGCATAAAATAAGTTGCAGCTATACTGCTCATGAAGACCGTCTAAAAAGTCCACAAAGTCTTTGGCGTAGTCACTCGGACTCTGCTGTATGCCACTTGCTCTGCCGCTGTGGTAATACTCGGCCAGACCCTCCAGCTTATGCTTGGTCATATTAAGACCCGCCGCCTGATAGGTAGTAGCATTCTGCTGGCCGTAGTCAACACCCACGCCGATCATCTGAAACGCGTCCTCTGCAGTGTGAGCAACATGCTTATCGCTGAACATGTAATAGATCAGCTCATCGACACCGATGGACTGGCCAAGCCAGAGCCAGCGCCACTGGCGCTCATCCACCTGACGGAGGATCTCCGCCGATTCCAGCAGCTTCCGACCAATCCACTCAGGGGGCACGTCTCTGTAATCCACATGAACGTGGATGCAGTCAGGGCGCTGTTCCATCTTGCGCGTCCAGGTAACTACTGGTGCGTTGGGATTCTTCGGCGGGTTATAGAGATAAAGCATCTGGAAGCCTTCGTCGTTGCCTCTGATGAAGGTCGCCTCGATGTTCTGAAGTTCATCCTCACCCTCGCCTTGTTCAAAAAATTCACTTACTTCGTCGATTAGCACCAGCTTGATCGGCTTGCTCTCGTCGATGATGCCCTTGGTGTCGTCGATGTTGTCGGAGCCGGTGAAGTATATCGTGTTCCCGTTCTCCAGAAACGTGATCTCCATCGGGCTCACGGTGATCTTGAAGAGCCGCTCGTCCAGGCCCAGCCGCTTGATGGCCCTCTTTATTTCCTTGTAGACCGTCTTCCGGAGCTTGTTGTGGCGCTTCCGGATGACGACGGCGCTGCCGTCAATGTCCTGTACGATCTTGAAGACGGTCTCGATGGCCGCCTCGCTGGACTTGGTGCCGGCTCTTCCCGAAGTCAGGATCTTATGGGTGTGTTCGGCGTCATTAAACACATCCCAAAATTTCTCGATAATCAGGTCACTGATTCGAATCTGGTTGTCGTTTTGTGTCATTGATGATCATCACCTTTTTAACCTCTGTGGCGGTCTCACCCGCTACTTTATCCCTCCACTTTTCAGGACGTCTATTTTTCAGCCAAAATATTTGTGCCGTTGTATCCGGAACTACCTCTTTGCGCGTCACGGTTCTTTCTACCATCCTGCCATACTCGTATTTTTCTTTCACTTCGTCGTACTCATAGCCAAGTGCCCTTTTCAGCAAAGCATTTTCCACATGGATATCAACGACTTCTTTGCCCCTTTTTAGAGCCTCAGAAATGGCAGGATATTTATTCTTCCAGTCATAAAGAGTTGTTGTCGTAATGCCGATATTTTCCGCGATCTGTTTATCTATAAGTCCGTCTCTCGCCCATGCCTCCAGCCGAAGCAAACCTCCTTCTGTCAGCCAGGCTTCGTACTTACCCTTCGCCATAGGAAAGTCCACCTCCCTTTTTTTGCATAATAAAAGAGACGGGTTTTCCGCCTCTTGAGCTGATAAAGCTATTTTATTTTTCTCTTTTTTTGTCGACAAGCACATTATAACGTGCTATAATTAAATCATAGAAAGGAGGTAAGCAAATGGAATTGATTGAAAAAATCATCGGACTTATAAGCTCGATCATTAGCCTGGCAGCTGCAGTCGTCGCCTATAAGTCCATCGGAAAGGGGACGTGATCTTCCCCCTCCCCCTCTCGGGGGTTAATATTATTATATTCCATTTGCGCATAATATGCAAATCACCATTTTATCCCTTGCTATTAGTATCGCTGCACTTATCATTGCGATCATTGCGTATTTAAAATCAAAGGAGAAATAAACGATGCTGAAACTCAAGCAAATACGCTTGGAGAAAAACCTATCTGTCCCGCAACTTGTTGACCTGTCCGGCGTACCACGCCGAACTATCCAGGATATCGAAAAGCGTGGGGACTGCATGGTTTCTAATTTATCCAAAATTGCAAAGGCTCTCAACGTATCTCTTGATGATCTTTGGGAGCCAGACGAAGCCGGGGATTAAACTCCGGCTTTTTTCTGGCTCCAAATTTAAGGAGAACAATATGAGTATTGTGTATGCCTACCTTGGCACGATATACTATAACACAGGACTGCGTAACATTTGGCACAACTTTACTCCTGTTTCAAATGCCTGTAACACATCATTTTGACACTCCCGGCAGTATTATTCCCGCCGATGCACGCTGCTACCTGCTCCCACGGAAGGCCGTTGATAAAACGATACGTGAGAATCTGACGCAGCAAGCTGTCATCCACGTCTGCTATGTATCGCTCCAGTCGGCTTCGCTCGAAAATGCACAGCTGATACTTCGCCATGATGATGCCCTTTAAATCGGCAATTTCCACCGCATAGCGCGCTACCAAATCGGATACATCCGTTGAACGCGGCATACCGGTGAGATTCGCCGTGCAGGACATCGCCTGTGTCTCCAGTTCTTGCAGGCGGCGTTTGTCCATCTCGATCTCGCGATTGAGATAGTATAACTGGGACAATTCTTTTAAAGTCACAATATCCCCTCCCTTACCTTCTCGATCCTCGCCTTAAGCGCGCGCATGACGGCCTCATGGGTGTCGGCTCTATCCCGTATGGTCGCCATCACATCCTCATCTTCACAACCTTGTACAATGAGGTAGTGGACAAACACTTTTTCATACGGAGATCCTTGACGGTACAGTCGGCAGTTCCCCTGGTCATTCAGCTCAAACGACCAGTTGAGGCCATACCACACCACATGGCGGCCGCCGGCTTGGAGGTTGAGTCCGTAGGCGCAGCTTGCGGGATGGACAAGCAACACATCGACTTCTCCCGCATTCCACGCCTCCTCATCCTCTACGCCTTTATAGACCCGCACCCGCAGGTCCTTGCGGTGCTTCTTCAGATACTCCAAGATGCGGTCACGGTCATGTTGGTAGCCGTAAAATGTCAGACAATGCTCCCCGTCAAGCTGTTCCAGTAACTCCGCATAGGCCTCCAACTTGCAATCGTGAACAGGGACGACATGTCCCTCGTTACTGTATACCGCACCATTGCAAAATTGCAGCAGCTTGCCAACCAAAACGCCGGCAGTGCCCGCTGTGATCACGTCCTCATCCACCTCAAGCAACAGGTCACGCTCAAACTGGTCATAGGCCTTTTTCGCTTTGGTGTCCAGCATCACCGGAATCTCATGCTGGACAAAGTCAGGCAGTTGCAGGTAATCCTCCGCTTTCATGGAAATGCAGATATCGGAAATGGCGGTCAAAACTGCATTTTCTGCGCCGTCTTTGGCCTTGTAGCTGAAGATCTGAGTGCGGCTCCTCTGATCCGGATCGAAATAGTGTTCGCGGTAGGCGCTCAGCGTCTTGCCCAGACGCTCCCCTTCGTCCAGCAAATACACCTGCGCCCACAAGTCAATCAAGCCTTTGGAGGACGGGGTGCCGGTCAGCAGTACCATTTTTCGGATAAAACGCCGCACCCGTTTCATCGCTTTAAAGCGCTTGCTCTGGAAATTTTTAAAACTGGTGCTTTCATCCAGCACTACCATGTCAAACGGCCACGCCTGCTTGTAGTAGTCCACCAGCCATTCCACATTTTCCCGGTTGATGATATAAACGTCCGCCGGAGTGTTGAGTGCCTTGATGCGCTTGGATGCGCTGCCCAGCACTACAGAGATGCGAAGATGCTTTAGGTGATCCCACTTGGCGGCCTCTTTGCTCCAGGTAGCCTCTGCCACTTTTTTGGGTGCCACCACCAGCACCTTCCGCACCTGAAAGCGATAATATTTGAGAATGTTGACCGCAGACAAAGTGATGACGGTTTTGCCAAGTCCCGGACGGAGAAACAGACCAACGGCAGGATCTTCCACAACGCGCTGGATGCAGTATGCTTGGTAATTGTGTGGTTTGAAGTTCACGCCGGAAACACCTCCCTCAAAAATTCTTTCACGGCATCCATCCCATAAAGTACACGGACATCCGCACCCCGTTTCTCCATTTCGCTCCTTTGCCAACACTGGATTTTGGCAAGCCTGCCAACCTCCGTTTTCAGTTCCACATAGATTGTCCTACCATCGGGGGTGATGATAATTCTATCCGGCACACCGGGGTTTCCCGGAGAGACAAATTTTAAGCACAAACCATTTTTTTCTTTTACCTTGCGGACAAGGTAACTCTCAATATAACTTTCTTTCATGGTTCCCACCGCCACAATGCTTTGTCACCGCAGATTTCGGTGCTTATATATTTTCCATGCCAGTGTCTTGCGGCTTTTATCTCTTTTCTGGAGATGCCCACTTTTTTACCCTCGGCATAAACATCCTTGGGTGACACGGGACCTTTTGCTTTTATGAAATTTTCAAGCCAATTTTTTACATCTTGCATCAGTATCCACCTTTCTGTTTTGAGTTTGAGGCGGAACATCGGCACCTTTTTCTATATATTTCTTATATTAGGGGGATTAGGTAGTATATATATCCTCTATTTCTCTATTTTTATATAATATAGAAAATAAATGTTCCGATGTTCCGATAGGATGAAAAGCCTTTGTTTTTAATGCTTAGAGCAGGAACAGCTTGCGGAACATTATGGGGAACATCGGAACAATGGAATTTTTTTTGAAGTTCCGCGTGTTCCGGCTAATGTTCCGTATTGTTCCGGCCAGTGTCCCGCTCATTTTTTGGTGAAACCACGCTGCTTTCCACAGTATCCAAACCGGACGGAACTGGATGTTTTCACCCAGTCCTCACAAGCACTAATAATGCTGTTGATTTCCGACGTGTCCCTATACTGCATATCCCTTTGCTTGCTATCCAAAGCCTCGCACCACACTTCTAAGGCACACACGCGGTCACGGTCTACCAGCTTGAGATCACCTTGCACGGCACCCGCCCAGAACATTTTGCGGCGATCCAGCGGCCAACTCTGCCAATCCTCCGGCACCTGCTTATTTAAGAAGTCCAATATAACGCCCTCACGGATGCTCACCTCTCGGTGTTCTTCCTGCATGGCCTTAGCCTCTGCTTCTAATTCGTCCTTAAGGTATAGGGGTTCTCCGCACATCCAACGGGTCACAGCCTCTGCCCATACTTGATCCACCTCATCGGGTAGATCCGTCCACACGCTCTTTGTAGCCTCCCGGATGCCCACATCCACCGGCCAAAAGCGGCGGTTGCCAGTGCGGTCTTGGAGATATTCCTTGGTGTTGGTAGTGCCAAAAAAGACACAGCACCGAGGCAGCTCTTTGACGTGGCGGCCATACGCTGCACGGAACCGGTCATGACGCAGCGATAAAAACTGCTTGATACGCGCGATATCCGTGCGGCGAAAGGCATCCAGTTCTGCAATCTCCACCAGCCAAACGCCCTGCAGCAGTTCTGAGGCTTCTTTGCCCTCAAAAGTACGAATGCTGTCATTAAACCAACCGCGGCTCATCTTATCCAGTAGAGTGCTTTTGCCGATGCCCTGCGGACCAGCGAGGATTACCATGTTATCGTACTTACTGCCCGGTACCATAGCGCGGGTTACTGCGGCGGTAAACGCCTTGCGGGTCACGGCTCGCATGTAGGGGCTATCCGCCGCCCCAAGGTAATCAACGAAAAGGGTATCCAGACGAGGCACTCCATCCCACAGAAGTCCCTTGAGATAGTCCTGTACCTCGTTGAACGCATGCGCGGTAGAATGAAGCGACAGCGCTCCGTCAATCTTAGCGTTGCCGGTGATGTGATGATACCGTTCCATATACCAGTAAAGTCCCTGATTATCGTTATCGTCCCACAGCCGGCGCACCGTGCGGGCATCCCACGGCAGCGCTCCAAGCACCTCTCCGCGTCCCGCAAATTGGTTCAAGGCGAATTTACCTTTGAGCAGCGGGTCGTTTTCCAGGATGATCCACACGTTATCCATGGTGGCTTTGGGGAGACCTGTCTGGGTGTTTATGGCCAGCTTGCTCATCCAGTTGGCAGGCTCGGCCTCATTGGTTGCTCCGACGCCGGCGAAGTCCTGCACGGCCTCCTGGTAGCGCTCCTGGCTCATCAGCGCGGCAACATCCGCATCTGCTACAGCCAGCTCACACATGGCTTTATAGGAGGGCAAGCGGTTTGTCGGTGTGCCGGCCAGTGCCCCGTCATCCAGATCACCGAATCGGTGGAGGCGTACCAGATCAAAAGCGTTGACCAAGCGGCCACTGCACGGATCTGTGGCGTGGTGGCTGTACAGAAATTTGCCATTATCATAGATCACGGCGCCGCCAGTGGTGGAGCCGCCCGCGTAGGTATAGCGGCCAGGCATGCTCTCCACAGGGGCATACATGCCGGGGATGAGTTCCTCCATGGCGCGGTAAACGTCATAGGTGCGGCAGAACGCGCCCACAACGCCAGCCTTCCCCTCGGGATCGCCCTGTTTAACTGCCATCTTGGGCAGAGAGACGGCGCCAGGCACCTGTGACCACGCGGTGCAGTCGAGCCCATCCTCATACTGTGCCAAAAGACCATCGGCGGAAAGCAGCGGCTTATCCTGCCAGACGTAGATATACTGACTGTCAGAGCAGCAACTTGGCCAATACATCAAGCGGGAGACTTCGAAAGTGGTTGGGTCACAAAGTTCCAAGCCTATGTACTCCGCCATCTTTCTGGCCAACGGCTCATATTCGTCCGCGGATACCGTACGGTCGGTGGGCAGGAGCACGCGCAGGCGAGGAGCCGCAGGACTGTGCTTGCGAGTACTATAGACGCAGTAACCGCAGCCTAAGGCCTCCACTCGCCGCAGCACATCATCCGTACCGCCCGCAGGGATGCTATCCAGATCCAGTGTGAGAATATCACGTCCGGTCACATTGCCTGCTTTACGCCGCGCACCGGACAGGGTGCCCGCTACAAAGCCTCCAACGTCCTTTAAATCGTCCTGTTGCGCCTTTTTCATATTCAGGTACTCCGTCAGGGTTTCCGTGCCTCTGGCGGGCGTTTGAAGCCTCGTCCACAGTTCTGAGATGAGCATAGTCTGTGGTGTCCAAGACAGCGCGCGCCGGTTACTGCCGGCGGAAATTGTGATTGTTCTATCGTTTTTCATAGCAGCTACTCCTTATCGACTGCTTTTTTAATTACCGGAAGAATCTACCGGTCGTCCGTTCTCGCAACTCGATCCGATTCGTGATATCAAAACCTGCTTCGCTGGCGATGAACCTGAGCACCTTGATCAGGAAATTTACTTTGCTTTCCATCGCAGCATCCGCCTGCGCGATCGGTTCTAACGCATCATGTGCCGTGGGATCTGCAT
>CANEEC010000041.1 GCA_947426455.1 uncultured Clostridia bacterium | reverse complement strand
ACACACAGGCCAAGGCCGTCACAGAACGTTCAGCGGCAGAAATGCCGGTAGAGGTGGATACATGGTCGATAGATACGGTAAACGCTGTTTCATGATTATCCGTATTTTGCTGTACCATTTGCGGGATTTTCAGTTTTTCTACATACGCCTGGGACATGGGCATACAAATCAATCCTTTGCCATAGGTCGCCATGAAGTTAATATTTTCCGTTGTGGCAAATTCAGCCGCACAGATGAAGTCCCCCTCATTTTCCCGTGCGGGATCATCCGTGACCAAAATGATCTTGCCTGCTCGAAGATCGCTAAGAGCCTCTTCAATCGTACTGAACTGCATCATGATCTGCCCTCCTAAAATCCATGCTGAGATAAAAATTCTTTGCTGATCGCGCTTTTCTGCTGCCCGCCCGCAGTCGGAAACAATAGCTTTTCCACATACTTCCCAATCACATCTGTTTCCAGATTGACCGAATCGCCTTTTCTGCGTTCCCGTAAAACAGTGTGTTCCACTGTGTGGGGAATAGCGGAGATCGAGAAATCCGTCTGTGTAACTGCCGCTACGGTCAAGCTGATCCCATCAATCGCAACAGAACCCTTCTCTACGATAAACCGTAAAATATTCGGCGCTGCACTCACTGTAAACCAAACCGCCGTATCATCCCGCCGCACATTTGTCACCTTACCGACGCCATCCACATGACCGGCTACGATATGCCCGTCAAACCGTCCGTTTGCAGGCATAGCTCGTTCCAAATTCACATGGCTTCCCGCACTCAATTCGGACAATGAAGAACGGTTCAGCGTTTCGTGCATGACATCCGCCGAAAAGGAACTGCCTGATAAAGCGGTAACCGTGAGACAGATACCGTTGACGGCTATACTATCTCCGGTTTTTGCAGTTTCCAAAACTGTTTCTGCCGCTATGGTGATGGTTGCGGAGTGTGAACCGTGTCGGATTTGCGTCACCGTTCCGATTTCCTCAATAATTCCGGTAAACATGATCTGTCACCTCGCCCTCCAGCAGGATATCCTCTCCTAACTGCGTAATAGTTGTATTTTTCAAATGGAACGCACCATCAGGCGACGATACACCTGTACCCTCCACCGGCGTTTTTGCCGTCCGTCCGCCAAACAGTTTGGGAGCGATATACGCCTGCACCTTCCGCACGATACCGGTTTCCAGCGCTGCCCAATTCAGTGTTCCGCCGCCCTCCAGCAAAATGCTGTCAATGCCTTCTTGCCCCAATCGCGCCATCAGCCGTTCCAAATCAACGCGGCCATTTTTCCGCTCCATCAGCAAAATACGACAGCCGGCCTGTTGGTAGGCAGTCCATTTTTCCCGTTGTGGACAGCAGGTAGCAAGAATGGTGGAAGCCTGCTTTGCCGTAGTGACCACCCGGGCATTCAAAGGAGTGCGTAAATCGGTATCGCAGATAATCCGAACGGGATTTTTACATCCGGCTTTCCGGCAGGTCAACAGCGGATCATCGGCCAATATCGTCCCAACCCCTACCATGATGCCGGTATAGCGGTGACGCTGTTCCTGCACATGGTCTCTTGCCTGCTTTCCCGTGACCCATTTGGAAACCCCTGTGTATGCGGCAATTTTTCCATCCAGTGTCATGGCGTATTTCATTACGACAAACGGACGCTTTGTCTTTATGTAATGAAAGAATACCTCGTTCAACCGAACGCACTCGTCCTCCAGAACGCCCTCGACCACTTCCACTCCATACTCCCGCAGAATTTGAATTCCTCTCCCGCCGACAAGGGGATTGGGATCCCGGGAACCGACCATCACCTGTTTGATGCCGGCGTTCAAAATGGCTTCTGTGCATGGCGGCTGCTTCCCGTAATGGCAGCAGGGTTCCAACGTCACATACATTACCGCTCCTTGCATCTGTTCCGTGCAGGAGGCCAGGGCATTGCGCTCGGCGTGGGGCTGGCCGCATTTTTCATGCCACCCCTGTCCGATTACCCGCCCATTTTTTACAATGACTGCACCCACCATTGGATTCGGAGTCGTCCAGCCGACCCCCTTTTTCGCCAAATGCAAAGCCAGAGACATATATTCCTCGTCGCTCATACCATCACCTCGAAAAGAAAATTACTCTGAACAAATCATTCATGGCAGCATCGATGGACGCGGGTATCATGCCTGCATAAAACAAAACTCCGGATTGAAAACAATCCAGAGCAACTTACATATACGGAAAGATAAACTTCATCCCGTATACCGTAAATCTTCTTCCATCCAGACTATACTGTCGGCCCCGGAATCTCACCGGATCATGCCTTTCGGCTCGCGGGCTGTACCGCCGGTAGGGACTTGCACCCTGCCCTGAAGATTCTATTCAACTGATAAAATGAGTATATAGAATCATGGTTCATTTGTCAAGGTTTTCACTTTATATAATTCCTCATCTATACTCAGGAAAAAAGGGCTGCGCCTTGCAGCCCTTTCTCAAATTACGAATTTCGATGTTTAAAGATAACGCCTTCATATTTCCGCAAAAGCTTCATCAGCGGAAGGCCGATCACATAGCAGGAGATCAGCTCGCCCAATCCTACCCAGGCCATGCAGACCGGCAGCGCCCCCATTCCATAGACATAGGACAGCTCCCAGCCCACTAAGACCGCATTGGCCAGCACCGGCGGCAGCGGTACCAGCAAGGGATGATCCTTCAGTCGGTAAGAACACACCGCAGCGATCAAAGTGGCTGCACTTCCCACGACGATATCCACCACGCCGTTAGGCCCCAGTCCATTGGCAACCAGACACCCTACAAACAGCCCCGGGACTGCCGCCGGCGTAAACGCCGGCAAAACGGTCAGAGCTTCTGAAACGCGCACCTGCATCAGGCCGTAGCTGAATGGCATGAAAACAAAGGTCAAAACAGCATACACAGCGGCGATCACAGATGCTTCTACTACAAAGGTCGTGTCGAATCTCTTCTTCACAGCATCTCCTTTCCCCGGCTCCGTATAATGTCACCTCTACTTCGCCAGTATCACATATGAATTTTTATTTCGGCATGCTTTGCCGGAACGGTTACATTATAAACCGCAATCCCACCAGAATCAACAGGTAAATTCCCAGAATCACCGCTGCAACCCCATCTCCTGCGTGAAAGCTCATGGGATGAAGCCGGGTACGATTTTCCCCGCCCCGATAACAGCGGGATTCCATGGCCATAGCCAGATCTACAGCGATGCGGAAAGCGCTGATGAACAGCGGCACCAGCAGGGGAATCAGGCTCTTTGCTCTCTGAAGCAGGTTGCCGCTTTCAAAGTCGGCTCCCCTGGCCATCTGCGCCTTCATAATCTTGTCCGTCTCTTCCATAAGAGTGGGGATAAAGCGCAGCGCAATGCTCATCATCATGGCGATTTCGTGGGCGGGAACGCCGAACCTCTGCAGCGGCCGCAGCAGGGTTTCCATGCCGTCGGTCAGCTGGAGGGGCTTGGTTGCCAGCGTCAGAAGCGAAGAACCCACGATGAGAAGTCCCAGCCGCACCACCATAAAGACGGCATTGTACAGCCCTTCCTCCGTCACCCGTAAAAATCCCCATCGCCAAAGCACCGTTCCCGGCGTCATAAAGACGTTCAAAACGAAGGTGAACAGGGCGATCATGAAGATGGTTTTCAACCCTTTCAACATGAATTTCAGAGGAACACCGGAGATTTTAATGGACATTCCCAGAAGCAGCAGCGCCACCGCAAATCCGGCGAAGCTTTTCACGATAAACAGGGAAATCAGATACAGCAGCGTCCCTAAAATCTTAGTGCGGGGGTCCAGCTTATGAATGGGCGATTCCCCGGGATAGTACTGACCCAAGGTAATGTCTCTCAGCATTGGCTCTCACCCCGCTTCCACTGCGTTATCGCAGTCACGGCCTCCGATATGGTCAGCGCCTGCGTCGCAACCGGCGCGCCGTTTTTCGCAAGCTGCCGCAGAAATTCCGCCGCCGGCGGCAAACCCAGGCCGATCTCCAACAATTCCGACTCTCGGGAGAACACCTGCCGCGGTGTTCCGTTCATCCACAGACGACCGCCGTCCATGACCAAAACCCGATCCGCCAGGCGTGCCACGTCTCCCATGTTGTGAGAGACCAAAAGGATCGTAACGTTTCCTTCGTTTTTAATGGTCTCCACCATAGACAGGATATCCTTATGGGATTTGGGATCCAACCCCGCCGTCGGCTCATCCAGTATCAGTACCTGAGGTTCCATGGCGATGACTCCGGCGATGGCCACCCTGCGCTTCTGCCCTCCGGACAGGGCAAAGGGCGAACGATCCTTGATTTCTTCAAAATCCAGACCCACCAGTTCAATGGCCCGTCTGGCCTTTTCTTCCGCCTCCTCCTGAGACATTCCCAGGTTCAGCGGACCGTAACAGACGTCTTTCAATACCGTCTCTTCAAACAGCTGATATTCCGGATACTGAAATACCAGCCCCACCTTCCTGCGAATATCTCTCAGCTTCACCTCTCCTCCGGCAATATCCGCGCCCTCAATCCAGACGGAACCCGCCGTAGGCTTCAGCAAGCCGTTCAAATGCTGAATCAGCGTGGATTTTCCGGAACCGGTGTGCCCGATCAGCGCTGTGAAGCTGTTCTTGGAAAGAGCGAAGCTCACATCGGAAAGCGCCACGCTTTCAAAGGGGGAGCCGGGGCTGAACACATGGCGCAGGTTTTTTACCTCCAGCACCGTGTCGCCGGCAAGCACTGCAGCATCCGGTGTCGCGTCCGACACCGTTTTTGCGTCCGCACCTGGTGCCGTACCTGACGCCGACGTCTCACCTGACGCCGCGCTCTCTCCGTCATCTTCCGCGGACAAAGCTGCCTCGGAAGAACACAGGTACTCCGTCAGTTCTTCGTTTTCTATGATATCGTCGGGAACGTTCATTCCCGCCTTTCTCAGCTGCCGGGCCATCTCCACGGCAAAGGGAACGTCCAGGTACAGGTCGCGGATCTTTTCACCGTGACGGAACACCTCTTTCGGCGTACCGTCCAACACCGCTTTTCCCTGATCCATAATGATAATGCGATCCGCCTGTGCCGCCTCGTCCATGAAATGGGTGATCAGCACGACGGTAATGCCGTCTGCGTGCAGTTGACGGACGATCTCCATCACCTGTGCGCGTCCCTTGGGATCTAACATGGCTGTCGGTTCATCTAAGATGATGCACTCCGGCCGCATGGCCATGACTCCCGCAATGGCGATCCTCTGCTTTTGACCGCCTGACAGGTGGTGGGGCGCTCTCTTGCGATGCTGGTACATATTCACCTTATGCAGCGCTTCATCCACTCTGCGGCGAATCTCCTCCGGCTCAATGCCCAGGTTTTCCGGTCCGAAAGCCACGTCATCCTCCACGATGGAGGATACCAGCTGATTGTCCGGATTTTGAAAGACCATGCCGGCGCTTTGCCGGATCTCCCACAGATGGTCTTTCTCCTTCGTATCGTAGCCGTTGACGTACACCGCGCCTCCCGAAGGAAGAAGCAGTGCGTTCAGGTTTTTGGCCAGCGTGGATTTTCCGGAACCGTTGCGTCCGATGATCGCCGTAAAGCTGCCCCGCTTCAGGGAAAAGCTCACGTCATCCACGGCGGTCACCGTCTCTTTCGTCTCTTCTTGTTGATATTGAAACAGCAGATGATCGATCTGAATGATGTCGTCTTTAATCGTATAACTCATTCTGTTTAAATACCCTCTTTTCCGCCGCCATCCGGATTCCGTGACAGGAATCGAAGAACAGCCTGCTTGCAGTGGAATCTTTATAATCCATGGTATAATCGATGGATTGCAGATAGGCGAAATACTCTTGCAGCGCCCAGGCGATGGCGGTATCGCCATTTTCCCGCTGAAAGTCCTCATACGCCGACTTGGCCTGAGAATTGAACTCTCCCGTGGCGTAGTCGAAGACAGGCGTATTAGTGGTTCCCATCATGATCAGATCCAGATAAGTGGAATACAGCCACTGGACATCCTCCTGAATCAAAACACAATCGGCGTATTCATCGATCAGTTCCTCCACGGCCAGCGCCCGTCCCAGCAGCTGATCGTAACCGATCTGCAGCGTGGCGTTTTTCGTGGCTGGACTGTCGGTGACCCAAACCTTGATCTCATACAGACGGCTCAAAGCCGGATCGATGTTTTGACCGAACACTTCATTCAAAGTGGTGTAGTTGACTCGCAGCTGAACCTTTTCCTCCTGATACACCGGATAAATGTGAACCTTTTTCAAAATCTCGTAATACTCTCGAGTCTCCGCATCCTTGATGCGTTCTTCGTCCATGAGACCGCTTTCCTTGTGAAAATAGGCAGCCAGAGACTGCACCTGCAGGCTGTCGCAATCCGTATTGATGTATTGCGTAAGGTAATCTTCCAACTGAGCGATCATATTGCTGGCGCCGTCGGTGCCCAGCTTTTTGGCATACGTTTCGGCATATTCCTCCGCCGCCTCCATGCTCTGGGGCGTAGCCTTGGCCGATATCAACTGAGTGAACTCTTCGTTGATTTCCTCCGCCGATTTGCCACAGCCGGTGACCAATGCCATGCACAAAATCAGTCCCATCAGCGTCATTGTTACTCTTCTATATATCTTCATCCCGTTTCCTCCCTTGTTGCCGTCTATGGCGCCTTCTTCACAGCTTGACACAGCGCGCCCCGCAACCTGGCGCCGTCGTGGAACATCCACAGGGCGTAGATATTTACTTGTATCGGTTTTCATACCGTTTTTCGTATTCCTTTTCCCACTGGGCGCGTCTCTGATACTCCTCGTCGGTCTGCTCCTTCTGGCTCTTGGCCTCGGCGATCCGCTTCTGCCGCTCCGCTCTGCGAGCCTTGCGGCGGCGAATCTGACGCCGTTTCAAAACCACGTACGCCCAGAAAAGCAGCAGAATCACCAGCACAGCGATTCCCACGTCGGTGTAGATCTTCTTGGCCGTGGCGTCGGTGATGCCGAAGATGGAAAGCATCCCGCCCCGGGGAATTTCTTCGCTGGCTACGGCGCTGTATTCGCCCACCAGCTGCTCATCTTCGTAGACCTGAATCTTTCCCACCACCTGACCTTTGGCAACCGGCGCTTCCACCGTTTTTTCCATGATTACCTGAGTGGTCACCACGGATTCCGGCGAATCCATGGGAATCGTAGCATAGAGGTTTTCCGCCACCACGGCGCCCACGCTCTTTACGGAACCCCGCTTCACCGACACCTTGCCCACCGCATCGCCCAGGCTCATGGGAGAAACGGTGCGGTAATTGGTAAACGCCCAGTCCAACATGCTGATGCAGTCCGCAAAGCGTCCCATATCCGTGGACTTCATGGTGACGCACAGGAATTCCGAGCCGTTGCGTTCCGCACTTGCCACCAGACAGCCGCCGGCGTTGCTGGTGTATCCCGTTTTGACTCCCGTAATTCCATCGTACTTGCAGATCCGTTTTTCGTTTCCCACGTATACTTTGTTCACCGTATCGTACAGCAGACGATTGGTGTTGTACAGGTAGCGCTGCTCCGTCTTCTTATTGGTCACCGGAATTTCCGCTTTGTAGGTGGTGACCAGCTCGCGGAATTTATCGCAGATCGCCGGATTGGTCATGGCGTATCTGGCCATGACGGCCAAATCGTAGGCCGAAGTCTTGTGATTGGGATCGTGAAGACCGCTGGCATTGACAAAATTGGTATTCAAGGCTCCCAGTTCTTTGGCCTTTTCGTTCATCATTCGGGCAAAATCTTCCGTAGTCCCGGCGATGGTCTTTCCCAGCACCATGGCGCAGTCGTTGGCCGATTCCACCATCATGCCCCGCAGCAGCTGATCCACCGTGAGCACTTCTCCCGGCTCCAGGGCGATGTGACTTCCCTCCACTTCGTAGGGTGTCTTTTCATCCACCGTCACCTGCGCGTCCAGCTCCAGATTTTCCAGAGCTAAAATCGCCGTCATAATCTTTGTGGTGCTGGCCGGATAGCGCTGTTCGTGGGCATTTTTCTCCATGAGAATCTCTCCGGTTTTCATGTCCATCAGGATTGCCGTCTCCCCCACCAGTTCCGGCTGCGCGGTTTCGCCGAAGGCGGAAACCGCGTTTCCCAGCACCAGCGCCAGCGCCAGCAACATCATACATACTCTTTTCTTCATTCCATCTCCCATAATTTTCTGTTGGTATTACCGACGGAAAAAGTAATCCGCCAGCTCGTAGCCGTTGGCGAAAAACGCTCCGGAAGCAGCGCCGGAGACTTCATCAAACCCGCGGCTTTCGTCCTTTGGCTGCGGTTCGGTACTGTCGAACAGCACGTAAGGCACGGGACGCCCCTTGTGCGTGCGAATGGAAATAGGCGTCTGATGATCCGGCACGATCAGGAAGCGAAAATCCTGCCCGCTGTTTTTCAGATATTCGATCACCGGCGCTACCACCTTTTCGTCGATCAGCGAAAGCGACCGGATCTTTCCCTCCAGATCCCCCTGGTGGGAACATTCGTCGGGTGCTTCCAGGTGGACGTACAGAAAATCCAGTCCCCGCTCAAATCCCTGAATGGCCGCCTGTGCCTTTCCGTCGAAATTGGTGTGAATCGTACCGGTGGCGCCCTCCACGTCGATGGTTTCCAGTCCGGCACAGACGCCGATTCCCTTGATCAGATCCACGGCGGAAACCGTAGCCCCGTGAATTCCGTATTTATCGTAGAAGGAGGACAGCTGCGGCTTCTTCCCCTGACCCCAGATCCACAGGGAATTGGCCGGGTTCAGTCCCCGCTTTACGCGGGCACGGTTGACGGGATGATCCTTTAAAATCTCATAGCTTTTCTTCATCATCGAAGTAATGAATTCCGCACCGTCTCCCTTAGGCAGGTAGGCCCCTGTCTTTTTCGTCAGGATATCGTGAGGCGGTGTCAGCTCACAGTTGGTGCTGCCGTTGTGAACGATCATGCAGTGGCGATAGCTGACGCCGGTATAAAAGTGAACCACGTCGTCTGCGAAGGCTTCGTTGATCGCCTGGATCAGCTGATCTGCTTCCTCGGTGGTGATATCTCCGGAGCTGTGATCCTTTACGGTCAGCTCTTCATAGGAACCGTCACCCTCTAAAGTGACGATATTGGCACGAAAGGCCACGTCGGTTTCGGACAGATCGATTCCCATGCTGGCAGCCTCCAGCGGCGAACGTCCGGTCAGGTATACCGCCGGATCGTAACCCATCACCGACAGGTTGGCAGCGTCGCTTCCCGGGGCAATCCCCTGGGGAACAGTGCTCACCATACCCACCTGGCCGACGGCGGCAAGAGCGTTTACATGGGGCATATTGGCAGCCGCAAGCGGCGTCCGGTTTCCTAAAGCCTGTATGGGCTCATCGGCGGCTCCGTCAGGCACGACGATCAGATATTTCATTTTCATACCTCCTAAATATCTCGAACTGAATATCTCGAAGCGACACCTAATTTCTGCGGTTTTTCGCTATTACATACAGTTTTTTATCTTTACCATTGTACCATATAGTGATATAATTTTGAATGTTAAATTGAAACTTTTCTTATGAGAGCAGGAGGAAAAACTATGAAGTACGAAAAACGCGTGTTTAACTTCTCCGCAGGTCCCTCCATGCTACCTTTAGAGGTACTGGAGCAGGCTGCCAAAGAAATGACGAACTATAACGGCTCCGGTATGTCCGTTATGGAAATGAGTCATCGTTCCGCAGAATTTAAACAGATCATCGAAACCGCAGAGCAGGATCTCCGGGAGATCATGAACATTCCCGACAACTATCGGGTGCTGTTTTTGCAGGGCGGCGGACATTTACAGTTCGCCATGGTGGCCGCTAACCTGATGCGGCGGTCCAAAAAGGCCGATTACATCGTCACCGGTTCCTGGTCGAAAAAAGCCTCCAAAGAAGCCGCCAAATACGGCGACGTCAAGGTCGTCGCTTCTTCCGAGGATAAGAACTTCACCTACATTCCCAAAGTAGCCAAAGAGGACTTCCGTCCGGACGCCGACTACGTTTACATCTGCGCTAACAATACCATCTACGGAAGCCGTTACACCCAGCTTCCGGATACCGGCGCCATTCCCCTGGTGGCCGACTTCTCTTCTTCCATTTTGTCGGAAGAAATCGACGTGTCCAAGTTCGGCATCGTCTGGGCCGGCGCACAGAAGAACGTGGGTCCCGCCGGCGTGGTCATCGTCATCATCCGTGAGGATTTGATCGGCTTCGCTCCGGAAAATACACCGTCCATGATGGACTATAAGATCATGGACGACAACGGCTCCATGTACAATACGCCCCCCACCTACGGCATCTACATCGCGGGACTGACCTTCCAGTGGATCAAGCGTCAGGGCGGCGTAAAAGCATTGCAGGAGAGAAACATCAAAAAAGCCAAAATGCTTTACGATTACATCGACGGTTCTAAGCTGTACACCGCTCCCGTGGCCAAAGAGGATCGCTCCCTGATGAATGTGGTGTTCGTCACCGGAGATGCGGAATTAGATAAGAAATTCGTCGCCGAAGCCAAGGAACACGGTCTGGTCAACCTCAACGGCCACAGATCCATCGGCGGCATGAGAGCTTCCATCTACAACGCCATGCCCATAGAAGGCGTGGAAACGCTCATCGCTTTCATGAAGGAATTCGAAAAGCAAAACGCATAAACTCACCTGTACAGCTATTGTAAAAAGAAGGAAATCACTATGTATAACATTGCTACGCTAAATAAAATTTCCCACGAGGGCACCTGCCTTCTGGGTCCCCATTATCAGCTGACCGACGACACGTCGGAGGCCGACGGCATTCTGGTTCGCAGCGCCGATATGCACGCTCTGGAATTCTCACCGCGTTTGGCGGCTATCGCCAGAGCCGGCGCCGGCGTCAACAACATTCCCATCCAGCGCTGCGCCGATTCGGGCATCGTGGTGTTCAACACCCCCGGCGCCAACGCCAACGCCGTGAAGGAGCTGGTTTTAGGCGCGCTGATCTTAGCCTCCAGAAACCTGTCCCCCGCCCTGTCCTGGACGTCGCAGCTGAGAGAAACCTGCGGCGAATTGGGAATTGCCAAAGCGGTGGAAAAGGGAAAGAGCCAGTTCGCCGGCCGTGAAATCAGCGGCAAGACCCTGGGCGTCATCGGTCTGGGCGCCGTAGGCGTGCTGGTTGCCAACGCGGCGGAGGATATGGGCATGAAGGTCATGGGTTACGACCCCTACATGACGCTGAATGCCGCCCATCTGCTGTCCAATTCCATTCCGGTCACGGGAAATCTGGACGCCATGCTGCCTCAGTGCGACTATCTGTCCATCCACGTTCCCGCCATGGACAGTACCAAAGGGATGATCAACGCGGAAAAAATCGCCCTGATGAAGGACGGCGTCATCTTCCTGAACTTCGCCAGAGATAAACTGGTGGACGAACCCGCCATGCTGGAGGCGCTGGCCTGCGGCAAGGTGTCCAAATACGTATCCGACTTCCCCAACGAAGTGACGTTAGGCAAACCCGGCGTCATCAGCGTACCCCATCTGGGAGCTTCCACTCAGGAAGCGGAAGACAACTGCGCCGTCATGGCCGTACAGCAGTTAAAGGATTACATCGAAAATCTGAACATCACCAATTCCGTAAACTTCCCGTCCTGTTCGCTGGGCCCCAGAAAGACCAAGGCCAGAATCGGCGTCATGAACCGCAACATCCCGAAGATGATCAACAAAATCACCAATATCTTCGCGGATCTGGACATCAACATCAGCGACATGATCAACCGTTCTAAGGGCGATTACGCTTACACCCTGATCGACGTGGACAGCACCTTCGACGAGAAGGCGGTGCGCAAAGCCCTGGAGTTTGAGGGAATCATCGCCGTTCGCATCGTATAGCGGCTGCGGCCGGGCAAGAAGTAAATCAAGACGCAAAAATGCTCTGTCACCGACGACAGAGCATTTTCTATTTGATGTATTTCGTGTCCTCCCAGGCCAGGTTGAACAGAATTCCCAAAACAAAGATAGTACCCAAGAGATAAAACCAGAACAGCAGAGCCACAAAGGAGGCCAAACTGCCGTATACCGCATCGAAATTGGCAAAGGCCGTCACGTAGACGGAATATCCCAGCGATACCACCGCCATGGCGATGGAGGCAAACGCGCTGCCGGGAAGCACCTGCCGAAAGCGCGGTTTCTTCACCGGTGAAACCCAATACAAGTAGCTGATGACGATCATGTACACGCCGATGGCGACGGGCCAACGAATCAGATACCAGACGCTGTTAAACTGAAAGGGCAGGTTCAGTATCCGCTCCACGAACATGGCGATCACGCTTAAAATCACCTTTCCGTATACCAGGATAATCAGGCTGGCCATGACTACCAAAAGCAGCAGAGCCACGTTGAAAATCGCCCAGACCCGCTCCCTGATAAAGCCTTTGATTCGCACCTTTCCGCTGTAGGCGTAGTTGCAGATGCCTACGATACAAAACTGGATCTTGCTGGCCGCCCACAGCATCAGAAACACCGTCACAATGCTGAACGCGCCGGAACCTGAATTCTGTACGTGGGAGACGGCCATCTGCAGAGAATCCATGGCCTGTGGGCTGAGGTAATCCTCCATCAGCTGGGTGACAATTTCAGGCGTAATGGCAAACAGCGCACAGAGCTGTATCAAAAGCAGCGCCAACGGAACAATGGACATGACCAGGTAAAAGGCCAGCTGTGAACCCGCTCCCTGAAAATAGGGCATCCGGTAAAATTGTATCATTTTCATGGCTACGGAAAGCCATCTTCGCCGCTTCATTCTTCCCTTTCCTTTAAGAGGCGTTCCAACTCTCGCAGAGCGCTGGCGCGGTGGCTGATCTTATTCTTTTCCTCTCCGGTCAGCTCCGCGAAGGTCTTGGTAAACCCCTCCGGAACGAACAGCGGATCGTACCCGAACCCGTTGTCACCCTTTTCTTCAAAGATGATGTGGCCGCGGCACTCTCCCCTGGCTACCAGCGTCTCACCGTCGGGATATACCATGGTGATGACGGACACGAACTTAGCCGTTCTCTGCTCCATGGGAACATCGGACATCATGGCCAGAAGCTTCACATTGTTTTTCGCATCGTTTCCGTCCTCTCCCGCATATCTGGCGGAATATACTCCGGGAGCGCCCCCCAGCGCATCCACCATCAGGCCGGAATCGTCGGCAATGGTGATTTGTCCGCAGGCCTCCATGATGGCTCTCGCCTTTTTCTCGGAATTTTCCTCAAAGGTATCGCCGTCTTCCACCACTTCAAAATCCGGAACTCCCGCCTCCTGTCTGGAGATGATCTCCATGCCCAAAGGTTTGGTAATAGCCGAAATTTCTTCTATTTTATGCTTGTTTTGCGTTGCAGCTACAATGATCATATCCTTCCTCCTGTCCCCGAGGCCTATCGCTGACCCAGGATTTCTTTCTGCACCCGGCACAGTTGGCCGCAACCCTGTTTCGCCAGAGCAAGCAGACCTGTCAGTTCCTCCGCGGTGAAGGGGGCTTCCTCCCCCGTCCCCTGCACCTCTACGAATCTGCCGTCGTCGGTCATGATGACATTCATATCCACCTGCGCCCTGGAATCCTCCGCATAGCACAGATCTAACAGCAGCTGATCGTCCACTTTTCCCACGCTGACCGCAGATAAAAATCCGGTGATGGGAACCTCATCGATCAAACCCTGCTCCTTCATCTTTTTCATAGCCTGCACCATGGCCACAAAAGCGCCTGTAATGGAGGCCGTCCGCGTGCCGCCGTCGGCCTGAATCACGTCGCAGTCGACGTAAATACTCCGTTCTCCCAGTCGGTCCAAATCCACCACAGACCGCAGCGACCGGCCGATCAGGCGTTGAATCTCCGTACTTCTTCCGTCGATTTTTCCCTTCGCTCTGTCACGCGCCTTACGGCTTTCCGTGGAACCGGGCAGCATGCTGTACTCCGCCGTCACCCAACCGCGGCCGGTTCCCCGCAGGTGGGGCGCCGTGGTTTCTTCCACGCAGGCCGTGCAGATCACTTTGGTATTTCCCATCTCTATGAGCACAGAACCCGCCGGGTGCATCAGATAGCTGTCCGTTATTTTCACCGGCCGAAGTTCATCCGGCTTGCGGCCATCCCCACGAATTTGATTCATCTCTATCGTCATATCTGATTTTTCTCCATTTCTGAATGTATCGATTCCATACGTGCTACCAATTATAATACCCTATCCGCCGCATCCTGTCCACGCTTTTCTCCCAAAAGCGATGCCTTGCGCTACTTCAGGCGATTGATGGCGTCGAAAGCCGCCTGTGCGGAAAACCC
>CANEEC010000040.1 GCA_947426455.1 uncultured Clostridia bacterium | reverse complement strand
GGTCTATGTGGCCAAGACCCTTGAGGAAAAGAAAATGCAGCGGGCGCTGCTGCACTTCAACAAAAAGGAGAATCGTGGCCTGGTGGAAAAGGCGCTGCGAAAGATTGGCCGCGGCGATCTGATCGGCGTATTGCGCTGACGAGGAGGAAATATGAGCCTGTTACATAAGCTGTGCGGAATCGTGGACGATTGCAGGGCGGAATATGAATACGGCAAGGAACGGCCGATGCGGTGGAATTTCGTGCAGAGTCAGCAGGTGGTTCAGAAGGCCGGTCAGGATCGGCGCTGCACGGAGATGATTGGGGGAAACCTGCTGGCGCAGGGCGACAATGCGGCGTTCATGGAGTGGCTTTTGCGAGAGGGCGGCATGGGCGGCAAGCTGAAGATGATCTACATCGATCCTCCGTTCTTCTCCAATGCGGATTATGCCGCAGAGGTAAAGGTGAACACGGACAAAATCAAACTGGCGGCGGTGAAGCAAAAGGCCTACCGGGACACCTGGGAAAACGGTATGGAGGAGTATCTTTCCATGCTGGCCTACCGGCTGCTGCTGATCAGAGAACTGCTGGCGGAGGACGGCGGTCTTTGGATTCATCTGGACTGGCACGCCGTTCACTACGTGAAGATCATCGCCGATGAAATTTTCGGTCAGGAGAATTTCATCAATGAAGTGATCTGGACGTACAAATCCGGCGGCGTCAGCAAACGCCGGTTTGCCAGAAAGCACGATACGCTGTTATACTACGGAAAATCCAAGAAGTATTACTTTCAGGCGCAGAAGGAAAAATCCTACAATCGCGGCTACAAACCCTACCGATTTAAGGGCGTGAAGGAATACCGGGACGATCTGGGCTGGTACACCATGGTGAACAAAAAGGATGTCTGGCAGATCGACATGGTGGGCCGCACTTCCTCAGAACGCACCGGTTACGCTACCCAGAAGCCGGAGGCGCTGCTTCGTCAGATATTGGAAAGCTGCACGGAGGAGGGGGACCTCTGCGCCGACTTTTTCTGCGGCTCGGGAACTTTGCCGGCGGTGGCGCAGCAGATGGGGCGCAGATGGATTGCCTGCGACGCCGGTCGTTTGGCGGCGGCACAGACGCAAAAGCGGCTTTGGAATTTAGGAGCCGATTTCACCGTGTGGGAAGCCGCTCCCGTGCAAACGGATTCGCCTGTATGCCGATCCAAAAGTCAAAGACAAAAGGAAGGCAAACTTTTGGCAGAGGCTTTTGTGAAACCCGCCGGCGTTTCTCAATCGGAGCTTCTCACCGTGCGGCTTTTGAGGTACATTCCGCCGGAGGGCGTATACGAAATGTTGGATGAAAAGAACGCAAAGGCGGTGAAGCGCCTCTTGAAAAAGGACAGTCTCGCTTTGGTGAATTTCTGGTGCGTGGAGGAACGTCCCGCCGATGACGGAATCCTCAGACCAAAGCGGATGATGATGCGGGATAAAAACGGGCTGGCGCTGGAATGTGAGGTGCTGGGGAACTCCTTTGGAAACGTCCAGGGGGAAATTGCAGTGCAGGTCTGGGATCTGTTGGGAGGTCACCAGACGGCAAAGGTGAAAATAGAAAAGGAAAACAAACGGTAATGAAAAGTGCAAAGGATTACGGGAGAATATTCTTGTTAGCAGTTTTGGCCGGCGGCGCCATCGGTATCGGCGGCATCGTCTATCTTTCTCTGCCTAACAGAGTGGTGGGTGCGCTGATGTTTACGGTGGGACTGTACACCATCTGCATCCATGGATTGAACCTGTTCACCGGTAAGGTGGGTTATCTGGCGGAACAACCTCCGGCGTATTTGGCCGATCTGGCGGTCATCTGGCTGGGAAACTGGCTGGGAACGTGGCTTGCGGCCATGGGAGCGGTACACAGCAGAATTGCGGGCATTTCCGAAGCCGCTGGGGAGCTGTGCAGCGTGAAGGTGACGGATTCGCTGGCAAGCCTGTTTCTTCTGGGAATTTTCTGCGGCGCACTGATGTACATAGCGGTGGAAGGGTATAAAAAAACGGGTAACCCCGTGATTTTATTTGCCTGTGTGGCAACTTTCATTCTAAGCGGCTTTGAACACTGCATCGCCGATATGTTTTATTTTTCCGCAGCCGGTCTCTGGTCAGCCGATACGCTGCTTCGAACGGCGGTGATCACCGTGGCCAACGGCTTGGGCGGCGTGCTGATTCCTCTGGCAAAGAAGGGTCAGACCGTCTGACACAGATCCCTCACCACCTCTGCGGCCATGACGAGACCCGCCACAGGGGGGACGAAGGCGTTGCTGCCGGGTGTTTGCCGTACCGGCTGCGATGAGAACCGACCTTTTTCCTCTTCCTGGCTCTGTTCCTCTTCACCGATGGGCGTCATGGCAGGCTCTTTGGAATAGACCACTTTTAAACTGGGAATCTCCAGCCGTTTCAGCTCGCGCCGCATGACTCTGGCCAGCGGACAGACGGAGGTCTCGTAGATATCAGCGACCTCAAAGGCAGTGGGGTCGATTTTATTTCCCGCGCCCATGCTGCTGATGATGGGAACGCCGGCGCGGTTTGCCTGCAGAACCAGTTCCAGCTTGCCGGCCACGGTATCGATGGCGTCCACCACGTAATCGTATTTGGTGAAATCGAACTGATGGGAGGTCTGGGACGTGTAGAAGGTCTTGTAGGTATAGACCGCGGCGTCGGGGTTGATGTCTAAAATGCGCTCCTTGGCCACGTCCACCTTGTAACGGCCGATGGTTCTGCGGGTGGCGATGATCTGGCGGTTCAAATTGGTCAGAGATACCGTATCGCTGTCGATGAGATCGAGAGTGCCGATGCCGCTGCGGCACAGGGCTTCCACCGCATAACCGCCGACGCCGCCGATGCCGAATACGGCCACCCGGGAACGGCGCAGCCGTTCCATGGCTTGCGCACCGAAGAGAAGTTGTGTTCTTGCAAAGGGATTGGGCATGGGATTGGGCCTCGTTTCTATGAAATAAAATGGGAGATAAAACTGTGAACCGGTTTGCTGCATTCATTATAACTTGCGGAAACCCGGGCGTCAACGGATGCGGGGAAAGCTTCGATGAAATAAAACGATGACGGAAACAGAAAAAATGCTGTACAAAGAGAAGGAAATATGATATTATGATTCCGTTGATTTATTGCTTTATTATGATAAAGCGATAAATCAAAAGAACCTGACGGCAAAAGAAAGGAATTTGATCATGGGATTGCGAACCGATATGCTGCGGCCGGAAGAACTGGCAACGCTGAAGCTGCGCGGCATTTACGAACAGTACGGATATAAAAAATACCGCATGGGACGGTTTGAGGAATACAGCCTTTACGCGAAAAATCAAAGCTTTTTGGCCAGTGAAAATATCATAACATTCACTGATCTGGACGGGAAGCTGCTGGCGCTGAAGCCGGATGTGACGCTTTCCATCATTAAAAACAGTCAAACATCCCGTCAAAGCAGAGAGAAACTCTATTATATCGAAAGCGTCTACAGGGAAAACAAGGAGAGCCACACTTATCGGGAAATCAGCCAGATGGGACTGGAAATTTTAGGCGATGTGGATCTGTATGCCGTTACCGAGGTTTTGACCCTGGCGGAGCGCAGTCTGGCTCAGTTTTCTGATCAATATCTTCTGGAAATTTCCAATATGGACTTCGTTACCGGTCTGATGGAGGATATGGAGCTGGACGATCGAAAGACGCAGGAACTTTTGAGCCTGATCCGATCCAAAAACGTCTTCGAACTGAAGAACGCCGCGCAGGCGGCCAGACTGAGCCGGAGAGAATGCGACGACTTAGGCGTGCTTCCCACGTTGTACGGAGCGTTTCCCCAGACGCTGAAAAAGGCGAAGAAGATGGTGAAAAACCGCACCATGGAACGGGCGATAGGAGATTTGGAACGGATTTACGCAGGGATGAAAGCGGCGGGAACCGCTAAAAAGCTTCAGCTGGACTTTTCTCTGTTAAACGATATCGATTATTACAACGGCATTATCTTTCAGGGATATTTAGAACAGCTTCCTCGGAATGTGCTGGCCGGAGGCCAGTACGACGGCATGGTGAAAAAGCTGGGGAAGGACTGCGGCGGGATCGGATTTGCCGTCTATCTGTCCGAGATGGGACGAATGCCCCTTCCCGCCCGAAAGTGGGACGTAGAAGCGATGATCCTGTACGGAGAGGACACGGATATGAAAGAGCTGACCGCGCAGGTCCAGAAGCTGACCAGGAAGGGACTTCGCGTTCGCGCGGAACGCAGCGTACCGCCTCAAATGCGGGCGGAGACGGTTTATCGCCTGGAGAACGGCGCGCTGAAACAGATCCCTGTAAAAGAGGAGGGAAGCGACGATGCTTAATATTGCGTTACCCAAGGGAAGATTGGGGGATCAGGTGTACGAGCTGTTATCGAGTATCGGCTACGATTGTAAATCGATCTACGAGCAGAACCGAAAGCTGATCTTTGAAAATCCGAAAAACAATGTGAGATATTTATTGGTAAAACCCAGCGATGTAGCTATTTACGTAGAACATCACGCCGCGGATGTGGGCATCGTAGGGAGGGATATTCTGTTGGAAAACCGTCCCGATGTCTACGAATTGCTGGATTTGGGTCTGGGAAAGTGCCGCATGTGCGTTGCGGCGCGCAGCGGTTATATTGAGGATAAAGACCGTCCGCTGCGAGTGGCTACCAAGTTTGTGAATATCGCTAAGCAATACTATGCCGATCAGAACCGGGATATCGATATCATTAAATTAAACGGCAGCATTGAACTTGCACCCATTCTGGGACTGTCCGACGTCATTGTGGATATCGTGGAATCGGGAAATACCATACGGGAAAACGATCTGCGGGTCATCGAGGAGTTTTTACCCATCAGCGCCAGATTCATCGCCAATAAAACCAGCTTTAAATTTCAGAACCAGATCATCCGTGAAATGGTGGAAAAATTAACGGATGCCGTAAAGGAACAGAACATATGATGCAGATTTACGATTTAAAAGAATTATCTCTGAAAGAGATTTTGAACCGAAGCGAAGCGAAGGTACCGGACGTGTCCGATGCGGTGGCGGACATCATTTCCCGGGTGAGAAGGGACGGAGATTCGGCTTTGAAGGAATACGCCGCGAAATTTGACGGTGCGGATTTAGAGGAACTGACCGTAAGCGAAGAAGAACTCCGATGCGCCATGGAAGAGACCGACGGTTATTTTATCGAAACGCTGAAAGAGGCAAGGGAAAACATCCGTCAATATCACGAAAAGCAGGTGAGGGGCGGCTACGAAATAAAACGAGAAGACGGCGTAGTGTTGGGGCAGAAGGTGACGCCCTTAGCACGGGTAGGCGTTTACGTTCCCGGCGGCACGGCCAGCTACCCCTCCAGCGTACTGATGAATGTGATTCCGGCGAAAATCGCCGGAGTGGAAGAAATCGTCATGGTGACGCCTCCCGATGAAAACGGTAAGATCGCTTCTTCCATTTTGGCGGCGGCCGAGATCGCCGGAGTGACCAGGATCGTGAAAAGCGGCGGAGCGCAGGCGGTTGCGGCTTTGGCTTACGGTACAGAGAGCGTCCCTCCGGTGGATAAGATCGTCGGTCCTGGAAATCTTTTCGTGGCTACGGCCAAGCGCATGGTCTTCGGTCAGGTGGACATCGATATGATCGCCGGTCCCAGCGAAATTTTGGTCGTGGCCGATGAGACGGCCAATCCGCGATATGTGGCGGCGGATCTGTTATCTCAGGCGGAGCACGATCCCATGGCCAGCGCCGTTTTAGTCACCGACAGCGCTTCCCTGGCTCAGGCCGTTCAAAACGAGGTTGAGATTCAGCTGCGGGAACTGCTCCGCAGGGAGATTGCCGGGGTCAGCGTGAATACCCGCGGCAAAATCATCGTAGCCGGATCCATCGCTCAGGCCGTAGAGACGGCCAACGCCATTGCTCCGGAACACCTGGAGTTGTGCGTGGACGACCCCTTTGCACTGCTGCCTCTGGTGAGGAACGCCGGATCTGTTTTCCTGGGAAAACATACGCCGGAGGCCATGGGAGACTATTTTGCGGGGACGAACCACATTTTGCCCACCGGCGGAACGGCTCGGTTTTCCAGTCCCCTGAACGTGGATGATTTTGTCAAGAAGTCCAGTTACCTGTACTATACGCCCCAGGCGCTTTTCAAGGTAAAGGACAGGGTGGCTGATTTCGCTGAAAGGGAAGGATTGAGCGGTCACGCCAGAAGCGTCACGATTCGCTTTGAATAGCGCAAAGACAGCGCGGTGGGACACGGCATAGGCGCAGCACAGATCAGCACGGCGCAGTTCAGCACAGTTCAGCACAGTTCAGGAAGGAATGATAGTATGAGCCGATTTTTACACAGCAGATATCAGGATATGGAGCCTTATACGCCCGGAGAACAGCCGGGAGAGAATGAGTACATCAAATTGAATACAAACGAAAGTCCTTATCCGCCAAGTCCCGGTGTATTGAGCGCCATCGATGGGGAACAGACGAAACGGCTGCGGCTTTATTCCGATCCGGAGGGGAAGGTTCTGGTGGATGCCATCGCCGGTTTTTACGGCGTGGATCGAAAGCAAGTGGTGGTGGGAAACGGCTCCGACGAGATCCTGGCCTTTTGCTACATGGCCTTCGGCCAGCGGGGAATTCGATATCCCGAAATCAGTTACGGCTTTTATCCCGTGTTTGCCAAAACCTTTGGCGTGGATGGCGAAGCAGTTGCTTTGCAGAAGGATTTCAGCATCCGAACGGCGGATTATCATCATGCCGGAAAAACCGTACTGTTGGCTAATCCCAACGCGCCTACGGGAATCTGCCTCAGTCTGGATCAAATCGAAGATATTCTGCGAACCAATGAAGAAGATGTGGTGATCATCGATGAGGCCTACGTGGATTTCGGCGGAGAAAGCAGTGTGAAGTTACTTTCCCGATATGATAATTTAGTGGTGGTCCAGACGTTTTCCAAATCCAGAAATCTGGCGGGCGCCCGTCTGGGATTTGCCTTGACCTCCGAAGCGCTGGCGGAAGATCTGAACAAGATGAAGTTCAGCTTCAACCCCTATAACGTAAATCGGCTGTCCATGATCGCCGGAGCTGAAGCGATGAAGGATAGAGAATACTTTCTGGAATGCACGGGACGGATTCAAAGAACCAGGGAAAAGACGGCGAAGGCGCTGCGGGAATTGGGATTCACCGTGCTTCCCTCCAAGGCTAACTTTCTGTTTGCCAGACCGGAGTCCATGGGCGGCGATGTCTATTTCAGGAGGCTGCGGGAAAAGGGCATCTTGGTACGCCACTGGACGAACCCCAAAATCGCGGATTACGTGCGGATTACCATCGGCAGCGAGGAAGAGATGGAACGGTTTTGTCAGGTGACGAAAGAGATTGTGGAGGAATGAAATGAGAACGAGCAATGTACGGCGAAATACGAAAGAAACGAAAATCAGCGTGTCTTTAGGCGTGGACGGAAGCGGCTCTTATCAGATCGATACCGGATGCGGTTTTTTGAACCACATGCTGGAACTGTTTTCCAGACACGGCAGGTTTGATCTGGAGGCGGTCTGTGAGGGCGATACCGACGTGGATGACCATCACACGGTGGAGGACATGGGTATCGTCTTGGGGGAAGCCTTCCGTGAAGCTCTGGGAGAGAAGCGGGGAATCAGGCGATACGGGAGTTTTTTGCTTCCCATGGACGAAGCCCTGATTTTATGCGCATTGGATATCAGCGGGCGGTGCTTCCTGCAATACGATGTTGAAATTCCTGCGCAAAAAGTGGGGACGTTTGATACGGAGTTGGTAGAGGAATTCATGTGGGGACTTTGCCGTTCCCTGGGGATGACGCTGCACTTCAAACAGCTGTCGGGAACCAACAGCCACCACATCATCGAAGGAATGTTCAAGGCGCTGGGACGGGCCATGGATCAGGCCTGTACCGTAGATGAGCGGTTTGCAGATGAGATTCCGTCCACCAAGGGAATTCTGTAGAAGAATCTGTGTGAATCCACTGCAGTGCGGAAAGGATAGACGACTATGATCGCAATTATCGATTACGGTGTGGGGAATCTGTTTTCCCTCAGTTCTTCTCTCAGCTATCTGGGAATGGAGAATATCATTACGGGAAGAGAAGCCGATATCATCGCGGCGGACCGGATCATTCTTCCGGGAGTGGGAGCCTTCGGCGACGCTGCCGATAAGCTGAATCAAACGGGATTGGTGAAAGTAATCAAACAGCAGGTCAGCGGCGGAAAACCCATGCTGGGCATTTGTCTGGGAATGCAGCTGTTGTTTGACAGAAGTTATGAATATGGTGACCACAGAGGATTGGGTTTGATTCACGGTGAGATCCACGGATTAAGCGATGATTTAACGACGGGATTAAAAGTTCCCCAAATCGGATGGAACAGTTTGAAATTCAAACGAAATCACCCGATCTTAAAGTACGTGAAGGACGGGGACTACGTATACTATGTTCACAGCTACTACGCAAAGCATTGTGAAGAGAGTCTGGTGGCAGTTTCTCAGTATGAGGTGGAAGTGCCGGGCATTGTGGCCAGCGGAAGCGTGGTGGGAACCCAGTTCCACCCGGAAAAGAGCGGTGCCGTGGGTCTGGCCATGTTGAAGGCCTTCGGCGAAATGTAGAAAGGAGCGGACAATGAAAATTTTTCCCGCCATCGATCTGCGCGGCGGCAAGGCCGTTCGATTATATCAGGGCGATTACGATCAGATGACCGTGTACGACGACGATCCGGTCAGCGTGGCTCGCCGGTTCAAAGAGGCCGGCGCTTCCCATCTTCACGTGGTGGATCTGGACGGAGCAAAGGACGGCCAGCTGGTGAACTTTTCAACCATCAAAGCCATTGTGGAAGAAGGCGGCCTCTTTGTAGAGGTGGGAGGCGGTATTCGAAACGAGGAACGGATCGTTCAGTATTTGGAATTAGGCGTGGGCAGGGTCATTTTGGGAACGGCAGCCGTCACCGATTTTCCCTTTCTCTGCCGCATGGTGAAAACCTATGGCGACAGGATCGCCGTAGGAGTAGACGCCAGGGACGGCATGGTTGCTGTCAACGGCTGGAAAGAGGTGACCGACATGGAAAGCTACGCTTTTTGCGAAAAGCTGCGGGATGCCGGCGTGAGTTGTATTATTTACACGGATATTTCCAGGGACGGCGGACTTTCGGGAACGAATATGGCGGCCTATCAGAGGCTCAGCCAGATACGGGGATTGAAGGTGGTCGCTTCCGGCGGAATCAGCTTTTTATCGGAATTGGAACAGCTGAAATCCATGGTGGACGCGGCGATTTTGGGAAAGGCGATCTATACGGGAAAGTTAGATCTGAAGCAGGCTATTGCCGTGGGGGCAGGATGTGAGAGCCGATGATTACAAAAAGGATTATCCCCTGTCTGGATGTGAGGGACGGCCGCGTGGTGAAGGGCGTCAATTTTGAAGGAATCCGCGACGTGGCAAGTCCTGTGGAGATGGCGCGGTTTTACAATGAAAGCGGCGCCGACGAACTGGTGTTTTACGATATTACCGCCAGCGTGGAAGGTCGCGCCTTGTTTACGGATATCTTAAAGCAGGTGGCCGGAGAAATTTTCATTCCCCTGACGGTGGGCGGCGGAATCAATACCCTTGCGGATTTCGACCGGGTCTTGAAGTGCGGCGCGGATAAGGTCAGCGTCAACAGCGGCGCCATTCGATCTCCCCAGTTGATTCGTGAGGCGGCTCAGAGATACGGCGATCAGTGTGTGGTGCTCTCCATGGACGTAAAACGGGTGAATGGACAGTATCGAATCTTTGCCAAGGGCGGCAGGGAAGATACCGGCATGGACGCTTTGGAATGGGCGGAGTTTGCCGTCAACAGCGGCGCCGGCGAGCTGGTGGTAAACAGCATCGACACCGATGGTGTTAAGGCGGGTTTTGACCTGGAACTGCTTTCGGCCATTGCCTCCCGGGTCAGCGTGCCCATCGTGGCTTCCGGCGGCGCCGGAAGGGCGGAGCATTTTCTTCAGCTGTTTCAGCAATGTCCCAAGGTGGATGCGGGGCTTGCGGCCAGCATTTTCCACTTTCGCCAGGTGGATATCGGAGAATTGAAACGGTATCTGAAGGATAACGGCGTGGAGATGCGCCTGTAATGTAATGGATCGACGGAAAAGGAATGAGGGAATACGGATGGAATTGAAATTTGATGAAAGAGGATTGATTCCTGCCATCGTGCAGGATTTTTACAGCAAGAAAGTGCTCACATTGGCATACATGAATGAAGAAAGTCTGAAAATCAGTATTCAGGAGCGGAGAACCTGCTTTTTCAGCAGAAGCCGAAAGGAGCTTTGGAGAAAGGGGGAGACCAGCGGCAATGTTCAGCACATCGTCAGCATTTACGCCGACTGCGACGGAGATGCGCTGGTGGTGGAGGTGATCAAGGACGGCCCTGCTTGCCATACGGGAAGCGACAGCTGTTTCTTCGAGCCCATTTTTTTAAGTCCGGAGCTTACGGCGTTTTCCTACGACGGTCTGTATCAGCTGATTCAGGGGAGAAAGGCGGAAAAGAAAGAGGGAAGCTATACCTCTTACCTGTTTGAGAAGGGCATGGATAAGATCCTGAAAAAAGTGGGAGAAGAGTGTACGGAAGTAATCATCGGCGCGGCGAAGGGAGATAAAGAAGAAACCGTCTACGAAATCGCCGATCTTGCTTATCACGTGATGGTTCTCATGGTGGAGGCCGGGATTGAAACGAAGGATGTAACCGCGGAGCTGGCCCGCCGTCACGTGATCGATCACAAGGTAAAGCAGGAGAGGATGCAGTGATGGAGAAAATCCACAGGATTACAGCCAATGCCCATACCCATACCACCTGGTGCGACGGAAAGAATACGGCGGAGGAGATGGTGCAGGCCGCCATAGCCGCCGGTTTTTCCTGCCTGGGGTTCAGTGGCCACAGTTATACCTGGTTCGATAAAAGCTACGCCATGTCGCAGGAGGGTACCAGGGAGTATCGTCGTGAAATATTAGATTTGAAGGAGAAATATCGGGAAAAGATCGATATCGTTTTGGGAGTGGAATGGGACGGCGGCGCACGGGATCTGGATCCGGCTGATTATGAATACACCATCGGCAGCTGTCACTATATTCAAAGCCGTAAAAATAACCGGTATTACACGGTGGACTACACGGCAGAAGAACTGGAAGCGTGCAGAAGTGAAGAATTCGGCGGCGACGGACTGGCCATGGTCAGAGCGTATTACCGGGAAGTCGCTTCTATGGTGAAGGAGCGAAAACCTACCATCGTAGGCCATTTGGATCTGATTCGAAAGCTGAACGCGGAAAACCGCTTTTTCGATGAGACCTGTCCTCAATATCTTCAAATGGCAAAAGAGGCGGCGAAGGCCTGCGTCGATGCCGGATGCATCATCGAGATCAATACGGGCGGCGTATATAAAGGCTATCGAAATACCCCCTATCCGGCAGAACCGTTGCTCCGTTACATCGCGCAGCTTAACGGAAGGGTTACGGTCAATTCCGATGCTCACGATGTGAAGGGCATCGATTTTATGTTTCCGCAGGCGCTGACCATGATGAAGCGGTGCGGATTTTCTTCGGTATGGCAGCTGACCGCTGGGGGCATGAAGGAATTTCTGATCCCATAACCGTTACAATTCCATTACAGCTTTGTATCAATTCAAAAATTTGTCGAAATATGCGGTATAATAGCATTTATCTGGCGTGTTAAGTCTGCACTTTTCACGAAGGACGCTATGATACCGTATTTTTGTAGAATGAGAAGGGTTAGGTTATGAGAAAGAGATTATTGATGATGGGAATGGTGATACTGGCCATAGTAATGGCACTGGGCGCAGTGTCGGCGTATGCCGACGAATCTTCGCCCACGCTGGTTTTGGACGGCCAAAAGCTGGAAACTCCCGATCCGCCGGTCATCCGCTCCGGACGTACCCTGCTTCCGGCGAAGGTGCTGTTTGAGAGCATGGGCGGAACGGTGGAATGGAACGGCGATCTGCGTCAGACCACCATCACCCTGGGAGATACCAGCGTTCAGCTGACCATCGACTCCACAACCGCACTGGTCAACGGGCAGGAAAAGACGCTGGACGTTCCGGCGACCATCATCAACAGCCGAACCTATATACCCGTTAATTTCGCCGCTACCCAGTTGGGGTGTCAGGTGCTGTGGAATGCGGTGGATCGCGTGGTCACCGTAAATTCTCCTAAGAAGGCGGTGAACATCACAAGAATTGAGACGACGGAGACAGGAAACACCCTGCGGGTGTTGCTGGAAAGCGACGGCGTCATTGAAAATTACAAGGTGGTATCCCTGGAAAATCCCGACCGGGTGGTGGTGGATGTGACAGGAGCGAAGATGGAATTCAACGGCGGTGTTGCCGGCGGACTGGGAATTTCCAACGAGATTTTTTCCAACGTGCGATTCTCCCAGTTTGATCAGAACACGGTGAGAGCCGTGGTGGATCTGCTGGTTCAGCAGGCGCCTCAGGTATACCTGTCACAGGATAAGAAGTCCATCTATATGGATTTTGTAATCACGGGCAGAGGAAGCCAGGGGGCGGATTCGGAAGACGGATCGGGAATCATACCGCCTGCGGGTGACGACGAATTGACGGCTTTGGGACTTCCCAGACTGGATTGGAGAATGCAGGGCAAGCTGATCGTCATCGATCCCGGTCACGGCGGAACGGACTCCGGTTCGTTGGGATATGAAAACGGCAGTATTGTTTTGATGGAAAAGGAAATCAATTTGAAGGTGGCGCTTCGTCTGAACGAGCTGCTGCAGATGGCGGGAGCTACCACGCATATGACCAGAACGGCGGATTCCTCCGTGGGGCTGTATGAACGGCCGGAAATCGCCAACGGACTGTCCGCAGCGCTGTTCGTTTCCTGTCACAACAATTCCAATGAAAGCACTGCGCCCACCGGAACGGAGGTTCACTATGCGGTGAAACAAAGCGAAAGCAGTCACGGTTTCACCAGCAAAGCGATTGCCGAATCGGTGATGGACGAGCTGGAAGCCTCCATGGGTTTAAAGCGTCGCGGTGCGAAGAACAGTCCGGCTTATGCGGTGCTGCGCTGCACGGAAATGCCGGCGATCATCATCGAAGGCGCCTTCATTTCCAACCCTTCCGATCTGAAATACATGATGAGTGATTCCTACGCGGAGGATTATGCGATAGGAGCTGCCAGAGGCATTATCAAAGCGCTGAACGCGGCAGCTGGTAATTAGGAGAAGCTATGAGTTATACGGCAAAGCTGTTATCGATTATGGCCGTTGGAATTTTAGTGGGAATTCTGGTGGATAAAAACGGCAAGAAGACAGGCAAGGAATGGAACTGGCTTTCCAAGCTGTCGGGCAGGGTGCAAACCTTTGTGGTCATCTATCTGATCTTTGTGCTGGGCGTTCGCATCGGCGCCGATGAACAGGTATTTGAGCAGTTGGATCGCCTTTGGATCGTGGCGCTGGTCATTACGGTAGCGGGCATGAGCCTGGGACTGGCGCTGGTACACCTTCTCAGAAAAGCGTTGAAGTTTGACAAGGAGGGGGTGAAAGCAGATGACTAAAGTAATTTTACTCACTGTGGTAGCTGGAATCCTCTGCGGACGCTTTACCACGGAACAGCTGAGCCTGTTTCAATGGATCGTGGAACATAACGGCCTGTTGATCGATTGGGGTCTCTATGCGCTTCTGTTTTTCGTGGGACTGGATATGGGCAGGAACGAAACGGTGTTCATGGATATGAAAAAAGCGGGTTGGCGAATTCTGTTGTTTCCCGTAGCCAGCATCGTGGGAACGCTGCTGGGAGCCGCTTTGGTATCGGTGTTCTTCCCCTACCGGGTCAACGAATGTATGGCCATTGCCGCCGGTTTCGGATGGTATTCCCTGGCGCCTGTGCTTTTGGCGGAATATTCCTCCGTGATCAGCGCCATTTGTTTTTTAGCCAATGTGATGAGAGAGCTTCTTTCGTTTATTTTCATTCCTATCGTGGCCAAACGGGTAGGATACATAGAAACCACTTCGCTGGCCGGAGCTGCGGCTATGGACACGTGTCTGGCCGTCACCGTTCGCGCCACGCACCAGCGAATCGTCATCTATGCCATCGCCTGTGGAATGATCACGGGGACGCTGGTACCCGTCATCATTCCGCTGCTGATCAGTTTTTAGGGAGATGGCCTTGCGAAGCTGTTGATGGAGGATCATCGGCGGCAAGCCGTTGGCAGGGAAAGCCGGAACTAAAAAATGCGCTTGAGAACCATATCCTTGTGGAGCGGACTCAGGCGCATTGCTGTTTTTGGAACGGAGCTTTAATTGTCGGACGATGCAGACTTCTCCCATTTTTCGGGCGGGACGGTTCGCTCTTTCAGGCGATTCTTGATGAAGGTACGAAACAGCGCGTAGCATACGGAGCAGAGGGGAATGAACAACAGGATTCCGGCTACTCCCATGAGGTTTCCGCCGAGGATGACGGCGGCCAGCACCCAGATGGAGGGGAGGCCTACGGAACTTCCCACCACGTGGGGATAGATCAGGTTTCCTTCGATCTGCTGTAAAATCAAGAACAGGATGACGAACTGCACGGCCTTCCAGGGATCGACGATGAGAATCAGGAAGGCTCCCACGAAGCAGCCGATAAAAGCGCCGATGACGGGAATCAAAGCCGTAATGGCGATCAGCATGCCGATCAGCAGGGCGTAGGGCATTTGAAACAGCGTCATGGATAAAACGAACATGGAACCCAAAATCAGAGCCTCGATACACTGGCCGGAGAAAAATCGGGAAAAGGTGACGTTGGCCAGGGATAAAACGTCCATGATGCGATCTGCCGCGGACAGGGGAAACAATCCGTAGATCACTTGTTTTCCCTGACAGGCGAGAGTTTCCTTCTGCATCAGAAGATAGACGGAAAACACAAAGCTGATGAAGAAGGTGGTGACGCCGCT
>CANEEC010000039.1 GCA_947426455.1 uncultured Clostridia bacterium | reverse complement strand
AAGCCGCCGGTTGGCTGAGAAGAAACGGCGCCGATATCGCAAATGTGCGCCAGTTTTTCCGCATCGACGTGAGCTTTTTCAAGCAGAAGGCGGCGCTGATCAGCAGCGCCCAGCTCAGCGGCGAGGGTATCGCCGTGGCCTGGACGGAAAACAGAGACGCCAACATGCAGATCATCGCGGCACAGGCGGCGGATGAGCTGCTGAATATCGAAGGCGTGCGCGCCAGCTTCGTTGCCGGCGTCAATTCTCAGGGGTTGACCGTCATCAGCGGCAGGTCCCTTGGTGAGTTGAACGTACAGGCGATTTTGGAAAAAATGGGCGGCGGCGGTCATCTGACGACGGCCGGAGCGCAGGTGGTAGAACCGCCGGCACAGGCCATTTTACAGATTGAAGACATCATTCATAATATGGAAAAAGAATAGACAGGGGGAGAGAACAATGGAAGTTATTTTAATCAAAGATGTGAAGGGAATCGGCAAAGCCGGTTGTGTGGCGAAGGTAAGCGACGGATATGCGAGAAATATGCTGCTGCCCAGAGGTTTGGCGAAGGAAGCTACCGACGCCAATAAGAAAACGCTGGCCAGAGAAAAGGCGTTAGCGGAGGAAAAGCGTCAGCAGGATATCGCCGCTGCAAAGGAGCAGAAAGAAAAGCTGGAAGCCATGACGCTGACTCTGAAAACCAAGGCCGGAGAGGGCGGCCGCCTGTTTGGCGCCATCACCTCCAAGGACATTGCCGAGGAATTGAAAAAGCAGGCGGGAATGGATATCGACAAGAGAAAGTTCGTCCTGGACGCTCCCATTAAAAGCGTGGGAGAATTTGTGATCGACGTCAAGCTGTTCACCGATATTGTCGCAAAATGCAAGGTCAACGTCGTGGCATAAGTTCCACAGATAATAGGGGAATACAATTATGAGCCAGAGAATGGAACGGATTCCGCCCCATAATGACGAGGCGGAAAAATCCGTATTGGGCGCTATTTTTCTCGATAAAGAAGTACTTTTCGACATTCTGGAATTCCTGAAGCCGGAGGATTTCTACAGCGAAATGCATCAGGAAATCTATCAGGCGGTGACGGAGCTGTACCGGCGAAACGAACCGGTGGATATTCTTACGGTATCCGAGGAACTGAAAAAGCGCAAAACCCTGGAAATGGTAGGCGGTCGGGCGTATATCGCCATGCTGTCCTCCATCGTTCCCACCACGAAAAACGCGGTGCAGTACGGAAAGATCGTAGCGGAAAAGGCGGTGCTTCGCCGTCTGATCAGCGCTGCCGCGGAGATTACCGAAAACAGTTATCAGGAAAAGACGGATTCCGAACAGATTCTGGATGAAGCGGAGAAAAAGATCTTCGAAATTGCGCAGACCCGACAGAGCAAGGATTACGAAATGCTGAAGGACGTGCTGTGGTACAACATTCAGCAGATCGACGCCGCGTCACAAAATCCCGATGAACTGACGGGAATCACTACGGGTTTTGCAGATCTGGACAGAATGACCAACGGCCTTCAGAAATCGGATCTGATCATCATCGCTGCGCGTCCTGCCATGGGAAAAACGGCCTTCGTGCTGAACGTGGCGCAGCAGGCAGCGATTAAATCCAATGCCAAGGTGCTGATCTTTTCCCTGGAAATGTCCAAGGAACAGTTGGGACAGCGGCTTTTGTCCATGGAATCCCGGGTGGAAATGCAGAAAATCAAGACGGGAACGCTGGATCGCAAAGACTGGGAAAATATCAATGTGGCGCTGGATCGGCTGTCCGGCGCGGAAATCTATATCGACGATACGCCGGGAATTTCCATCATGGAAATTCGCAACAAGTGCCGGAGACTGAAGGCCGACAAAGGACTGGACATGGTGGTAGTGGACTATTTGCAGCTGATGGCGGGCGACGGCAAGTCGGAAAGCCGCCAGCAGGAGGTCAGCGTCATGTCCCGGTTTTTGAAGCTGCTGGCCAGAGAGATGGAATGTCCGGTGCTGGTGTTGTCCCAGTTGTCCCGTGCGCCGGAAACCAGAAATGACAAGCGCCCGATGCTTTCGGATCTGCGGGAATCCGGTTCCATTGAGCAGGACGCGGACATCGTCATGTTCCTATATCGGGATGAATACTACAATAAGGAAACGACGGATAAACCCAACATCTGCGAGGTGATCGTGGCCAAGCAGCGAAGCGGTTCCACCGGTACGGTAGAACTGACCTGGCTGGGAAAATATACGCGATTCGCCGACAAAGCGAGAGACGCTTCGGCCTTTTAGCGCAGTGGTAACGGCGGGTTAGAGAGCAGAGAACAATCCGGCGGAACATAACCCGCCGAACATTTTTAAGAGAAAGCGAGAGACCATGGGATTTCAGAGGCAGACAGCAAAAAACCACTATCTTCACGACACGCGGGTGGAAAATATGTTTATCAATGAGTACATGGTCAATGCGCCGGGGGATTACGTCAAGGTGTTCCTGTATGGCCTGATGTATGCCGATTTGTCCATGCCTTTGGAAAACGATATGATCGCCAGAGAGCTTTCCATGGAAGAGGAACAGGTTCTCATGGCGTGGAGCTATTGGGAAAAGCGCGGCGTAATCAAAAAACATTTTGCCGATCCGGAGGATAAATTTCACTATGAGGTGGAGTTTGTGGATCTGAAGGAACAGCTTTTCGCCGGAAAGGGTACAAAGCGCGGCACGGTGAAAAAAGAACTGCCGTCGCATTTGAAAAAACGTATAGATGACGGCGTGATGCGGGATATGTTTGCTCAGATCGAGCGCATTACCGGCCGGTTTCTCACCGGTCAGGAGCCGTCTCACGTTCAGAACTGGATCATCGACTACGGCATTGCGCCGGAGGTGGTGATTTACGCCTATTCCTATTGTCACAATCAGCGGGGCGGCAAGAGCCAATATCAGTATGTTAACACCGTTTTGCGGGATTGGGTAGACAGGGGATTGAAAACCATTCATGACATTGAAAATTATCTGACGGAGTCGGATAGCCGTCACAGCCAGTACAAGAGAGTGATGAAGGCTCTCGGTTTTACGCGCAATTCCACCGAGGAGGAAAAGCGCATTATGGACGTGTGGTTTGACGACTTCGATTTTGGGTTGGAGACGGTGCTGGAGGCCTGCAAAAAAACGTCGGGAATTTCCAGTCCCAATATCAACTATGTAAATACGATTTTGACTTCCTGGAGCAAGGGAGAAAATCGCGGAGATTCCGCCAGGGGAACTTCTCAGGCGGGAAGCGGAAGTTCCTCGGAGAGCGGCGATCGGATTCGCCGCGTAATGAAAGCCTATGAAGAAGACCGGAAGCGCAACGATGAGCTGTGGAAACAGCGCACCGATGAGAGTTACCAGACGCTTCCCCAGATTCGGCAAATTGACCAGCAGCTGCATCAATTGAGCATGGAACTGCCGCGTTTGATTCTGTCGGGTCGTTTTGATGCGAAACAGCGTTCGGAAGAAATTCAAAAAAAGATGAAGGCCTTAAATGAAGAAAAGGCCTATTTGCTGACGGAACACAACTATCCCATGGATTACATGGAGCATCCGTATACCTGCGCCAAATGCAGGGATACGGGTACGCTGGATAGTGGCGAGCGGTGCAGTTGCTTCAGCGATAAGCTGGCCGGCATGTAGCGCCGTGGGGTTGGGAGACCGGAATGGAAAAGGACAATCAAAATAACGAGCAAAGAAGGGACATAAAAAATGACCTTTCAAAGAGAATAGATGAAAAAATTGCCCGCCTGTCCTTAGAGGAGGACGATTTTGAGGTGCGCTTTGCCCAAATGCAGAAAGAACGGGAGCTGCAGAGGGAGCAGCTGCGGGAACAACGCCAGCGGGAACGAGCGGAGAGCCAGAAGAAGCGTTCCGGATGGAAGAAGCGGTTTGAACGCAAAGAAAAGACCGCTACGGAGAAGGTTTCTTCGGTGGAGCATGAGGCTGCGCCTGCGCAAAAATCCGTATCCGCGCCCGTGAGCGAACCTGCGTCCGAGAACGAGTTCGCGTCTGCGCCGATCGCGGAGGAATTGCCGGAATCCGCTTTTTCTGATGTGACTGCGGACATGAGGCTCGTGGAAGAACCTACGATTCGAGTGGATGTCCGCAAAGAAGGTCAGTGGATTGAAAAATTGACGGCGGAAGGAACCGGCACTGCATCCGAACCGGAGGCCGCACCGACGGCAGAGATGGAACCGGAACCTGCGCCGATGGCTGAGATCGTAGAATCCGCGCCGGAAATGGAACCGGAAAACGCGCCGGAAGAGACCGAGGTTACAGAACCTGAGGCAGAAACGGTAGAAGTCGCCGAAGCTGAGGAGGAACCGCAAGAAGAACTGACACCGGAGATGGAACCGGAAGAGCCGGCTGAGGCTGCAGAACCTGCGCAGGAAGAGGTTGGAGCAGGAACTGCGCCAGAAGTTGAAGAGATCGAACCTTTACAGGGAGAATCACAGGAAGAAGCTGAGGTTGAAGAGACCCAACCCGAAGCGGCCGAATCGGAGGCGTCGGAAGAGGCCGAAGTCATAGAAACTGTAGAAGAAGCTGCAGAAACTGCACCCGAAACGATGGAAACAGAGGTGGAGACTGTAGAACCTGAGACAGAAGTAGTTGAACCAAAGCCGGAACCTGTGCCGGATCCTGTCGAGGTCGTTGACGGAACGCCGGAGGAACTTGAGGGAGAATCCGGGACGAAGGCTGTCATCGACGAAGACGCGCAGTTGATGGAACAGCTGGACGCCATCGTCAGGGAAAGAGAACAGGAGCAGCGGAGCCGCAAGTCGGTTGCTTTGCGCGGTATCATGGTCAGGGCGAAGGCGGGTCTGCGCAAAATGAAGAAGGACTCGGCCAAGCGAAAAGCCAGTCGAGATAGCGTTACCGTTCACAGCAACGATGCGGAAATCGGCCTGTCCACCAAAGCTCCCGGCCTTACCTTTGAAAAGAAATCCGCTATTTTATGGGAAAAATATAAATCCACCAGTTCTGTAAAACTGCGGCGTAAGAGAAGAAAACTCCGCGTTAAGGAGCGCCGGTTTGCGCATCGAATGGCGGATCGTGTGGAGCGGGCGGATCGTGTTTTCAACGTATGGAGCCGCAGAAAGCTGTTCCGCCAGTTAGACCATTTCTGGATGAAGGGAATGGAACTTTTGGAACGGGCGGAGGAAAACAAAGTCCTGTTGGCGGAAATCATGGCCATCGCCCTGTTTTGTGCGGCGGCGGTTACCACGTTTATCGGCCATATTACGGCCTACGAATACGCCTACAATGGAAAAGCGCTGGGAATTACCAAAAATAAAGAGGACGTCTACAAGACCATCGATGCCATCGGCGACAAGCTGGGGGTTGCACTGGACGCTCGCGTGGAAATCGACAAGGAGAAGGATATCTCTTTCCGGGAAGTATACGGATTGAATTTGAAGCTGGATTCCAAGGACGAGGTGCTGAACAATCTGACCTATATGCAGGATTTGAAGGTTGTGGCCTGCGGCATCTTCAAGGATGATGAGCAGGTTGCCACTCTCCAGTCGGCACAGGCGGGTAAAGAAGTGCTGGATGCCATCAAAAATAAATTTACGGCACAGACGGAAGGCAAGGTCTACGACGCCGTATCCTTTGCGGAAAACGTGGAATTGCGAAATGTCAGCGTCAGTCTGGGAGAGATTGAAAATCAGGACGAAGTTTTGGAGTACATGCTGACCGGCGCGGTGGAAAAGAAAATTCACACCGTGCAGAAGGGTCAGACCTTCTCGGAAATCGCCAAGATGTACGGACTGAGTCAATCGGAACTGGAGAGAATGAATCCGGGAATTCAGCCCACCCGATTGAAGATCGGTCAGCAAATCGTGCTGAACCGCGATGCGCCCATTTTGACGGTACAGACCGTAGAAACGGCTACATATACAGAAGCGATTCCCTTTGAGACAGAATATCAGGAAAGCTCTTCCATGTATGAGGGAGAAACCAGCGTGAAGCGAAACGGCACCAACGGTCAGCAGAGAGTGGTGGCCACCATTAAGCGAAACAACGGTGAGGAAATTTCCAGAGAAATCTTATCTACGGAACAGCTTTCCGATCCCGTGAGCAAAATCGTCATCAAAGGAACGAAGAAGGCGCCGGTTCGTCAGGGAACAGGAACCTTCGCATGGCCGATTCGAAATTACCGCATCAGTTCCCGATTCGGTTATCGTTGGGGCCGCATGCATAACGGTGTGGATTTGGCCGCTTCTACCGGTACGAAGATCTATGCCACCGACGGTGGAACCGTCACCTATGCAGGCTACAAGGGTTCCTTCGGATATCTGGTGATCATCAACCACGGAGGAAATTACGAATCTTACTACGCTCATTGCAGCAAGCTGCTGGTGAAAAAGGGAGACAAGGTATTCCAGGGACAGAACATCGCTTTAGTGGGAACCACCGGCCGAACCACCGGTCCCCATCTGCACTTTGAGATTCGTTATCTGGGAAATCCGAAAAATCCGCTCAACTATATATAGACGAGGAGATACATTATGAGACTGCGCAAAGAAAACGACGATATGCTGGATGAAGAGATTCTGTTGGTATCGGAGGTGTCCGACGCTTTCGCCCATCCGGCTCGCGTAAAGATTTTCCGTTACATTTATCTGGCCAACCGAAACCGGCAGATACCGTGCAACAAGGATGTAGTGGAGGTGTTTGATTACAGCCAGGCCACCATTTCCCAGCACATTAAGAAGCTGGCGGCGGCGGGCTTGATCGAAGTGAAAAAACACGAACGGCAATCACAATACTATGTCAATATCGGAATTTTAGGCAAGTATTTGAATGCAGTGAAAAAGTTTCAATAATTTCTGCCGAGAAAATTGCGGTTGGTGCAAAATATTTTGCACCAACCGTTGTTTTTTGGTACGGCCTTCGGTAAAATAAAAGCAAGGAAAGAAAGAGGGAGGAGCGGCAGTGAAAAACAGAGATTATTTGATCGTGATGCAGCATATTTTGCAGTTGATGGACGAGGGCGTTCACGTGGTTGACCCGGAGGGAAACAGCGTGGTTTACAACCGTTCTATGGCCATGCTGGAAAAGATGGAAAGTCAGGATGTGTTGAAAAAACCCTTTGCAGAGGTATTTAAAAACGTGGATCTGAAAGAGAGTACGCTGATGCAAGCGCTGGAAAAACGTCAGACCACCATGCGAAAGGAACAGACCTATCTGAATAAAGACGGCAGGGAAATCACCACGGTGAATACTACCGCCCCCGTCATAGAGGACGGCCGGCTGATCGGCGCTATTGAAATCGCGAAAAACATCACCGACGTGCAGAAGATGTCCCGAACGATTTTGGAACTGCGCCGGGAGATGGATCAACCCCAGAAAAGCAAGCAGCACAAGATTAAGAAGTACAGCTTTGATAATCTATACGGTCAAAACGAGGCCTTTTTAGAGACGGTAGCTTTAGCTAAACGGGCGGCGTCCACCAACGCTTCCGTTTTAATTTACGGCGAGACAGGCACGGGAAAGGAACTGATTGCCCAGAGCATTCATTTTGCCAGCGATCGCCAAAACAAGCCGTTTTTGGCTCAAAACTGCGCGGCGCTGCCCTCCAATCTGCTGGAAAGCATCCTGTTCGGTACGGCCAAGGGAGGTTTTACCGGCGCTGTAGACCGGCCGGGCATGTTTGAACAGGCCAACGGCGGCACTCTGCTTTTGGACGAGTTGAATTCCATGCCGTTGGAATTGCAGGGAAAGCTGCTGCGGGTATTACAGGAGCAGTACATCCGCCGTGTGGGCGGAACCAAGGATTTGCCGGTGGATGTGCGCATCCTGGCCACCGTCAACGAACCGCCCCAGGAGCTGCTGGAAAGGGGAATCCTGCGAAAGGACTTGTATTACCGCCTCAATATCATTGAAATCGACATTCCGCCGCTGCGCCAGCGTCCCGACGATATCCTGCTTTTGGCGGAGCAGTTTGTGGAGAAATACAATAAAAAATACGGAAAGCAGATTTGGATGCTCACCGATTCCGCCAAGCAGAAGCTGTTGAACTATGATTACCCGGGCAATGTGCGGGAGCTGGAAAACATCATCATGTCGGCCATTTCCATGGCGGATGATGAACACGCGCTGTTGGATAAGCATCTGGTAATCAACCGGCGGAAAAAGCTGCCTCAGCAGGGTTTGTATGAGTTGAAGGAGGGAGGCTTGGAGGAATATCTGGCGCGCATCGAAAAGAGCATGATCGAAAATGCGCTGGTGGCTCATGGCGGCAACATTTCCAAGGCCGCGGAAAGCCTGGGAATCAAGCGGCAGACGCTACAGAACCGAATCAAAAAATACAAGATGAAAGAGAGCCAGAGAGGCGGAGAATCTTAGAAAAATACGGAAAGTGCAAAGATTTTTGCACTAAGTGCAAAATATTTTGCTATTCTTGGTGACTTGAGATTTTTTTGCCCCGAAAAAGGCGGAAGGAATTTTCAATTCGCTAAATTTATAACAAAAGAATCTGTGGAGAAAAACCGGGAAAATGCAGAAAATTTTTCTGTTTTTGGGATAAGATCTGTGCGAATTCCGAAAAAATAATATTTGGCATGAATTTTGCTTTAATAAATGGTATCAATGTGGGAAACCCTTTGAACAGTGAAACAGTCATCTATAATCGGATATCCGGCGGAGCTTCCTCCCCGGGTCACTCATGATAATGAAAAGAAATGGAGGAAAACACAATGCAAAATGTAAAAGTAATCATCTGGGGCTTAGGCGCTATGGGCGGCGGTATGGCAGACATGCTGCTGAAGAAGAAGGGCGTTGACATCGTAGGCGCTGTCGGCCGCGGAGCGAAGATCGGCAAGAGCATGTACGATTACATCAAGACCGAAAGAGGCGACAGACCCGACGTACTGATCGGCGCTGCTGAAGACGTCATCAAGCCGGGCGCTGCCGATATCGTTTTACTCTGCACCGATTCTTTCACCAAGAACGCATTTGACAAGCTGAAGTTCATCATGGAACAGAAGCTGAACGTCATCACTTCCGCCGAAGAAATGGCATATCCCAAGGCACAGAATCCGGAACTGGCTGCTGAGCTGGACAAGATCGCTAAGGCAAATGGCGTATCCTGCCTGGGTACCGGTATCAACCCCGGTCTGATCATGGATCTGCTGGTACTGATTTGGACGGGCTGCATGGAAGATGTAGAACACATCGTATCCCGCCGCGTGAACTCTCTGTCTCCCTTCGGTCCTGCCGTTATGGAAGAACAGGGCATCGGCGTTACCGTAGAAGAATTCAAGAAGGGCAATCTGGCGGGTCACGTTGGATTTGCTGAATCCATGGGCATGATTGCCGACGGTATCGGCTGGAACATCGACGAGTTCAAGCAGACCATGGATCCCATCGTTACCGATGTTGACAGAAAGTCCCCCTATGGCTTCGCTAAGGCCGGCAACGTTGCAGGCGTAGCGATGAAGGCCTTCGGCTACAGAGACGGCGAGCTGATGATCGAAATGGATCACCCGCAGCAGATCGAGCCGGAACAGGTTGGCGTACAGACCGGCGACTACGTGATCATCAAGGGTACTCCCAACGTAAACATGGTAAACAGTCCTGAAATCGAAGGCGGTATCGGCACCATCGCTATGTGCGTCAATATGATTCCTCAGGTCATCAACGCGGATCCCGGTCTGCAGACCATGTTGGATCTGCCGGTTCCCCGCGCTATCATGGGCGATATGAGAGACCGCATCAAACCCGATAAGAAGATCGTAAAATAAGAGTTTCACATAAAAGTATATTTCAAAGGAGAGGACGGTTGAGAAATCGTCCTCTGTCATCAAAGGAGATTATAATCATGGCGAAAAAAGGCGATTGGGTTCGCATTCATGCCACTGTCCTGAAGGCAGACGAAAGAACGGCAAAGCTGCCCGCAGACACGCAGAAGTGCGACCTGGAAATGTGGACGAAGGGTTTCCTGCAGGAAGATGCGGAAATCGGCGATGAAGTTACGGTTGAGACCGCTGTGGGCCGTCTGGAAAAGGGCGTTCTGATCGAAGTAAATCCGTACTGGAGTCACAGCTACGGCAAGTTTGTTCCCGAGCTGGTTCAGATCGATAAGCAGCTGAGAGAGATCATGTTTGGAGGTGACCGGTAATGGCATTGGCAAAAGACTATAATTCCGTTATGGGAAGATCCAACGAGATCATGAAAGAAGCGCTGGGTTTGGACTACGCAGAATTCGAATCCGGTTCCGTTGCGTTTGACTACGACGCTCTGATGAAGGCTACCGGCTACACTCTGGAAGAGATCAATAAGATTCAGAGCAAAACCGGTGTAGGCAACACGCCGCTTCTGGAGCTGAGAAATTTGAGCGCCCTGTCCCGAAAGTATGCAAAACCCGGTTACGGTGCGAGAATCTTCGCGAAGGACGAATCCTGCAACGCTTCCGGAAGCTTCAAGGCGAGAAGAGCCGCCTGCGCGGTTGCCCATGCCAAGAAGCTGGGTTACAAAGGCGTCATCGCCGCTACCTCCGGCAACTACGGCGCAGCCGTTGCCTCTCAGGCCGCTATGCAGGGTCTGAAGTGCATCGTCGTTCAGGAGTGCTTCGACTCCCACGGCGTCGGCCAGCCGGAAATCGTTGAAAAGGCAAGAGCCTGCGAAGCTTACGGCGCAGAAGTCATTCAGCTGACCGTAGGTCCCGAGCTGTTCTACACCTTCCTGTCCGTACTGGAAGATACAGGATATTTCAACGCATCCCTGTATTCCCCCTTCGGTATCGCGGGAATTGAAACCTTAGGTTATGAAATCGCCATGCAGTGCCGCGAACTGCTGGGCAAAGATCCCGATATGGTAGTCTGCACCAACGCCGGCGGCGGCATGATGACCGGTACCGCAAGAGGTCTGATCAAGGCTGGAGCCACCAACACCCAGTTGGTTGCCGCTTCCATCGACCTGACCGGTCTGCACATGGCTTCCGACGCGCAGTTCAATAAGAAGTCCTGCACCACCGGACACACCGGTTTCGGCGTTCCTTACGCCACCGATCCCGACCACTCTGACGTTCCCCGTTCCGCCGCAAGACCGCTGCGCTATATGGACCGTTACGTTACCGTAACTCAGGGTGAAGTTATGTTCATGACCGAAGCGTTGGCTAACCTGGAAGGTCTGGAAAGAGGCCCTGCGGGTAACACCGCTCTGGCAGCCGCCTTCTCTCTGGCACAGGATCTGCCGGAGGACGCTGTTATCGTCATCAGCGAAACGGAATACACTGGCGCAGGTAAGCACGTACAGCCGCAGCTGTCCTTCGCAAGAGAAAACGGCATCGACATTCGTTTCGGCGATCCCGCTACAGAGGATAAACCCGGCGTCAATGTCATCCTGCCGAAGGATCCCAGCTATATCAAGTATAAAGAGGCTGACATCGACCACTTCCGCGCATCTCTGATCAAGAAGGCGATCAAGGCGCACTGCCCCGACGTATCCAAGCTGACCCAGGCCGATCTGGAATTCCTGGCTGCGGAGGTTAAGAGAGACGTGCCCTTCGTTAAGGAAGTAATCGCCGCTTTATAAAATCGTATGAGTGTATTGGGCAGGCGGCGCGCCTTTGACTGCGCGCCGTTTGCCACCTTGTGTTGAAATAGATTCAGACCCGCCGCGGGCGGGCATTTGGAGGATTTTAGGATGAAAAGAGCAGATGATTTTCAGGAAAGAAGAAAACACCTGGCAAATATGACAGATGAGGAACTGTACAATCACTTCTGGAAAGTGACGGAACAGGTTGTAGATCCGCTTCTGGAGCTGGGACGGAAAAATACAACGCCTTCCGTAGAGAGAGCCGTTTTGCTGAGAATGGGCATCTCTTCTCTGGATACCAAGGCAATCGTCGAGGGCTGCATGGATAAAGGACTGATGGGCAAGGGCGCCGGTCATGTAGTTTACAAGGTGGCCAAGGCGAAGGACATCACCATCAAAGAAGCCGCAGCAATGCTGGCTGCCGGCGAAGGCTGGGATGAAGCCGCCGCGTTATTCAAATAAGGAGGGAAATCAGATGGCATACGATAAGTTAGAAAAAGACGTAAAAATCGATATCGAGCGTGTCTTAGAAGATCTGGACAAATATGAACCCAGAAGAAGAGGCTGGGTATGGAGAAATCATGAAAAAGATCTGAAAATGGGTCCTTTCACCTTCCACGATATGACTACGCCTCTAAAGCAGAGCGTAGGTCTTCCTTCCTCCAAGTATTTTGACGGCATGGATCCTCAGCCGCTGCCGGTGATCACCACGGAAATCGCCTCCGGCCGTTTTGAGGACGACATTCGCCGTATGAGAATGGCCGCATGGCACGGCGCCGATCACATTATGGTCATCAGAACCGCCGGTCAGTCCCATATGGATGGTCTGATCGAGGGTACTCCCCAGGGTATCGGCGGCGTTCCCATTACGAGAAAACAGGTGAGAGCGCAGAGAAAGGCGCTGGATCTCATCGAAGATGAAGTGGGGCGTCCCATCAACTACCACTCCTACGTATCCGGTGTGGCAGGCCCCGACGTTGCCGTTATGTTTGCAGAAGAAGGCATTAACGGCGCCCATCAGGATCCTCAGTACAATGTACTGTACAGAAACATCAACTGCGTTCGTTCCTTCGTAGACGCCTGCGAATCCAAGAAGATCATGGCATGGGCTGATATCGCACAGATCGACGGTGCGCACAACGCTAACGCCACGGCAAGAGAAGCGTGGAAGGTAATGCCGGAGCTGATCGTACAGCACGCCATTAACTCTCTGTTCTCCAGAAAAGTAGGCATGAAACCCGGCAACATCTGCCTGTCCACCGTACCTCCCACCGCGCCTCCGGCGCCCTGCGTCTATCTGGATCTGCCCTATGCGGTGGCTCTGAGAGACCTGCTGAGAGACTACAAGATGAGAGCGCAGATGAACACCAAGTACATGGAGGCTTCCGCCCGTGAAGCTACCGTTACTCACGTTCTGAACATGCTGATTTCCAAGCTGACCAGCGCTGACATTCAGTCCACCATCACTCCCGATGAAGGAAGAAACGTTCCCTGGCACATCTACAACATTGAAGCCTGCGATACCGCAAAGCAGACCTTTGTCGGCATGGACGGCCTGATGGAAATGGTAGAGCTGAAGAAGGACGGTCCTCTGGCGGAGATGTCCAGAGAGATTCGCGAAAGAGCGACCCTGTTCATGGAAGAAATCGTAGAAGTCGGCGGTTATTTCCAGGCGGTACAGGAAGGTTTCTTCGTAGACAGCGGAAAGTATCCGGAGAGAAACGGCGACGGTATTGCCCGTAAGATCGAAGGCGGTATCGGCTACGGATTTGTATACGAAAGAGACGAGGACTACATGGCTCCCGTAACGGCTCACTACGGCTATAATAACGTAGAGCAGTACGGCGGCGATCCGAAGAACCCCTCCGCGCTCATCGGCGGCTGTACCTTCGAGGACCGTTCCAAGATCGTCTACATCGACGAGCTGGACGATCAGGACAATGTAAACGTTCGTCTTGCGGAAGTTGAAAAATACAGAAAGACCAGTCTGGTGAAGCCGGAAATGGAATGGCTGGCGGATGGCACTATCATGCTGAACATGTTCATTCCGGAAAACAAGCGGGTTGCCGAAGTGGTTGCCGTAGAAATCGGCAAGAAGCTGGGTCTTGTAGATCCCGAAGTCATCAACCGCGAAGTGATGCAGGAGGCCGAAGGTACCCGTATCGAAATGAAGGGTAAAGTAGACTTCGATATCGACGTGGATTCTCTGGTCATTCCGCCGGAACCCCATGTACTGTCCGACGCAGAAATCAGAGCGGACATCGATGAAAAACCCATGAAGGTGGTCTGCGCTACCGTAGGCGAAGACGAACATTCCGTAGGTCTGCGGGAAATCATCGATATCAAGCACGGCGGTATTGAAAAGTACGGTATCGAGGTTCACTATCTGGGAACCTCCTGCCCGGTAGAAAAGCTGGTTGACGCTGCTGTAGAACTGAACGCGGACGCCATCATGGCCTCCACCATCATTTCTCACGACAACATCCACTACAAGAACATGAAGCGAATTCATGAGCTGGCTGTGGAAAAGGGAATCAGAGACCAGGTGATGATCCTCTGCGGCGGTACTCAGGTCATTCCTGAAGAAGCTGTAAAGCAGGGCATCGATGCCGGATTTGGCAGAAACAGCCACGGTGTTGACGTAGCGACCTTCCTGGTAGAGCGTCGCCGTGAAATGAACGCCAATAAATAAGGCCTGAACAGGGCTTGACTCTCAGGGGCTGCCGGCGGGCAGTCCCTGTTTTTTCAGAATCGTCCGCTGGGTGAAAACCGGCGAAATGAGAGGAAATAGCTATGAAAGTAGATGTATTAGTGGCCGAAATCGGCTCTACAACCACAGTGGTAAATGCGTTTAAAGATCTGAATACGGAAAACCCCGTGTTTTGGGCGCAGGGACAGGCTCCCACATCGGTGTTAGACGGCGACGTCCGCATCGGCCTGCAGGGCGCCATCGACGATCTTTGCGCAAAAATGGGTATCGATTCCATCGAATACGACGAGATGCTGGCCACGTCTTCGGCTGCCGGCGGTCTGAAGATGACGGTACACGGTCTGGTGTACGATATGACGGTGAAGGCGGCCAAGGAAGCGGCTCTGGGAGCCGGCGGCATCATTCACCATGTCACTGCCGGAAAGCTGCGGCGCACAGATCTGAAAAAAATCGAGGAAATCAAGCCCAATCTGATCATGATCGCCGGCGGTGTGGACTTCGGCGAACGGGATACGGCCATCCACAATGCGGAGATGATTCGTTCTATGGGACTTTCCACACCGGTGATCTATGCGGGCAACTGCGAAAATCAGGAGGAAATGAAGCTGATCTTCGAAGAAGGGTGCGGGCAGGAGTTGTACGTTGTGGAAAACGTATATCCCAAAATCGACGATCTGAACGTGGAACCGGCGCGAAAGGTCATTCAGGACGCCTTTGAAGATCACATTATCCATGCGCCCGGCATGGAACACGTTCGAGACATGGTCAGCGGCCCCATCATCCCCACTCCCGGCGCTGTTATGGAATGTACCAAACTGTTAAATGAGTGCATCGGCGACGTGGTGGTCATCGACGTGGGCGGCGCCACCACCGACGTTCATTCGGTCTGTACGGAAT
>CANEEC010000038.1 GCA_947426455.1 uncultured Clostridia bacterium | reverse complement strand
AGCATCGCCTTGCCAAGGCGAGGGTCGCGAGTTCGAATCTCGTCTTCCGCTCCAAAATGAAAGAGGGTAGGAGTATTGAACAGTAAAATAAAACTGTTCGGTACTCCTATCTTCGTTTTCATTGCCTTTCACGAGAAATATAGTGAAAAAGGAGGAAGTATTGTGCAGGCGATTTTCGAAACCCTGTTTGATCTTGTCTATTTGATCTCCGTGATTACTGTTGGAATTTTAATGATTCGGGGCAGTCAAGGAGAGGGTCAGTTCCGCCTGTTTGGATGGATGGCGGTAGTACTGGGCGCGGGAGATGCGTTCCACCTGATCCCCCGTGCCGTTGCCTTATGCACTACCGGTCTGGAGAACTACACCGTCTCTTTGGGGCTTGGAAAGTGGATCACTTCCATCACCATGACGATTTTTTATGTGCTGCTTTATTACGTTTGGCGACAGCGATATCGCATCAACGGCAGAAATGGCCTTACCGCCGCCGTATACTGTCTGGCCGGTGCGCGGATTTTGCTGTGCATGATGCCGCAGAATCAATGGCTCAGCGCCGAAGCGCCACTTTCCTGGGGGATTTCCCGCAACATCTCCTTTGCGCTTCTGGGTCTTCTCATGATCGTGCTGTTTTATCGCAGCGCCAGGGAACATGGGGATCGGGCGTTTCGATGGATGTGGCTGACCATTGTTTTGAGCTTTGGATTTTATATTCCGGTGGTGCTTTGGGCAGATACTGTACCCATGATCGGAATGTTGATGATTCCAAAGACCTGCGCCTATGTATGGGCGGTACTCACAGGATATTTTGCCATGAAACAGGAAGATAGATAAAGGAGAAAAATTATGAAACGTTATATCAATACGGCTTTGCTGTACGCCGTTTTAGCCATGGCTGGCGGTGTATTTTACCGGGAGTTTAGCAAGTTCAATGATTTTACCGCGAAAACTGCATTATCTGTGGTTCATACGCATTATTTTCTTTTAGGAATGGCGTTTTTTCTACTGCTGCTTCTGCTGGAAAAGAATTTTTCCTTCACCGGCGAGAAAACCGGGCGGGCGTTGGTGGTCTATCACGTGGGATTGAATCTCACTGCGGTGATGTTGGTGGTGCGGGGTGTGACGCAGGTGACGGCGCCGGTGATTTCTTCCGGCATGAATGCGGCGATTTTCGGCATAGCAGGAATCGGACATATCCTGTTAGGCGTCGGCTTGGTGCTGCTGTTACTGCAGGTTAAGCACAGCGTATCGACGACGCGGGCTTGAGGCGTAGAATTGATCTACTGATGGTTTGAAAACGAAAATTCACAAATATGAATTTCAAATCCGAAGAAAATGAAAGGGGAGAATCTTCATGAAGGTTTTGCTTATTAATGGCAGTCCGCACGGAAAGGGTAACACGTATATTGCGCTCCATGAAATGGAAAACGTCTTTGCGGCGGAAAACGTCGAAACGGAGCTGGTGCATATCGGCAATCAGGGGATTCGCGGCTGTATTGCCTGCGGTTCCTGCGCCAAAACCGGCAAATGTGTATTCGACGACGCGGTGAATGAGATTGCACGGAAATTTGAAGAATGTGACGGCCTTGTTGTAGGAAGTCCCGTATACTACGCGTCTGCAAATGCCACGCTGGTGGCCTTTCTTACTCGTTTGTTTTACAGTACGCCCTTTGATAAAACTATGAAGGTGGGCGCAGCAGTTGTGGCGGCGCGCAGAGGCGGCCTGTCTTCCACTTTTGACGAGCTCAATAAGTTTTTCACCATCTCCGGTATGCCGGTGGCGTCCGGACAGTATTGGAACAGCATTCACGGCAGAGAAATCGGCGAAGCCCAACAGGATGCGGAGGGTTTGCAGAGCATGCGAACCTTGGCCAAGAACATGGCCTTTTTGATGAAGAGTATCGCGTTGGGAAAAGAAGCCTACGGTCTGCCGGAGAAAGAGGCGTTCCAAAGAACCAACTTCATTCGCTAAGCATTCGGTAAACCATGGACGACGGCGCATAACAGTTATAGCAGTCGCGGCAGAAGCTTTGTTAGTTGAGGATAGTGGCTGGCGGCGTGCAGCAATCGCGGGAGCGGCTTCCCTTCCAGCGCGGCCGCCCTTCCAATGGGCTAAAATTCGCTGAAAAGCAGAAGGTCACTACTTGACAGACGATAAATCTGCGAGTATACTATTTACGTTATAAGATCTGTTTCAGGGCGAGGTGAAATTCCTCACCGGCGGTAATCAGAACATCCGGCGCATAATGCATAATGCACGATGTACAATGCAGCGCAAGGGTGGACTGCGAGTCCGCGAGCCGCAAGGCCGAACCGGTTAGATTCCGGTACCGACGGTATAGTCCGGATGAAAGAAACGCATCGAATAGAAAGTGACGGCGAGCGCTTTTGCGTGCATCGTTTCGGAATTTTCAACGTGATTTCTTTTGCACAGACGGCCTTTTGAGACACCTCAAAAGGCCTATTTTATTTCCTGACAGATTCCTAAAGTGCAAATGCAGTTGACGGATGCGGATCATCCGCGGCTGCGTATGAAGGAGGAATTTGAAATGAACAATGAAAACACAAGATCCGTAAAAACCTTTCGGTTAGCTAAAATGGCAATGCTGGTGGCAATCTCCATCGTATTGGTATTGCTGATCCACTTTCCTTTGTTTCCTGCGGCGCCATATTTGGAATACGACCCGGCGGACATTCCCATTTTCATCGGAACCTTCGCCTTCGGTCCCGGTGCAGGAGTACTGCTGACCGTTCTGGTTTCTGTCATTCAGGGAACCACTGTCAGCGCCAGCGGTCAAATTTGGGGCATCATTATGCACATCGCCGCTACGGGTTCCTTTGCTGTCGTTGCGGGAAACATCTATCAGCGCCAAAAGACCAAAAAAGGCGCCATTATCGCGTTGGCTGTGGGAGTTTTGGTCATGGTGGCCGTCATGTGTCTGGCAAACCTGATCATTACGCCGATTTATACGGGAATGCCGCGGGCGGCGGTTGCTGCCATGATCCCCACGATCATCTTTCCCTTTAACCTCATCAAAGCGGGAATCAATGCCGTAGTGACGTTCCTGCTCTACAAAAGAATTTCGCATTTTCTGCACAATTAGGAAAACGCGGTGATATTGAAAACGCGTTTGCAATGCCTCTGCCACTGTTCCTGAAGTTTCAAAGAGATCGTCGGCTCTTTGGAAGGGAGCAGTGGCATTTTTATCGGTGTTTTTCATAGATGACATCCATCGAAGAACGTGATAAAATGTCTATGGTAAACGACAAAGAGAAGGAAATAGGTATGAAACAAGAGTGGCTTTTAAAGGATGAAGCGGATACACAGCGATTGGGACGGGAACTGGCAAAGGCGTTGCAGCCGGGAGATGTGGTGGCGCTGACAGGCGATTTGGGCACAGGCAAGACCGCTTTGACCAAAGCGGTTGCCGCAGGGCTTGGCGTGACGGATATGATCACCAGTCCTACGTTTACCATCGTGTGCGAATACCATTCCGGACGGCTTCCTTTGTATCATTTCGACGTGTATCGTGTCAGTGATCCCGATGAACTGTTTGAAATCGGCTTTGAAGAATACGTATTCGGGAGGGGCGTTTGCCTGATCGAATGGGCTGATTTGGTGGAGGAACTTTTACCCGCCCAGACGATTCGCGTGACTTTGAGCTACGGCGCAGAACCCCAGGAGCGGGTGATCGGCATCCAATGGCCTGGGAACCGGGCGTTGAACATTCGGAATTTACAGGAAAGAGGATAACTATGAGACTGTTGGCCATTGAAACTACAGGAGCGAAGGCTTCGGTGGCACTGATTGATGAAGCGGGGAACACCAGGGTGCAGGGTTCGGAGGAAACCATGAACCACTTGCAGCACCTCATTCCCATGATTCAACAGCTGTTGGCAAATTGCGAATTGTCGATAAACGATATCAATGGAATTTTGGTGTCAGAAGGTCCCGGTTCTTTTACGGGCATCCGCATCGGCATGGCCACGGCTAAGGGATTGGCGCAGGCGCTTTCTGTACCCATTGCGGGAGTTCCTACCCTGCGCTCTTTTGCTTATCACTTGGAGCGGGAGGATGTGATTGCCTGCCCTGTCTTTGACGCCAGAAGGCAGCAGGTCTATGCCGGCGCTTATGGTTGGGTGGCTCCTGCGCAAAGAGATGGCGGCAGCGGTGACCGTGGAGGACGTGAAAACTGCGGCAAATATGGCAACTGCGGAGGCTGCGGCAATTGTGGGACAGCGATTTCCCTGGTGGAGGACGGCGCTTACGATTTAAAAGAATTTTTGGGTCGGCTGGAGAGTACCGTACCCCACGCTGACGCGATGGGCGGACGCAAAACGGTGGTGTTCTTCGGCGACGGTTTGGATCGCTACGAACAAGAAATTCGTCGTTGGGGCGAAGAAGTAAAGGAGCGGGGAATCCAGGTGGAATACGCTCCCGTGGAGCGCCGCTATCAGGAGGCGCTCTCCGTGGCCAAGCTGGGTCGAAAGATGTTTTCCGATGGAAAGCAAAGGCAGTTCGGTGAGATTGAGCCGGTTTATCTACGGCAGGCAGAAGCTCAGAGAAAGCTGGAGGAACGCCTGGCGCAGGAAAAGCGTTCGTCGCAGGAAACGTAGGCCGCGGACGGGTTGGCTGCGAGTAAATCGAGAGTTGTGGAATCGTTGCTAACAGTTGCCGGCGCAAGTTAACCGGAGCTGTGGAATTGCGCAAGCACAGCGAAAACCGCTGCAAAACAAATGTCATCGAATATTTGCAATAAACAATATATTGGAGGAAATGGTGAACATTCGGATCAGAAAAGCTGAGTCCAAGGATGTAAAGACGTTGGCGGCGCTGGACGCCAGATGCTTTGCCGCGCCATGGAGCGAGCAGTCCTTTGAGGAAGACGTGGTAAAAAATCCGCTGGCCTTTTATCTGCTGGCACAGACGGAACAGGGCGATGTGGTGGGATACGCCGGCGTGTGGCTCATCGTGGACGAGGGACATATCACCAATGTGGCCGTCAGTCCCGATTGCCGCCGCTGTGGAATCGCAAAGCGGGTGCTGAATCAACTGTTTACGGACTGTGAAAGGGATTGGGGAATTCGGGCGTTTACCTTAGAGGTTCGCCCCTCCAACGATCCGGCGCTGGCGCTTTACGAGAGCTTCGGCTTTCGACCGGTAGGCCGGCGCAAAGGATATTATGCGGACAACGGTGAGGACGCGTTGATCATGTGGCGCGAAGCGGAACCAAAAGAAGTATAAAAATTTCCTTTTCGCACATACTGCGAAGGAGCGGCAATCGACGCGATGAGCCGTCAGTATGAGGGAAAGGAAGTGGAAACGTGAGAGGATATTACGATCACGATTATTATGAGGACAGAAACGAGGGAATGAAGATTTCGGCATCCCATTGCAGCCGGTTTTCCGGACGCAGCGATGTGAGCATGTTCAACATGACCGATTACCAATCCTGTGAAAACTGTAGGCACATGACGGCGGACAGCCGCTGCATTTTCGGTTTGGATCAACATTTCCTCAACATGAGGTAACCAATGAAAGACGGACAATTCATTACCATGGGAATCGAAAGCAGCTGCGATGAGACGGCTATCGCCATCGTCGGGGACGGCCGGAAAGTACGTTCCAACGTGATATCGTCCCAGATCGCCGTACACAAGGTGTTCGGCGGCGTGGTGCCGGAAATCGCGTCGCGCCATCATCTGCAAAACATCAACAGCGTATATCAGCAGGCGCTGGATGAGGCTGGGATTACCATGGACGACGTGGATCTCATCGGCGTCACCTACGGTCCCGGCCTGGTGGGAGCGCTGCTCATCGGATTGGCTCACGCCAAGGCCGTTGCCTTTGCCACGGGAAAGCCGCTGGTGGGCGTGCATCACATCCAAGGACATATCAGCGCTAATTACGTGGCGCATGAAGATCTCGAGCCGCCGTTTCTGGCGTTGGTGGTTTCCGGTGGCCATACCCATATCGTGAATGTGAAGGGATATCAGAGTTTTGAAGTTTTGGGGCGCACCCGGGACGATGCCGTAGGCGAGGCCTTTGACAAGGTGGCGCGAGTGTTGGGACTGGGATATCCCGGCGGTCCGTTGATCGATAAATTGGCCGTGGAGGGGAATCCCTATGCCATTGAATTTCCCAGAGTTTTTCTGGAAAAGGGGAGTCTGGATTTCAGCTTCAGTGGAATTAAGACCGGCGTTTTAAACTATTTGAACGGCATGAAGCAGAAGGGCCTGTCCGTTTGTCAGGCGGATGTGGCGGCCAGCTTTCAGCAGGCGGTCATGGACGTGATCGTGGAAAAGACCATTCGCGCGGCCAGGCAACAGCGCCAGAAGCGCGTCGTGGTGGCTGGCGGCGTTGCGGCCAATTCCAAACTGAGGGAAATGCTGGGCGAGGCCTGCAGAAAAGAGGGTATCCAAATGTACTGCCCGCCGCCCATTCTCTGTACGGATAACGGCGTCATGATCGCCTGTGCCGCCTACTACAAATATCAGGCGGGAATGACCAGTGATTTTACGCTGGACGCATTCCCCAACCTGCCGCTGGAAGCCTGATCAGCGTTCCAGCAGCTGCAATACGCGGTCCAGACGCTTACGCTGTTCTGGATTCATCATTCCGCGCAGGGATTTCACCGCGCGGATTTGTTTTTCATAGGTTTCGGGATTTTTTTGCAGCTTGGATTTCAGCTTCATGATTTCCGATAAAATTTCCTCCTCGCTTTTTCCTTTCATGGCCTCTGCGGCTGCCAAAGCGTCTCGTCTGACATCCTGAGGGGAGGTGGAGGAACCGCCGCCGCGGCCGGCGGACTGTGAAGTGTCAAGCCCCACCTGACCGGCCAAATCCATCAATAATTCGTCGTCAATATGTCTGCTCATACAATGACCTCGTTTCTCTTTTTTCTTCATATATACGCGGGAAGTTGTGAAAAATGTTCACGCGATGCCCCTGGATTTCATATAAATGAAAGGAACGGCTGAGATTCGCAAAATGGAAAAGTAACGGCCGTGAAAGGAGAGCGGGATGAATCCTTTATTGCTTGTGATACTGCTGTTTGTGCTGAAAAACGGAACCTCCGGCGGGAGCTACGTGTGGCGGCCACCGTTGCTGCCAACCTTTTCAGCGTCGTTTCCTACATATTTTGATACCTTTCGCATGGAACTGATGCTGGACCGGATGCGGACGATCACCGATGCGCTGGATAAGGTGAATCATCTGCGGCAAATCGACCGTTCCGCAGCGGAACGGCTTGGCACCATGGATCGGATCGGCGAGTCGCTTGAAGTGGCCAAGGCATTTTTGGCGGATACCAAGGCGGAGCGCCAGGTCGACCAGATGGCGGGCGCGGTGGAAACGCTGCGCCAGGTCAGCGATCCCTCCGGCCTTTTGGCGGCGGCAGCGCCGCTGCTTTCCGGGTTGGGAAAAGGGACTCCAAAATAGCCGTGGATTTTTTCGCCGCGGTGGAGTATACTGTAAATAAGATGGTTGATTTTGCCGGTTCCCTAAGGGGACGGCGACTGGAAATACATGGGAGGAAAAGGATATGGGCTTAGTAACCACAAAGGAAATGTTTGCGAAGGCGCTGAACAGCGATTATGCGGTAGGAGCGTTTAACGTAAACAACATGGAAATCGTCCAGGGCATCGTAGACGCTGCCAAGGCGGAGAATGCACCGCTGATTTTGCAGGTTTCCGCGGGGGCGAGAAAGTATGCCAGATCGGCGTATCTGCTGAAGCTGGTAGAGGCTGCGGTAGAGGACAGCGGTCTGGATATCGTACTGCACCTGGATCACGGTGAAAACTTTGACATCTGCAAGGCGTGCATCGACGACGGCTTTACCTCCGTCATGATCGACGGCTCCAAGCATGAGTTTGAAGAAAATATCGCTCTGACCAAACAGGTTGTAGAATATGCTCACGCCCACGGCGTAGTAGTAGAAGCGGAGCTGGGCAAGCTGGCCGGCGTGGAGGACAACGTGAAAGTGGACGCCAGATCTGCCACGTTTACCGTTCCCGAAGAAGCGGCGGAATTTGTACAGCGCACCGGCGTAGATTCCCTGGCGGTGGCTATCGGCACCAGTCATGGCGCATACAAGTTCAAAGGAGAACCGTATCTGGATTTTGAGCGGTTGGAACAGATCCACAAGCTGATTCCCGATACGCCGCTGGTTCTTCACGGTGCGTCCACCGTGCTTCCGGAGTTTGTGGCTCGCTGCAATCAGTACGGCGGCAACATCCCCGGCGCTCAGGGCGTTCCCGAGGACATGATTTTAGAGGCCGTAAAGCACGGCGTGTGCAAGGTGAACATCGATACCGATCTGCGTCTGGCTATGACCGCTGAGGTTCGCCGTTTCTTCATCGAGCATCCGGAGGAATTCGATCCCAGAAAGTATCTGGGCGTTGCAAGAGACGCCATTCAGGCCATGGTACAGCACAAGATCAAAAACGTGTTAAACGCTTCTGGTCAGAGATAAAAAAGACATTAAAAGACCGCTTTTCCAACGCTTTTGCAAAGCGCAGGGGAGCGGTTTTTTATGTTGTTCCTCACAGAAGAACTGCGCAGGCCACGCCCAGGGCAAGGACGCTGCCGAAGGGAACGCCCCGCTTCTCCCGATGGTTCAACAGCAGTACAATTCCTGCGACGCCGCCCAATAAAGCGGCATAGATCAGGGAACAGAAGAAAAGATTTTTCGGCAGCGCGAGGCTGAGAGCCAGAAGGAGTTTGATGTCGCCCAGTCCCAGTAGAGGGGAGCGGTTCAGCAGTTCGGGAAAAGCGTAGAGCAAAAGCCAGACGGAGGCGCAGAAACAAAGGGACGGCAGCAGCGGCCAGAAGGTGGAGGCAAACGCCGCGCTCACAGAACCCGCGGCAGCGTCCGCGCCGAAGTTTGCGTTCCAAACAGAATCCGCAAGCCGCAGCGCTCCCAGCGCGGCGATGCCCAAAGACCACTGATCGGGAATCAATCGATAGCAAAGATCGGCCAACGCCGTCTGAGCTAAAAACCAAAACAGGCTTAGAAGCCAAAAAACGTCGATTTGAGCCACTTTTTTTGAAAACGTGAGGGACAATGCGAAAAAGACAAGAAAGACCGGAAAAATCCAGGAAAACGGCGTCGACTGCCGCGCCAGAGGATGGGGAGCGGTATCGGCGGTATCAAATAACCAGGAAGCCGGCATGCGCTGCCAGGTAAAGAAAAAGACTGCGGTAAAACAGATGCCGTACAGGCCGGGTAAAATATAAGCGATAGAATGAGTCATACTTCCTCCCAATTCGACGATCCGAACGGGAACGAAAGGAGAAGTGGATCGCAAAATGAAAAAAGAGCCGCTGCGGGCGATGATGCAGTGGCTCTTTCAATTCGATGTACAAAGAGCTCCAACGCTTATTCGTTGGTCTCGTTTTCCACGTAGTGAACCAGATCACCAACCGTCTGGAATTTTTCTGCAACCTCATCAGGAATTTCGATTTCATATTCGTCCTCGATTGCCATGATGATTTCAACAGCGTCCAGAGAATCGGCCTCCAGATCCTTCATCAGATGCGTCTCCATGGTGATCTCGTCGTCTTCGCGACCTAATTGTTCCAGAATAATCTCTTTGATTTTATCAAATACCATAATTTACCTCCGAAGATTCAGCAATGTGATTGCAAACCCTATTATAAGCATCAGCGGTTCGCCGTGCAACCATTTTCTAAAAAAAATGTACTTTTCACACCATTTTTCTCGGAAAAACCTTATTCATCACCGTCGGAAAGCTGTTCCTGCAATGTCATCCAACGGTCGTAAGTGGTCTCCAAATCGGTTCGCGCCTGGGATAGATTCTGACTGATGTCGAAGGATTTTTGAAAGTCCGTGTAGATTTCCTCCAGACACAGCTGCCCTTCCAGGTCGGCGATGGTTTCCTCCAAAGCGGCGATTTCTTCTTCGGCCTTGAGAAGCTGCCGTTCCAAACGCCGCCGCTGCGCCTGCTGATCTTTTACGGCCTGCCGTTTTTGGGCGCGCAGCTCCTTGTCGCTGGGGGGAGCTTCCGATTCCGCCGATGCCTTTTTTTCAGCCGCGGCAACCGCTGTTGTGGCGGCCATTTCGCTGAGGTAGCTCTTGCCGGAGCCTATGGATTCCTTCTTCTCCAGGTAGTAGTCGTATCCGCCCGCATAGGGAATCAGACCGCTGTCGGACAGTTCCACGATTTTGGTGGCCACCTTATTGAGGAAGTAACGGTCGTGAGAAATCACGAAAAGGGTTCCGGGAAACTCCATTAGCGCGTCTTCAAACACCTCTTTGGAGGCGATATCCAGGTGATTGGTGGGTTCGTCCATCAAGAGGCAGTTGGCGCCGGACATCATGATCTTCAAAAGGGACAGGCGGGCTTTTTCGCCGCCGGACAGATCTCCCACCCGTTTAAACACGTCCTCGCCGCGGAATAAAAACCGCCCCAGCATGGAACGCAGTTCCGTCTGGGTGTACAGGCGATACGTGTTGTGCAGCTCCTCCAGCACCGTGCAGTTGTCGTTCAGCAGCTGCTGTTCCTGATCGTAATATCCAAAGTCCACATTGTGTCCGATGCGAACGTGGCCGGTATCCGGCTCCAACTGTCCCAAAATGATTTTGAAAAGGGACGTTTTGCCTACGCCGTTGGGTCCTACCATGCAGACCCGTTCCCCGCGCTTGATGTCAAAATTCACATGGGAAAACAGATGGCGTACGCCGGTTTCGCCGGGAAAACTCTTGGAGAGGTCTTCGCCGAACAGCACGTCGTTTCCTGAAGGCATGTTTTCCTTGAAGTGAATTTTCAATTTGGCGTTCAGCTGTTGAGGTTTCTCCAGCACCTCCAGGTGCGCCAGCCGCTTTTCCCGGGACTGGGCGCGCTTTGCCAGCTTTTCCGTACCCCGCTCCTTGAATTTTCGGATGATGTCCTCTTGCTTTCGGATTTCCTCCTGCTGCATCTCATAGCGTTTCACGGCGTCTGCAGTGAGCGCCTTTTTCTTTTCGGCGTACTGGGTGTAGTTGCCGTCGTAGCAGGTCAGCTTGTGCAGTTCGATGTCGAAGATGCGGTTTACCGTCTGATCCAGAAAATAGCGGTCGTGGGAAATCAGGACGATGGTGCCGGTGTAGGCTTTCAGATACTGTTCCAGCCATTTCAGCGTTCCGATGTCCAGGTGGTTAGTGGGCTCGTCCAGAAGCAGAAGGTCGGGTTTTCGAAGCAGCAGCGCTGCCAGCGCAAGCCGCGTTCGTTCTCCGCCCGACAGCAGGGCAACCGGCTTATCGTAGGATTCCGGAGGAAAGGCCATGCTGTTCAAGATACCGTGAATTTCACTTTTGTAACTGTAGCCTCCCCGCCGGTCGAATTCGGCGGTCATGTCGTCGTACCGGTGGAGCAGCCGTTGGATTTCCGCCTCCGCTTTGGGGTGGGAGGCGTCGCGGGATTGCTCCGATAAGGCGGCAATCTGCGCGGAAAGCTGTTCCATTTTCGCCTCCATGTCCATCAGCGGCCGGAAGATGTCCAGCATTTCTTCATAAACCGTGCCGCCGCTTTGGAAATTGTCCTTCTGCTTCAGGTAGCCGACGGTGGTATCGGAAGCGATGAAAAAGTCGCCTTCGTCGTATTTCAGCTGTCCCGTAAGAATGTTCAGCAGCGTGGATTTTCCCGCGCCGTTGACGCCCACGATGCCGATGCGGTCGCCTTTATTGATATGGAAGGACACGCCCGTCAAAATGGGGGTGACGCCATATAATTTTGTCAGATTTGTAGCGGATAATAATATCATGTTCGGATTCCTCCAAAGTAATGTCATTTTCATGCGGCGGGAAATATCTTCACCGTGCGCGTTAATATCTTAACATTTTTTTTCTTGCATATCCAGAGGGAGAATAGTATAATTTAATTTAATACACTGATAAAATTTGTTGCTTTAAAGACAGGTGTATATTAATAAATAAAAAGAAGCATAGGTGAATTATGAGAGGAAGCGGAAAAATTTCAAAAGCAGTGATCAAGAGGTTGCCCAGATATCGCAGGTATCTTGACGATCTGATGAAACGGGGAGTGGATCGTATTTCCTCCAACGAATTGAGCAATTTGATCGGCTATACTGCGTCTCAGATTCGCCAGGATCTGAATAATTTCGGCGGCTTTGGTCAGCAGGGTTACGGCTATAACGTAAAAGCGCTGCATACCGAAATCAGCAGAATTTTGGGACTGGATCGGGATTATAAAATGATCATCGTCGGATGTGGAAATTTAGGCCAGGCTCTGGCTAACTACACCCACTATTATAAAGCGGGTTTCATCGTCTGCGGCATGTTCGATATCAATCCCCGGCTGGTAGGACTGAAAATCAACGATATCGAGGTCATGGACTACAGCGCGCTGGACGATTATCTGGAAAAGACCCCCATCGATATCGGCATCATCTGCACAAATAAGGGGAGCGCCCAGGAAGTGGCGGAAAAGCTGGTGGCCGGAAAGGTAAAGGGCATCTGGAACTTCGCCACCGTGGACTTGACGGTGAGCGACGAGGTGGCGCTGGAAAACGTCCATCTCAGCGACAGCCTGCAGTCCCTGGCGTACTACATCAGCCACAGAGACGAATAAGGACAAACGAAAAGCGAAAACAAAAATAACCGTTTCATTTCTGAAACGGTTATTTACGTCCTATTTATTTTGGACCGGCAGAACCTGTGAATTAACCTTCTACAGGAGCGCCAACCGGGCAAGCGCCTGCGCAGGAACCGCAGTCGATGCACTTATCAGCGTCGATTACATATCTGTCAGCGCCTTCGCTGATAGCGCCAACGGGACATTCAGCAGCGCAAGCACCGCAGCTGATGCAAGCGTCTTTAATTACATAAGCCATTTGTACTACCTCCTTAAATTATGGTGTTTTAAACAAGCACCATAATTATAGCATCAACGGATTGAAATAACAAGAGAAATTGTCAACAATGAAACGGGTTTCAAAAGAACTGTAAAAATTGCGGAAGAAAGGGCGTAAACATCCATGGAAACCTACGGATTATCAGGAAAAAGCGGAACGGGGAAAAGCTATCAGGCAATCACCTTGTGCCGCCGCTATCGCTTCGACGCGATTTTGGACGACGGATTGTTCATCTGCGACAATCGGGTTGCCGCGGGCAAATCCGCCAAACGGCAGTCCACGAAAATCGGCGCCGTGAAAACTGCCTTGTTCAAAGAAGAGGAGCATTGCCGCCAGGTGCGGGAGGCGATTGCTGAGATGAAGCCGGCAAAGATTCTGGTATTGGGAACCTCAGACGAGATGATTTCCCGCATCTGTGAACGGCTTGCCTTGCCGCAGCCGAAAAAGATCATCTACATTGAAGATATCACCACGGAAGAAGAACGAAATACGGCGTATCACCAGCGGTACGACCTGGGACGGCATATCATTCCTGTGCCGACCATGCAGGTGAAACGGCAGTTTTCCGGTTACATGCTGTATCCTATCCGCATGTTTAAAAATTTCGGAAACAATACCAGGGTTTCCGGTGAACGGCCTTTGGCGGAAAAGACAGTGGTGCGGCCCACGTACAGCTATATGGGCAGCTTTACCATCAGCGATCAGGTTCTGCGGGACATTGCCGAGCAGGTGGGGGAGGACACCGAAGGGGTTTCCGACGTGACCAAGGTCTATATCGACAGCAATGACGCTTCGGAGCTGGCTCTGTGGATTCAGGTCTACATGAACTACGGCGTTTCTCTGATTGAGGCGGCCAGAAAGATGCAGCAGAACATCCGCAGGAAAACGGAGCAGATGACGGCGTTTCATGTCAATGCGGTTCACGTGGAGGTAAAAGGACTGAAATAATTGTGTTTTTTTCGGAAAGACTATTGACAACGGCGTTCAATGTGATATATTTAATAAGTGTTAGCACTCGATAAAGAAGAGTGCTAACAACGAAGAAAGAAAAGATTCTTTACATAAGTAAATAATTCGTTTGAAAGGAGAATGAAATATGAACATCAAACCGTTAGCAGACAGAGTCGTGCTGAAGAAAATGGAAGCAGAGGAAAAGACCAAGAGCGGAATCGTTTTGCCGGGTACCGCGAAAGAACAGCCTCAGCTGGCTGAAGTGTTGGCCGTAGGTCCCGGAACGGAAGAGACGAAGATGGAAGTCGCCGTAGGCGATAAAGTCATTTTCTCCAAGTACGCCGGAACGGAAGTAAAGTACGACGGAGTGGAATACCTGATCGTATCTCAGAAAGATATTTTAGCAGTTGTAAAATAAAAGAAAAGAGGTTAGAGAGACATGGCGAAAGAAATCAATTATAGCGAAGAAGCCAGAAGAAAATTACAGGCTGGCGTTGATCAGCTGGCAAATACCGTTAAAATCACACTGGGTCCCAAGGGAAGAAACGTCCTGATCGAAAAGAAGTTCGGCTCCCCGCTGATTACCAATGACGGAGTGACCATCGCCAGAGAGATCGAGCTGGAGGACGGTTACGAAAACATGGGCGCACAGCTGGTGAAGGAAGTTGCCACAAAGACCAACGACGTGGCCGGCGACGGCACCACTACGGCAACCCTGCTGGCGCAGAGCATCATCCGCGAAGGCTTCAAAAACGTGGCTGCCGGCGCGAATCCCATGATCGTTAAGAAGGGAATTCAGGGCGCGGTTGACGTGGCTGTGGAAGAGATCAGAAAGAACGCCGTAAAGGTGGAATCCAAAGAATCCATCGCTCAGGTCGCATCCGTATCCGCCGGTGACGAAGAAATCGGCGCGCTGATTGCAGAGGCCATGGAAAAGGTAGGAAACGAAGGCGTTATCACCGTAGAAGAATCCAAGAGCATGGGTACCACGCTGGACGTTGTGGAAGGTATGCAGTTTGACAGAGGATACTTATCCGCTTACATGGTAACCGATACCGAAAAGATGGAAGCCGTAATGAGCGATCCCTACATCCTGATTACCGACAAGAAGATTTCCAATATTCAGGAACTGCTGCCCATTCTGGAGCAGATCGTTCAGATGGGCAAGAAGCTGCTGATCATCTGCGAAGATATGGAAGGCGAAGCGCTGTCTACCATCATCGTCAACAAGCTGCGCGGCACCTTCGACTGCGTTGTTGTCAAGGCTCCCGGCTTCGGCGACAGAAGAAAGGAAATGCTGCAGGATATCGCTATCCTCACCGGCGGTCAGGTGATT
>CANEEC010000037.1 GCA_947426455.1 uncultured Clostridia bacterium | reverse complement strand
AAAACATGACGCCGCCTGCTCCGGGACAGCTTCGCTGCAGCAGTCCGTCGATGTATCCGTAATCCGCCGTTCCCTCCTTGGGAGAAAGCACCGTGCTGATCCACTTGTGGACATTCCCCGCGTTCAAGAAGGGAACCACGTTGATATACACGTTTTCCGGCATGGCCGCCAGATTGAAGACACCCATCTGCGCCGGAAGCACATCGTGGGATACCGTGGCCACCCAGCCGGAGGTCCCCAGATTTACATTATACTGCCCCGGCTTTGCAATGCCGCTGGCAAGCGTCGTCGCCCCCGCGTCGCCGACGCCGCCGTAGACGGTGGTTCCCGCCGCATAACCCGTCTCTTCTGACGCCGCGTCGGTCACAGCGCCCACCTTTTCATGGGAGTGATACAGCTTCGGAAACAAGTCCGTGGAAACGCCCATGCCTTCGATCAGTTCGCGGTCCCAGACCTTTTTGTGGATGTCCATGGCGCAGGCCGTGGCGCAGGCCGTCACGTCCCCCACCGCTTCTCCCGTCAACCGGGCGATGACATAATCTTTCGAGCTGATTAAAATCTTCCACACCCTGGAAAACTGTTCCGGCTGGTGTTCCTTCATCCATAAAATCTTCGGAAAGGACAGAGAACCGTCGCAGTGATTTCCCGTAATGGCTTCGATTTTCTCCGCGCCAAAGGCCGCAAGCAGCCGCTGCGCCTGTTCCTCGCCGCGGCCGTCGGAATACAGCAGAGCGTTTCCTACCGGTTGGAATTCCTCATCGATGGGAATCACATCCTGCATCTGACCGCTCATGACGATGCCCATGATCTGTTCCGGCCGCATGCCCTCTTCCTGGAAAAATCCCTTTGAAATCCGGCAAAACGCTTCGTACCACACAAGGGGATCCTGTTCCTTGCGGTCTCCCTCAAAAATCGTGGGAATATCTATGGAACGGGAAGCCGTCAGCGTTCCGTCCTCACAGGCCAAAACGCCCTTGACCGCCGTGGTTCCGATATCAAAAGCCGCGATGTATTTCTTTGCGTCCATCTCTTATTCCACTCCTTCTACCGCCTCTGCCAGCTGGCTGATGAATTCGTATACCTTCTCTTCCGATTCGGAAAGCCGCTTCATAATGGCGGTACCGATGATCACGCCGTCAAAGCCATGCTGTAAAAGCTCCCTTGCCCGCTGTGCCGTTCCGATTCCAAATCCGGCGAACAGATAGGCGTTGCTCTTCTTTCGGCTTTCCGCCAGCAGTTCCAAATACTCCTCCGATGTGTTCTGCATCCCTGTAGGGCCGCTGTAAAGCTGTTGATAGATGAGGTCATAGGCGTGAAGCGTCTCCTCCACTTCCTCCGCATCGTAGGAGTGGCAGGTGAATCCCAGCACCTCTACTCCGAAGGGTTCCATTTCTTCTTTCAGCGCCAGCCGTCTTCTGTGTTCCATGTCCGGAATCACCAGAGCGTCGATATATCCCGCTTCCGCCAGCTTTCGGTACATCCCCGAATCGATGAGATCCACCGTATATCCCATGACCCAGATGGGAGCCGAAATCGTCTGGCGAAGCCGCTTCCAAAAGTCCAAATCCTCTCGGATTGCGGGATCCACCGCGGCATGCGCCCTTTGAATCACTTCTCCATCGGCAACGGGATTGGGCGACGGGTAGCCGATCTCAAAGACGGAAAGGCCGCGCTGCTGACAGCCCTCAACGATGCGGAAAAAGCTTTCCCTGTCGGGATAACCCGCCGTCAGATACCCCACAAAGCTGTGCTTTTTTTCATGGAGCAGCCGCCGCATTGCCTTATTGCAAACTGTATGAATTTTCATCGTCACACCACTCTCCCGCTTATTTTGCATCGCCGCGACCCAGTCTCTGGGCGATGACCGCCAAGATGATAATCGCGCCGGTGATGACATCCTGCATATAGGTAGGCATCTGCATAATCGTCAGGCCGTTTGCTAAAATGGTCAAAATCGCCGCGCCCACCAGAGTACCTACGATGTTGGGTATCCCCTCCTTAGAAACGGTACAGCCGATGTAAACGGCGGCATAGGACTGAAGGAAATACCCTGCGCCCGCGGTGGTATTGGCGGATCCCACGCGGGAAGCCACCAGCATACCGGTAACGCAGGCCATGACGGCGCACAGAGCGAAGGCGATATTCTTATATTTCTTGACATTGATACCGGCGATCTTGGCCGCTTCTTCGTTTCCACCGATGGCATACATTTTCCGTCCCAGGGACATGTGACGCATCAGGAACCAGAAAATCGCCGTAGCAATCAGCATCAAAACCGACAGCAGAGGAATGGGACCCAGTTTGGTGGTTCCCAACCAGGCAAAGCTCTTCGGGATGTTTTCAAACACCGTAGCGCCGCCGGTGAGCCGGTAGATGATACCGGAAAGCACCGTACTCATGCCCAGGGTGGTGATGAAGGACAACACCTGAAACTTGGCCACGATCCAGCCGTTGAACCAGCCGATGACACCGCAGATCACCATGGGCAGCAGGAAGCACGCCGCCATGGGCAGCCCCCGCACCGCAAGCATCGCCGCCATGACGCCGCCAAGGCTTGCCATGTTGCCGACGGACAGATCGAACTCGTTGACGCTCATGATCAGCGTCGCTCCGATGGCGATGAATACCAGCGGCGCCATCTGCCTCGTAATATTGATGAAATTGCGCACGGTAGCAAACGAAGCGGGTCTCAGCACGCTGAAGATCACGATGATCAGAATCATAGCCAAGATGGTACCGTAGCTTTGCAGAATATGCTTTACATTCCCTTGTTTCGATTTCATGAAAAAGCCCCTCTTTCCTTATTTATCATAGCAGTAAGCCAACACCTGATCCGATGTGAGATCCCGGTTTTGCAAAAGTTCTCTGGTTCGTCCCCGAGATACGATCTGTATATTATCCGCCACCTCTAAAATTTCCTTTAAATCGGAGGATACGTAGATCACGGCGCTTCCTTCGTCGGCCTTCTGCCGCAGCAGCCTGTGAATTTCGCTCCTGGTCTTGACATCCACCGCCTGGGTCGGCTCATCGCATAAAAAGACCTTCGGCTGATTCATCAACGCTTTGGCGAAAACCACCTTCTGTTGATTGCCGCCGGATAATTCGATGGCTCTCTGTTTCAATCCGGCAATTTTAATGTCCAGCGCCTGCACTTTTTCCGCCGCAGCCTGGGTTTCCCGCTTTTCATCCAGCACCCCGCCCTTGGCGTAGTCGTCGATATTGGACAGCAGGATGTTGTTTTGGATGGACAGATTGCCGATCATGGCCTTGCCCCGGCGATCTTCGCAGATCAAGACCATACCGTGCTTCAGAGAATTTTGCGGCGACGGTTTCGCAATCACCGTTCCCGCCACGCTGACCGTTCCCGCCACCGTGGAACGATAACCGTAGATGCACTCCAAAAGCTCCGTCCTGCCGCTTCCTCCCAGACCGAAAACGCCTAAGATCTCGCCGCTCCTGGCTGTCAGGTTTCCCTCTTTTACGATGCCGTCCTTGGAGACGATCCCCTTGGCTTCCAACAGCACGTCGCCGAATTCCTCCCGGCGCTGAATGACCTGACCGCTCCACTGATCCGTCATCTTCTTCACCAGCTCATCCTTGGTCACATCGCAGGTGTTTACCGTCTCCACCATGGCGCCGTTTTTAAAGATGGTGATGCGATCCGTGAGCCGGAAAATCTCGTCCATGCGATGGGTGACGTACAAAATGGAAGTGCCTTTTTCCTTCAGCTTTCCGATGATGGAAAACAGAATTTCCGCCTCTTTATCGGTGAGCGAAGCCGTTGGTTCATCCAAAATCAAAAGCTTACACTCCTTCATCATGGCCCGGATGATCTCCAGACACGTCCTCTGAGGCGGTGAAAGCTGCGCCGCCGTCTTTTTCAAATCTATTTCAATGCCCAGGCTGTCGGCCACGTCCGCCACGTTTTTCTCCATGGCTTTCCAGTCGATCTTCCCGCCCGAAACAATGTATTCCATTCCCAGATAAGCGTTTTCCACGCCGTTGAAGGCCGGAATCAAAATGCGATCCTGATGGATGACGTTGATGCCGATGTCTCGGCTTTCCACCGGATTGGTGATGGAGACCTTCTGGTCTTCCCAATATATCTGGCCTTCCTCCAACCGGTATACGCCGGTAAGGATCTTGATTAAAGTGGATTTTCCTGCGCCGTTTTCTCCCACCAGACCGTGGATTTCCCCCGGCAGCAGTTCAAAATTGATATCTTTTAAGGCATAGATTCCATTGAATTGTTTACTTATGTGTTCTGTTCTCAGCAGCAATGTTCCTGCCCCCTGTCTTTGATATGAAAGGGGCGTCGGACGATAGATCCGACGCCCGCCTGCGAGAAAAATGCCTGCGTTATTCCGCTGTTTCCGGAGTGATCAGGGTAGCCGGTGCGTACATGTCACCGCGTTCCAGTTCTTCTCCTGCAAAATATTTTCCCATCTGCTCTGCTACGATCTGAGCCATACCTTCAAAGTTCTGCTTTACGGTAGCCTTCAGGTTGGTTCCTTCTTTGATCAGAGAAATGGCCTGGTCGTTTCCGTCAACGCCGGTAACCAGAACTTCATCGCGTCCTGCTTCCTTCAGCGCCTGAGTCGCGCCGATGGCCGGTTCGTCCCAAGCTGCCCAGATAGCGGTAACGGAATCCTTTGCCGCGTTGGCAAGCAGCAGGTTTTCTACGATGTCCTGAGCGTCGTTAATGGGCTGTTCCGCCGGAACGTGCTGCTCAGTGATCAGGGTGATGTCGGGATACTCTTTAATCAGGTCGTCAAAGGCTTCACATCTCTTCACAACGCCGGGGTGCGGTCTGTGGGTCAGAGAAATGACGGTACCCTTTCCGCCCATCAGGTCGTCGAACAGATATTTCACAATCAGCTCGCCCATCTGATAGTTGTCGCTGGTAGCATTGATCTGCATCCCTTCGATGAATCCGCTGTCGCATCCGAATACGGGGATTTCCGCGTCAAACGCTTCCTGCAGCTGATTTGCCACCTGGTTGGGATCTGCGCTGACCAGTACGATGGCGTCGGTATTTGCAGCAACCACGTCCTCGATTCTGCTGGCCAGTTCACCGAAATCGTTATCGGTATTGACCACGGATACCTCTGCACCCCTATCGGTCAGATCCTTTTCCAGATAGTCCACCATCTGATTTGTAGTAACGGAACCCAGATACGGCGTCATAATGGAAATCTTCTTTCCTTCGATGCCTTCTGCGCCGCCTTCTTCACCGCCGCAAGCCGCCATGGCGAATACCATAGCCAGCACCAATACTGCCGCCAATACTTTTTTCAGCTGTTTCATAATGTATTCCTCCCTTTCATGATTCAGCGTATATCTCATTCCCCGCCCTTCGAAAATCTATCTCTTCTGCGCGAGGACTGATTTCTAAGCGATTGCTAACTGTTTCGCCGTGGCAAGGTCGGTGACCAGCACGTGTACCCGCCCGCTGCGAAGCGCCGCGCCAATGGCCTCCACTTTGGAGTTCCCCAGCGCAACAGCGATGATTTTAGATTTTTTTAACGATTCCAGCGACTGTCCGATGGAGCGCTGAAACAGGTCTTCACCCACGCTCTTCCCATCCCCGTCCACATAGGAACAACAGATGGAGGCCAAAGCGCCCTGCTCCTGTAAGTATCGCCGTTCCGTCTCTTTCAGTTCACCGACGCGGATGTTGGTTGCCTCCATGGATACGCTTCCGATGCCCACCAACGCCACGTGACACCGAACGCCCATATCCAGCACCTTCGCCACCGACGGCTCTCTGCGGAAGATTTCCGCCGCCACGGGATCGCTGGCCAGAGCCGGCGCGTTCAGGGAAAAGGCCACGCCGTTGTATTTGGAAGCCAACTGCTGGGCGATGCTGTTGGCGTGAAGGTCTACGCTGCCTGCACCGATGCCGCCCACCAATGAAACCACGGAATGCAGCTTTTTGGAACTGGGTCGCAGAGCCTCCACGATGCTCTTCACGGTGTTTCCGCTCATGACCCCTACCACGCTTCCGCCGGTCAGGTAAGAATCGATCTGCTGCGCCGCTTTTCCTGCAAACTGCTCCATCTGTTCCGACGGGTTTCCCACGCCGCTGTCGATGACGATGGCGTCGCTGAGACCAAACCTTTCCATCAGCTTTTGTTCCATCTCCGATTCGCCGCTATAGGGATTGTGAATTTTGATATCCACCACGCCGTCGGCTCTTGCCTGGGCTAAAATGCGGCTGATCTGCGGCCTGGATATGGAGAGTCTGGAGGAGATTTCTTTCTGACTCAGATTTTGCAAATAGTGCATTTCACAAATTTTAATCATCAAACGATAATTATCGACTATGCTCAAATCCCTCTCCCTCTATCTCCTGCCGTATGTAACCGACAAATCCCGTGAACAAAATTTAGATTTCTGAAATTTCGTTCATCTTTACTGTCAGTTTACTTCTTTTTTCGCTTAATGTCAATATTTCATATATGGAAATTAATTTCAAAGACCACAGCGCCCCAGCGCCTCTCCCCACGCCGCCACCAGCCGCTCCAGAGACCAGGCGGCATTGGCCGGACTGGTGGAGGGCAGCTTTACCACGGGAAGTTCCGTCATTTCCCTGCAGTATTTCATGTACAGTTCATAGGCTTTGGCGCCGTTGGTAAAGATGGTATGCACCGGCGCACGATCCAAAATGACAGGCAGCTGCGCCGGCGTGACGTTTTTAATGGAGCTGTCCGACGATCCGATGATGTCGCAGCTTTGAATCACGTCCCAGATGGCAATCTTATGGTCTAAGAGCATCTTCTTTTTCTCCGGGATGGTCACGGGCAGCTCCGATTTGGTGATCTGCGCCAGTACCTTCCAAAACCGATTCTGGGGATGATGATAGTAAAACTGCCCCTCTCTGGATTTCACTGAGGGCAGTGTTCCCAAAATCAGAACGCGGCTCTCTCCGTCAAACACGGGTTCGAATTCGTGGGTAATATGTACGTAACTCTGCTTTTCTCTCATCGCTGCGCATCTCCCGCAGCCGCAGAGATCACCGTGATCGCGGGAGCTGTGCCGTTTTCACTTAACAGGGCGGTTACCCATTCCGTTACCACCGTTTCCGCCCGTTCCTGCGCCTGAATCAGCAGTCCCTTGTCCACTGCCTCCTGCTCGGCCTTTTGCTTCTCATCCTTGGAGAATTCAATGTAATCGGTAATCCGAATGGGATTGAAAACATTCTTCGTTTCGTCAAAGACGTGGATGCTGTCCAGATCCTGTTCGTGAGCGAGAATCTGCGCTTCGGGCAGTGTCACCGAAACAGAACCATCCTTTTTCACTTCGATCTTCACCTGCTTCAGGTCTACTCCCGCCCAGATGATTCCGTCATAGGAGATGATAAACCGCTTCATGGTCAGAGGTACCTGCCAGCCGTAAAAGTCCACGCGATCCTCGTATTTTCCCACTCTGGTATAGTGGTATTCCAAAGAAGCCAGCTGGCTGATCTCCTCAATGCGGTTCGTGATCAAATCGCCGGTAATCTTCGCCTGACGGCCTTTTCGCGAAGCGCTTCCCGTCCACACGCCGACTCCGAAGCAGAGCAGGACGATCAGTAAAAAGATGCCGATGCGTTTCCCGTTTTTCATCTTATTGCCCTTCGTTTTATTGTCCTTCATCCTCTTTACTCTCTCCTTTCTCTTTTTTCTATAGTAACCCTTTTTTCCCTCTTTGACAATCATTTGAATTTCCCCGGCGGTATTTGAAAAAAGCTTTCCTTCTCTTCGATAATTTTATTTACTTATGGGAAACTTTCCTATATAATTATAACGTTATAGGACTTCTCACAAGTAAACGAGGATGTTTTGATAAAATATATTTTTGATAGAGAAAGGTTGGTAATCATATGGAAAGAATGATAGGCACTGTTTCCCGAGGCGTCCGCGCTCCCATCATCCGCGAGGGCGATCCTCTGGCAGAAATCGTCGTGGATTCCGTCGTTAAGGCCTGCGCCTCCGAACATATTCCTCTCAGCGACAGGGATATCGTCGCCGTCACGGAAGCTGTCGTAGCGAGAGCTCAGGGAAATTACGCATCCATCGACGATATCGCAGCGGACGTCCGCGCAAAGTTTGGCGGCAAAACCGTCGGCGTCATCTTTCCCATTCTCAGCCGCAATCGCTTTTCTGTCTGCCTCAAGGGAATTGCCAGAGGCGCTGAAAAGATCGTCCTGATGCTCAGCTATCCCTCCGATGAAGTGGGAAATCACCTCATCGACCTGGATCTGTTGGACGAAAAGGGAATCAACCCCTACACCGATGTGCTGACAGAGGCGCAGTACAGAGAATTGTTCGGACGGGTACTCCATCCCTTCACCGGCGTGGATTATCTGGAATTCTATTCTCAGCTGATCCGCGAACAGGACTGCGAGGTGGAAATTATCTTATCCAACGATCCTAAAACGATTCTGAACTACACCGACCACGTGCTCACCTGCGATATCCACAGCAGAGCGCGCACCAAGCGGATTCTGAAAAAGGCCGGCGCGTCCGTGGTATATAACCTGGAGGATATTATGACCGCGTCCGTAAACGGTTCCGGTTACAATCCCAGCTATGGTCTCTTAGGCTCCAACAAGGCCACCGAAGAAACCATAAAACTGTTCCCCAGAGACTGCGACGCTTTCGTAGCCGACGTGGCCGCCCGCATGAAAGACGCCACCGGCAAGAACATCGAAGTGATGATCTACGGAGACGGCGCCTTCAAAGATCCCATCGGCAAGATCTGGGAGTTGGCAGATCCCGTGGTTTCTCCGGGCTACACTCCCGGTCTGGAGGGACAACCAAACGAAGTCAAGCTGAAGTATCTGGCCGATAACGACTTTGCCGACCTGAGCGGAGACGCTTTGAAAGAAGCCATCTCCAACTACATCCGCAACAAAGATAACGACCTGAAAGGCCAGATGGTTTCCCAGGGAACCACTCCCCGCCGTCTCACCGACCTGATCGGCTCCTTATGCGATCTGACCTCCGGTTCCGGCGACAAGGGAACGCCCATCATCCTGATTCAGGGATACTTTGATAACTACACCAAATAAATGCGGAACAAAAATCCCGAAGCCTTGGTTTTCCAACCGGCCTCGGGATTTTTTATGCCTGATTTCTCGATGCTTTCACCCTATTTCTTTGTGATGTAGCCCTTGGCTTTCAGCGCCTCCGCACAGAGGATGGCGCCGCCGGCAGCGCCGCGAACGGTGTTATGCGACAGACCCACGAACTTGAAGTCGTACACGTGGTCTTCTCTGATGCGGCCTACGGACACGCCCATACCGCCTTCAAAATCCACATCCATCTTCACCTGAGGACGATTATCCTCCTCCAGATACTGGATGAACGGATGGGGTGCGCTGGGCAGATTTTCCTTCTGGGCAAACCCCTCGTATTCTCTCAGCTTTTGAATCAGCTGTTCCTTGGTGGGTTTCTTTCTGAACTTCACGAACACGGATGCCGTATGGCCGTTTTCCACAGCTACCCGGAAGCACTGGCAAGTGATCACCGGACTTGTGGCGGGCTCGATGTGGTCGCCCGCTACCTTACCCCAGATGCGCATGGGTTCCTTTTCGGACTTTTCCTCCTCGCCGCCGATATAGGGAATCAGGTTCTCCACCATTTCCGGCCAGTCCTGAAAATTCTTGCCCGCGCCGGAAATCGCCTGATAGGTGGAAGCAACCACTTCGTAAGGCTCGAATTCCTTCCAGGCCGTCAGCGCCGGAACGTAAGCCTGAATAGAGCAGTTGGGTTTGACCGCGATGAATCCCCGCTTCGTACCCAGTCTCTTCTTCTGCGCCTCGATGACGTCGAAGTGTTCCGGATTGATCTCCGGAATGACCATGGGAACGTCCGGTGTCCATCTATGAGCGCTGTTGTTGGAAACAACAGGCGTCTCCGTCTTCGCATAGGCTTCTTCGATGGCCTTGATCTCTTCCTTCGTCATGTCCACGGCGCTGAAAACGAAGTCCACCGTAGCGGCCACCGCTTCCACGTCGTGCAGATTCATCACTACGATATCTTTGACAGCCTGAGGAATGGGTTTGGGCATCTTCCACTTGCCCGCCACAGCGTCTTCATATCTCTTTCCGGCGCTTCTTTCGCTGGCGGCGATGGTGACCACCTCAAACCAGGGATGATTCTCCAGCAGGGAGATGAACCGCTGTCCTACCATACCCGTTCCGCCTAAAATGCCTACTCTTAATTTTTCACTCATGTCGTTCACACTCCTATCTCTTTGTGTCTATTTCCCCGTGCGCTCCCACCGCCGTCTGTCGCCCCGACGTCTTTCCGGCGGAATGCACGTTGTAAAACGATAACAGGGAAAGTCTCTGCTTAATAATTGATATTAGCACACCTTCCCCTGTGATACAAATATTTTTTTCGTTTTCTCGATTTCTTTGTATCAAAATCAATGTTTGCGAATCAGGCCGATATCCTTACGGTATTGAGCGCCGTCGAAATGAATCCGTTCCACGTTGGCAAAGGCCCTGGCTCTGGCCTCGTCGTGAGTGACGCCGGTAGCCGTTACGCAAAGCACCCGTCCGCCGGCGGTAACCACCTTTCCATCGCACATTTTCGTCCCCGCATGGAATACTACCACGTCCTCGTCCACGCGGTCAAGTCCCGTGATCTCCCGTCCCTTGGGATAGCGTCCCGGATATCCCTCGGAAGCCAGAACCACCGTGACGGCGCGGCGGTCTCCCCAGCGGATCTCCTGCTGCGCCAGACGGTTGTCCACCACCGCTTCAAAGATATCTAACAGATCGCTGTCCAGACGTGCCAGTACCGACTGCGTCTCAGGATCGCCGAACCGATTGTTAAATTCGATGACCTTGGGACCCTGGTCGGTGATCATCAACCCGATGAACAGCACGCCCTGAAAGTCCAGACCGTCCTTTTGAAATCCCGAAAGAGTGGGTTCTAAAATCTCTGTTCGAATCCGTTCCTGAAGTTCTTCATCGAAGATCAGGCTGGGGGAATACGTGCCCATTCCTCCCGTATTGGGGCCTTTGTCGCCGTCGAAAATCCGCTTGTAATCCTGTGCGGATTCCATGGGAACGATGGTGTTATGATCCACAAAGCAGAGCATGGAGGCCTCGATTCCCGACAGGTATTCCTCCACCACCACGGTGTCCGCCGCGTTTCCGAACACCCGCTGCCCCATCATTTCTTCGATGGCCTTCACCGCGTCCTCCCGGGTTTCAGCGATGACCACACCCTTGCCCGCCGCCAGACCGTCGGCCTTGATGACCATGGGATAGCCGTAAATTCCCACGGCCGCAAGCAGTTCTTCCTTATCGGTAAACTCCCGATAACCGGCGGTGGGAATTCCATGGCGAGCCAGAAAGGCTTTGGTAAACGCCTTGCTTCCCTCTAACTGAGCACATTTGGCGTTGGGACCAAAGACCCGAATCCCCTTTTCGTTCATAGCGTCCACGATGCCCATGGACAGAGGAACCTCCGGCCCTACCACCACCAGATCAATGTCCTTTTCCAAAGCGGCGGCACGGAGACCTTCGATATCCTCGGCGCCGATATTGAGACATTCCGCCATCTGGGCGATTCCGGCGTTTCCGGGAGCGCAGTACAGCTGCTCCACCCGGGGACTCTGCTTCAACTTCCAGACGATGGCGTGTTCACGGCCGCCGCCGCCTACCACTAATACCTTCATAGCTTTTTCCTTTCACCGGCGGTTGCCGCCGGTCCACTAATGCTTGAAGTGGCGCATGCCGCTGAATACCATGGCGATGCCCAGTTCATTTGCCTTTTTGATGGAATCCTCGTCGCGGATGGAACCGCCGGGTTGAATGATGGCGGAAATTCCCGCCGCCGCCGCTGCGGTAACGCAGTCGTCAAAGGGGAAGAAAGCGTCGGAGGCCAAAACCGCTCCCTTTAAATCATCAGTAGCCTGTTTGATGCAGTTTTCCACCGCCCAGATGCGGTTTACCTGCCCCGGACCTACGGCGATGGTTTTGCCGCCCTTGACCACCACAATACCGTTGGATTTGATGTGCTTTACCACCTTCATGCCAAACTTCATGTCGGCCAGTTCCTCCGCAGAGGGCGCACGATCGGTGACCACCTTCAGCTCTTTTTCATCGTACAGATCGGTGTCCACATCCTGAATCAAAAGACCGCCGCCCACCTTTTTCATAGTGATAGTGCCCTTAGCGATGGGCTCGGCGATGGCCGGCAGTTTTAACAGTCGAATGTTCTTCTTCTGGGTCAGAATGGCCAGCGCTTCCTCGGTAAAGTCGGGAGCGATGACGATTTCGATGAATATCTTATTGATTTCCTCTGCCGTGGCGCCGTCGATGGCACGGTTGGCAGCCACGATGCCGCCGAAAATGGACACGGGATCGGCCTCGTAAGCCTTTTTATAGGCCTCGAAGATATTGGCGCCGGTACCCACGCCGCAGGGATTGGCATGCTTTACCGCCACAACCGCAGGTTCCTCAAATTCCTTCAGACATTCCACAGCGCCATTGGTATCGTTGATATTGTTAAAGGACAACTCCTTGCCGTGAAGCTGCTGTGCCTGCACCAGGTCTCCCGCCGCCGGTTGGATCTCCCCATAGTAGGAAGCGCTCTGATGAGGGTTCTCGCCGTAGCGCAGGCTCTGCTTCTTTTCGAAGGTCAGGGTCAGCTGATCGGGCAGGGGCGCATCGATCTGCTTGCGCAGATAATCCGAAATCATGGCGTCGTAAGCGGCGGTGTGCTGGAACACCTTCAGCGCCAGACGGTACTTCATATCGTAGGATACGCTGCCCCTCTCCTTCAATTCCTCCACCACAGCATCGTAATCCGCAGGGTCGCAGACCACGGTCACATCCCTGTGATTCTTTGCCGCGGACCGCAGCATGGTGGGGCCGCCGATATCGATGTTTTCAATGGCCTCCGCCAGCGTCACTCCCTCTTTCATAATCGTAGCCTTGAAGGGATACAGATTGATGGCCACGATGTCGATGGTCTCGATGCCCAAATCCGCCAGCTGTTTCATGTGCTCCGGCTTGTCTCTCATGGCTAAAATACCGCCGTGAACCGCCGGATGCAGCGTCTTTACCCGGCCGTCCAAACACTCGGGAAAACCCGTGACATCGGAAATTCCCACCACGGGAACTCCGCTTTCCGCCAGCTTCTTCGCCGTACCGCCGGTGGAGATGATGGTAACGCCCAGCGCAGACAACTTCTGGGCAAATTCTACTACGCCTGTCTTATCGGAAACACTGATCAATGCTCTCATGGTAATTCCTCCTTTATTCCTTACCGTTCCAACAATAGGTGCACAGCTTGCAGCGCTCTACGCCGATGGATTCCAGCATGTCCTCCAGGGTCTGGAACTTCAAACTGTCAAACTGCATGATTTCACAAATGCGCCGTACCATGTCGGCATGACGCGGCGTGGACGCATCCACGTATTCCTGCAACACTTCCTCGGAAACGTCGCCTCCCTCCAGTTCCGCGATCACTCTGCGGCTGATCAGATCCATATCGCTGACAGTTCTGGAAAAGTTCAAGTACTTGCAGCCGTACATGATGGGGGGACAGGCAGAGCGCACGTGAATGGTATCGGCGCCGTTGTCCTTGAGATAAGTGACCGTCTCCCGCAGCTGGGTTCCCCGGACGATGGAATCGTCCACCAGGACAAATTTCTTTCCCTGAATCACCTCCGGCACGGGAATCAGCTTCATCTTCGCGATGAGGTTTCTCGCCTTCTGATTCTGCGGCATAAAGCTTCTCGGCCAGGTGGGCGTATATTTGATCAGCGGCCGTGCGTAGGGAATGCCCGATACCTGAGCATAACCCAGGGCGTGAGCGATGCCGCTGTCGGGAACACCGGCCACGTAATCCACCTTATCCTCCATGTGGTCACCCTTGTCCTTCTGGGCGATGCTTACGCCGTTTCGATACCGCGCCGCCTCCACCGTCCGTCCCTCATACACCGTGGGAGGATAGCCGAAATACGTCCACAGGAAGGAACAGACCCGCATTTTTTCCCGTGGTTCCCGGATGGTCTCCAGTCCCTCCGGCTTCATTAAAACGATCTCTCCCGCCCCCAGCTCCTTGCAGGGTGTGTAGCCTAAATTGGCAAAGGAAAAGGATTCGGAGGCCACGCAGTAACCGTCCTCCTTCTTTCCGATGATCAGCGGGGTACGCCCCAGAAAATCCCTGGCCGCGTACAGTCCGTAAGAGGTCAGAAGCAAGATGGTAATGGAGCCGTCGATCTTTTTCTGCGCCCTTTCAATGCCGTCCACCAGACTGGTTCCGGTGGAAATCAGCGCGGCTACCAGCTCCGTGTTGTTGATGTCGCCGCCGCTCATGGACATGAACTGATGGGCGCCGTTATCGATCATCTCCTGCACCAGCTGCGCTTTGTTGTTGATGCGCCCCACCGTTCCGATGGAATAGTGTCCCTGCTTGCTGTAAACCGTCAAGGGCTGGGGTTCGCCGTCGCTGATGCTGCCGATGCCGAACTTTCCCTTCATGGAAATGCTTTCCTGTTCAAATTTCGTGCGGAAAGGAGAATTCTCGATGTTGTGAATGACCCGATCAAACCCCTTTTTCTCGTCGTAGACGCACATTCCGCCGCGTTTTGTTCCCAAGTGAGAGTGGTAATCCGTCCCGAAGAACAAATCCATGACACAATCGTGCCGGGAAACCACTCCGAATACTCCGCCCATAATGTTGTCCTCCCGATGCCTTTACTTCTTTGCCAATGCTTCCGTCAACTGCTTCACCGCCAGAGGCAAAATCGTGTGTTCCACCTCCAAAACCCGCGCCGCCAGACTGTCCGGCGTGTCCTGGGGCTCCACGGGAACTCTCCGCTGGAGGATGATCTGCCCCGTGTCCACGCCCTCGTCCACAAAGTGTACGGTGGCGCCGCTTTCCCTTTCTCCTCCGGCCAGCACCGCTTCGTGAACCCGGCGGCCGTAAAATCCCTTGCCGCAATACTTGGGAATCAGCGACGGATGGATGTTGATGATACGATTGCGATAAGCGGCAATCAAACGTTCATCCAAAATGCTCATATATCCGGCCAGCACGATCAGCTCCGTTTCTTCCTCGGCCAGCGCCTGCAATATGGCGTCGGTTCGCTGCTTTTGGTCGGGATAGTTCTCGCCGCCGATGACCTTGGCTTTGATGTTGTGGTTTTCCGCTCTGGTCAGGGCGTAAGCCTTGCTGCTGCTTGAAATCACCTGGACGATCTGTCCCTGGGGGATGTCTCCCCGCTGAATGGCGTCGATGATGGCCTGAAAGTTCGTTCCGCCGCCGGACACCATCACGGAAATGTTTATCTTTCGCATATGGTCACTCCTGTACCCTTGACTATCTTTCCGATGACGCTGGGTTCTTCTCCCGCTTCTTTTAAACAATCCACGGTCTTTTCCGCATCCTCGGGACGAACCATCATCATCATGCCGATTCCCATGTTAAAGGTGGCGAACATGTCTTCTTTTTCAATGTTGGCCGCCTTCTGAATGTAGCTGAACACGGGAGGCGCCTTCCATGTGTTTTCCTGAATTTCCACACCCAATCCATCGGGAATGATGCGGGGAATGTTCTCATAAAAGCCGCCGCCGGTGATGTGAACGATGCCGCAGACCTCCACGCGGGAAAGCACTGAAGTCACCGCCTTGGTGTAGATCTTCGTGGGACGCAGCAGCGCTTCTCCCAACGTCTCTCCCAGCTCCTCCACGTAATCCGTCACTTTCATGGCAAGCCGGTCAAAAAATACCTTTCTCACCAGAGAATAGCCGTTGGAGTGGATGCCGGAGGAGGGAATGCCGATGATCACGTCTCCCTCTTTGATCTTGGAGCCGTCGATCATCTTGCTTCTGTCCACCAGACCCACGCAGAATCCGGCCATATCGTATTCCTCCGCGCCGTAAAAATCCGGCATTTCCGCGGTTTCACCGCCCACCAGCGCGCACTGGCCAATGACGCAGCCGTCCGCCACGCCCTTGACGATATCCGCAATCTTCTCTGCCGTCACCTTACCGGTGGCGATGTAGTCCAAAAAGAACAGCGGCGTGGCTCCCTGACACAGAACGTCGTTGACGCACATGGCCACGCAGTCCTGTCCCACGGTATCGTGACGATCCATCAAAAAGGCGATTTTCAGCTTCGTACCTACGCCGTCGGTTCCGGCTACCAGCACCGGCTCGCTCATACCCTGGCAGGGCAGCTTGTACAGGGAGCCGAAGCTGCCCAGTCCCGTCAGCACGTTGGGATTGAACGTCTTTTTCACGTGTTCCTTCATCAGGCTCACCGCCCGCTCTCCTTCTTTGGTATCTACGCCGGCGTCCTTATATGTAAGCTTTTCTTTCTCCATGGCTTCCTCCCTATCGGTTCTCCTGAAATTCCTTATCCAAAGCGATGATGTCGGCCTCCATTTGCGCCTTGTACGCTTTCATTTTCTCTCTCAAATCTCCGTATTTTACGCTCAGAATCTGAACTGCGAGAAGCGCCGCGTTCTCCGCGCCGTCCACCGCCACGGTTGCCACGGGAATCCCCTTGGGCATCTGCACCGTGGACAGAAGCGAATCCAGTCCGTCCAGCGTGCTTGACTTCATGGGAATCCCGATGACGGGAAGCGCCGTCTGCGCCGCCAGGACGCCCGCCAGATGAGCGGCTTTTCCCGCCGCCGCAATGATGACCTCAACGCCCGCTTCCTCCGCGCCGGCAGCAAAGGCCTCCGTCACCTTCGGCGTTCTGTGAGCCGACATGATTCTGGTTTCAAACTCCACGCCGAACTGCTTTAAAATGTCCTCCGCCTTGGAAACCACCGGGTAGTCGGACTTGCTTCCCATGATGATCGCTGCTTTCATATCTGTCGTCCTCCTTCGATTCTATCGCTATTTGAAATACGCTACGCCGG
>CANEEC010000036.1 GCA_947426455.1 uncultured Clostridia bacterium | reverse complement strand
GCTCCGCAGTTTCAATTCCCCGGCGGCGCAGAATATCCGCCACGATCTGATCTTCGTCCTTGTATTCGTTTAAGGCATCCTCCTCCGGATAGATCCACTCTTTCATCGATGATATCTCCCATCCTCGTTGATTTTTATCAAAAAAGGGTCATCCCAAAGGACGATCGTCCTGACATTTGAGATGACCCTCTGATGTGTCTCGCCTTATAGACAGTTCTGATTACAGATAATTTCTTGGATTTTTGTATTCGCCGTTGACGCGAACCTCGAAGTGAACGTGAGGTCCGGTCACCCGCCCGGTATCGCCGGAAACGGCGATCTGCTGTCCTCTGGTTACCTTGTCTCCGGTCTTCACCAACAGCCTGGTGTTGTGGGCATACAGGGTAACGATGCCGCCGCCGTGGTCGATCATGACCATATTTCCGTAGCTTCCGCTGTAGGCAGCCTTGATTACCGTACCGTTATTGGCCGCTACCACCTTGCTTCCGTTGGGGGCGCCGATATCCATTCCGGAATGGAATCTGTTTACATGCAACACAGGATGCAGCCGGTTTCCGAACTCCGACGTAACTCTGGTATGCCCGGGAGCCGGCCAAGCCATAACGCCGCCTTCGTAGGAAGTTCCGGTAGATTGCAGGCTCTGAATTTCTCTGGTCAGAGCGTCGGCCTCCGCCTGCAGCTCATCCAGCATGGCCGCCAACTCTTTATTGTCCTTGTCGATTTCGGATTTTTTGCCCGAGATCACCTTCTGGTCGGCTTCCATTTCACTTTGCTTCGCCTTGGCCGATTCCTCCTGAGCTTTCAGTTGTTCCGTCATGGACTCCAGCTGCTTTTTCTGCCCTTCGATTTTATCATATGTAGCCTGCATGGTTTGCAGAACCTCTGCATCGCTATCGTAGATTCTGGATACCATGTCGATGTTGGTCACCAGTGACGACAGATCGGAGGATCCCAGGAGAACCTCGATCATGCCGGTATTTCCGTTTTTATACATGGCGCGCAGGCGTTCGTTCATGTTATCGTTCTGCTCCGTCATATCCTTCTGCACCTGCGCAAGCTCCGCCTGTGCCGCGACGATCTGCTCCCGGGTGGCCTCGATATTATTCTGAATCTCATCCAGCTCCGCCTCTTTGGTTTTAATCTGCCTCTCCAGCGATTCAATCTGAGCCGCCAGAGATTTGGACTCTTTCTTTCCCGCGTTCAGTTCTCCCTGGACGTCGCTGATTTTATCCTTTACCTGATTTAACTCGTTTTTCTTGTCGGTATTATCCGCAAAGCTCAAACCCGCAGTCCAAAGCGAAACGACCAGCACCGCCGTCATCGCATACCGAAATGTTCGCCCCCCGTGTTTCATCGTTTTCCCCTTTCCTTTTGGCAAATAACCTTCGTTTACTCAACTACGTATCTAAGAAACGACGCATGGAAATGATGCTCCCCAGCGCGCCGATGCTGATTCCCAGCGGAAGAAAGATTCCGAACAGATGAGTGGTCAGAAATCCCGCCGGTACCAGCGATGTGGAAAGCAAAAGCAAGGCCCTCTGTCCGACCATCTCCACGATTTTCGTATAGGCCGCCATTACCAGACCCACGGAAATCAATGCGGAGAAACAGCCGATGAGCATGCCCTCCGTAAGGAACGGCCCGCGGATAAACCAGTTGGTCGCTCCCACATATTTCATGATGCTGATTTCACGCTCCCTGGCCAGCACCGTCAGCTTCACCGTATTGGATACCACCACCACGGAAACGATGACCAAAAAGACGATGATCGCTATGGCTCCTTTTTGAATTCCGTCGGTGATTTTCAGTATCTGATCGATGAATTCCTGAGAGTTGGGAACGTCCTCCACTCCCGGAAAGGTCTGCGCTATGCTGATGACCGTATCGGCCTGCGACAGGTCGGACAAAGTCACTTTGATGGAATTGGGCAGCGGATTTTCCGCCAGAGTATCCAGAAGATACGCCTGTTCTCCCCAGCTGACCCTGAACTCCTCCATGGCTTCCTCTTTTGTGAAATACCAGGCGCTGCTGACGCCTTGGATGGACTTGAGGCTTTCGATCATCTCGTCTGCGCTCTCCTGGCTGGTTTCGTCCAGCAGGTAAATCTGCACCGTATCAAACTTATCTTTGGCGCTCTCCGTGGCCAGTCCCACGTTCACCGCCAGGATGAAAAACAGTCCCAAAATCAGCAGCATAGCCGTAATGGAAAAGATGGATGCAATGCTCATGGTTCTGTTGCGAAATACCTGTATAAACGCCTGTTTAAAAGCGTACTTAATAGTTCTCATGAATCATGTACGCTCCTTCCGTTACGTCGCCCACGATGTGGCCTTTATCGATGGTGACCACCCGCTTGTTCATTCTGTCTACAATGTCCTTTGCATGGGTTACCATCACGATGGTGGTGCCGCGGCGATTGATCATTTCCAGCAGCTTCATGATCTCCCATGCCGTATCCGGGTCTAAATTTCCCGTAGGTTCGTCGGCGATCAGCACCTTGGGATTGTTGATCACCGCTCTGGCGATGGCCACCCGCTGCTGTTCTCCTGCCGACAGCTCGTTGGGATACTTGTCCGCTTTGGAGCTGATTCCCATCATGCTGAGAATCTGCGGCACCTGGCGGCGAATGGTCCTCTGGCTGAACTTGACGATTTCCATGGCGAAGGCCACGTTTTCAAACACCGTCTTCCTCGGCAAAAGGCGAAAGTCCTGAAACACCATTCCGCAGGTTCTGCGCAGCTGCGGCACCTGACGGTTGGACATCCTCGTCACGTCCATGTCGTCCACTAAAATCCGGCCGCTGTCCGCTTTGATTTCTCTTAAAATCAGCTTGATGAAGGTGGATTTTCCAGCCCCGCTGGGACCCACCAGAAATACGAAATCACCTTTGTTGATTTTGATGTTGGCATGTTCAAGACCTATGTTTTCGCCGTACTTCTTCGTCACGTCGATAAATTCTATCATAGACAGTCCCCTTACCTGTTATTTCAACGCACTTCTTCGCAAATCGCAAAAATTTGCACAAGATATCATTAAACATTATAATATAAAAGGTCGATTTATGAAACAATATGGCGTATTACAACACTATTACATTTACGTGAAGGCTGGGTGAACCCGACCCAAACCCATAGACGCCAACAACATCAACAAGAAAAAGAGGTACTTTATGGACAAGAACACCCTGCGCAGGCAAATGCTCCAACTGCGTTCTCAGCTGCGCCCCAAATTCATGGAAACAAGCGGCAGACGCATGGGCGGACAGCTGGCGGCGCTTCCCGCCTTTCGGGACGCTCAAACCGTCATGCTGTATCACAGCTGCCACAACGAAGCCGACACTCTGCCCCTTCTTCGCTATTGTCTGAAAGTGAAAAAACGGGTGGTTCTTCCCGTCACCGACGACGAGTTCGTTCTGCATCCCTATGAAATTGCCGATTTGGAGCGCCTTCGAACCGACCCTCGCGGCATCGCAGAACCCGATCCGGAGTTCTGCGTTCCCGTTGACCCCTTGTCCATCGATCTTGCGGTAATTCCCGGTCTGGCCTTCGATACCGGCGGCGGACGCATCGGTTACGGAAAGGGGTGCTACGATAAATTTCTGCCCCTGCTTCGCGCAGACGTCCCCGTCATCGCTTTGGCCTACGATTTTCAAGTCCTTTCCAAGGTTGTTCAGGATGAATACGACCGCAGGGTGGATCTGATCGTCACGGAAAAGGGAATCCTTCCCGTGGCCGGCGGCAAAATCAGGCTCTGAATGTGTGGCTAAATATCCAGCCGTTTCAACAGTGCCGCCACTCCCGGCGCCATCATTTCCCGAAGCTGCCGGCTCTCCACCAGTCCGCACCCGCCGTACTCCACCTGATATAAAAGCCGCCGGGGAATCTCCGGAAGCGTAATCCAGCTTCGATTTAGCCCCAGCATTTGTTTCAATTCCTTTCCGTCGATACCCTCGTCGAAGCGGTTCACCACCCAGCAGACCGATCCCCGCCACAATTTCAGGCGGCACAGCCGTTCATACCCTTCGATGAGTTTGGAGGGCAGAGGGTCTATCACCGCCACCACCTGATCCACGTCTCTCAGCAGATAAAACAACGTTTCCGCGGACACCGATGAAAAATCCAAAAAAGCCACGTCTCCCGGCAGACTGTAGATCAGCTTTACTGCACGCTCCCGCTGTATTTCTCCAAGACCGCTATTTCCAAGGCCGCCATCTCCGGGACCGCCGTAGCTAAAATCCCTGTCCTCCGGCGTTCGCAAAAGCCAGTTGACCCCCTGATGGGGATTGGCGATCCTCTCCACTCTGCCCTCTCCGTGCAGGCAATTCCAGTAGGATATCATGGGGCGCAGCTGAAACCAGCGGTCGGCGCACAGCTGATCGTATAAATTACCGCGGCCCAATTCCACCATGGTAATGCGGCTGCTGTTCTGGGACAATCCTTCCCCTCCGGCCGCCGCCGATGCCAGAAGGGCGCTCACCAATCCCGCGCCTGCGCTCCTGCCCACCGGCACAATCCCAATCCTCTTCATAGAAAACTCCCGTTTTAATTTTCCTTATTTTTCCTGTTTTTATCCTATCATAATTTCCTTATTTTGTAAATTCATTTTTTCATCCTTCGACGTCATTTTTTTGCTGCATACCGCCAAAATTTTCACCGCGCGCCGCAGATGCTCCGCTTCGCCGCAGATCCACGCCCGGCGCAGCGCATCCCACCGCGCGCCACCACGTTTGCCGCAGTCTCCGTATTCGCCGCAGCAAAAAGCCGCCGCCTTACGACATTTCTGTTCGTAAAGCGACGGCTTTCCGCCATCGGAACTCTCGCCCGATCCGCGCTAATCCACGTATTCCACCTTTAAAGAAATTTGGTTGGGCAGCGCTTCCAGATCGGTCTTTGCCACCTGTAACGGGTAGGTGACCGCCTGACCTACCGCCGTTTCCGGCGCCGGATCGGTAAATTTCACATACACCTCCAACGTAGTAACGCCGTCCTCCTCCGAAAGCGTCATCTTATCGATGGCGATTTCATAGCCGTCGGAGGCTTTCTCCCCGCGGGTAGCTACCACATAGACGGTGTCCTCCACCACGCAGGCCAACGCCCGTTCCAGCTTTCGATATTCCGGAATGACCTGACTGACGATCTCACCGGGATATTCTTCCTCCGCCAGCACTGTAAATCCCACATCGGTCCCCCCCTTCGAAAGTAAAGCGAATCCGGCGATCAACACCAGAACAACAGCCAGGCCGGCGCCCAGCTTCTTTTTATGAGTCCTTATTTTATCCAACGAAAAACCCCCTCCTTTGAATACAGTTTCTGGTTCAATGTATTCCGAGAAGGGGGTATTTAGACTAACAGTTTCTCCAAACCGTCCGCATTTGTGAAGCGCCTATTTCTTTAACGCCTTTACGGCTTCCCGCAGATCCTGAGCGGTCAGCCCGTATTTTTCCAAAAGCTGCGCCGGTTTTCCGGACTCGCCGAAGGTATCCTTTACGCCCACCAGCTTCATCTTCACCGGACAGTTCTGGGCAACCACTTCGGCAACTGCCGAACCCAGCCCGCCGATGACGGTGTGTTCCTCCGCCGTTACGATAGTGCCGGTTTCCTCAGCGGCTCTGATGATGATTTCCTCATCCAACGGCTTGATGGTGTGCATATCGATCACCCGAACAGAAAGGCCGTCCTCCTTCAAGAGTTCCGCCGCTTTCAAAGCTTCGCCCACCATGATACCGGTGGCGATAATGGCAGCGTCGCCGCCCTCTCTGACGCAGACGCCCTTTCCGATTTCAAAGACGGCGTCCTCCTCGTAAATGCCCTCCACCGCGGCGCGTCCCAGACGGACATAAGCGGGGCCGTTCATTTCCGAAACCGCCTTCAAAAGCGCCATGGCGGAAGCGCCGTCCGCCGGATTTACCACGGTCATCCCGGGAATGGTTCTCATCAGCGCCAGATCCTCGATGGCCTGATGGGAAGCGCCGTCCTCCCCTACGGTGAGTCCCGCATGGGTGGCGCAGATCTTCACGTTGGCGTGGGTGTAGCCGATGGAATTTCGGATGATTTCAAAGGCGCGTCCTGCGGCAAACATAGCGAAGGTGCTGGCGAATACCGTCTTTCCGGAATGAGCCAGGCCGGTGGCCATGGCGTACAGATTCTGCTCGGCAATGCCCACGTTAAAGAAACGTTGGGGAGCCGCCGCTCTGAATTCCTTCGTCATGGTAGAGCCGGACAGATCCGCGTCCATTACCACAACGTCGGGGTTTGTCTTTGCAATCTCGGACAGGAATTTACCGTATGCCTGTCTGGTGGCCATTTTTTCTGCCATTACCACTCACCTCCCAGTTCTTCTACCGCCTGCTTCGCCTGATCGTCTCCGGGAGCCTTGCCATGCCATCCCGCGTTGTCCTCCATGAAGGAAACGCCGTGTCCCTTGTGGGTCTTTGCCAAAATCATGGTGGGACGACCCTTGCAGGCTCTGGCTTCGTCGAAAGCTTTCGCGATTTCCGCAATGTTATGTCCGTCGATGGCAATCACATTCCAGCCGAAGGCTTTAAACTTTTCGTCGATGGGTTTTACGTTCATGACGTCCTCGTTTTTGCCGTCGATTTGCAGTCCGTTCCAGTCCACAATGGCGCACAGGTTGTCCAGTCCGTAGTGAGCCGCAGCCATGGCCGCTTCCCAGACCAGTCCCTCCTGAATTTCGCCGTCTCCCAAAAGCGTATAGACGCGGCCGGCCTTGCCGTCCAGCTTGTTGGCCAGCGCCATACCGCAAGCTACGGAAACGCCCTGTCCCAGAGAACCGGTGGACATTTCAATGCCGGGCAGCAGCTTCATGGAGGGGTGTCCCTGTAACCGGCTTCCCAGCTTTCGCAGAGTGGTCAGCTCCTCCTTGGGGAAAAATCCCCGCTCCGCCAGCGCCGCATACAATACGGGGGCCGCGTGTCCCTTGGATAAGACGAATCTGTCCCGATCCGCCTTCTTGGGATCTTTGGGATCAATATTCATTTCGTGAAAATACAGTACGGTTACGATGTCAGCCGCGGAAAGCGACCCACCGGGATGACCTGAGGCCGCAGAATGCACTTCCCGAATAATGTCAACCCTGATGTCAGAGGCCTTCTTCTCCAACAGCTCGCAATTAATTGCCATTTTTCTTCCTCCCTTTCGTGACGATCACCTTTATCATAAACAGCGGCAGGACCGCCATTCTTTTATATCTGCTCGGTTCTTGAATCAACCGGTACAGCCATTCCAAGCCGTGTTTTCGGTAAAACTCCGGCGCCCGCTTCAGCGTTCCCGCCCAGACGTCCAGACTGCCGCCCACGCCCATGGCCACTTTCACGTTCAGTTCCCCGCGATGACGCCGGATGAACTTCTCCTGTTTCGGCGATCCCAGCGCCACCAGCAGCAGAGATGCTCCGCTGTCGTTGATCTCCCGGACGATGCGTTCTTCTTCCTCCGGAGAAAAGTATCCGTCGTGGGTTCCGGAAACCACCAGTCCCTCATACTCCGCCTCTTTTCGCCGGGCGGCCATCTGCGCCACGCTCATGCCCTCTCCGCCGTCGGGTTTGCTGCCCAGAAAGTAAACGGACTTTCCCTCTTTTGCCAATGCGGCCAAGGCCGCATCAGCCAGATCGATTCCCGTCACCCGCTCCGTCAGGGGCTGCTTCAATATCTTAGAAGCGTACACCAGACCTATGCCGTCGGGAATGGTCAGATCCGCTTCGTCTAAAAGCGCTTTCATTTCTTCGTCTTTAGAGGCGGCCATGACGATTTCAGAATTGGGCGTGACGATCATGCTGCACCCCGGCTCGTCCATCAGCTGATGAAAAACAGCCATGGCTTCCCTTCGGTTCACCCGATCGATGGAGATTCCCCAAAGCTGCATTTTTTCTCGTTTCCCCGTCATTGACACCTTCCTCTCAGTCCCGTTCATTCGGGCAATATTGCCCGCAATAAATAAGTATATCACACCATAACCCGGTGCGCCATCCCGAATTTAAACGGCGCTTTCGCCGCCGGTGATGGCCGTGGGCGTAACCACCGGCGGATTTCCGGTGTCCCCTTGACCGCCATCGCCCTCGCCGCTTCCGTCTCCTTCACCATCTGTAATGGCTCCGGGAGTGACCGCCGGCGGCTGTTCTTCCTGAGACGGCTTTTTCTTCACCGGAACCATGCGGGTCTTCACCCGATCCGGACGGCCGTCAGCGTAGTACAGCTCTCGCAGCGCGTCGCTGTCCAGATATTCCTGCGCCAGCTCCGACGTGCCGTAGGACAATTCAAATAACCGGCGCATCTCCTCCGTCAGTTCCAGTTCCTCATCGCTTTTCAGCCGGTAAGCCTTTCCGTTTTCAAACAGTTCGTCAGCAGACGCCATATAACAATAGTCATCGGTGATAAACGAACCCTGCTTCGCGTAACGCTTCTGCACCACAAAACCCTGCTGATCTTTAGCCAGCAGATTCCGTCCCATGTACAGCGTGTCCAATTCTTCAAACCCCAACAGGTACGCCATGGTGGGCAGGAAATCCATCTGGCCGCCGGCCGCGCTCACCGTGGCGCCCACCGGTTCTTTCGCCTTGGGAATGTGAATCAAAAGCGGAATGTTTGCCGCATCGCTGAACCGGTATTGCCTCCCCAAAAATTCCGACATGTACTTCACATTATCCGGATCGGACACCGACAAGCCGAAGTGATCGCCGTAGATGGCGATGACCGAATCGTCGTAAAGTCCCTCTTTTTTCAACTGGGAGATCAGGTCGCCCAGCGCCGCATCCGCATAGTGAACGCTTCGCAGGTAATTTCCAAACAGCGTTCCCTCGTGTTCCTTTTTCAGCTTGAAATCCGAAAGCTTCCGGGGCAGTTCGAAGGGCGTATGGCAGCTGAGGGTGATCAAAAACCCGTAGAACGGTTCCTCCTGCTCCTTCAGATAGCTCACCGACTGGGTGAGAAAATCGCTGTCGTTGATTCCCCAGCGGGTGGTCGTTCCCTTGGGCGTAAATCCGCTGGCGTCGATAAAGGTCTCAAATCCCTGGGTTTCGTAGGCCTCATCCCTGCTCCAAAACTGCCTCTCATAGCCGTGCATGGCCACGGTGCTGTAACCCCTCTCCATCAAAAGCCAGGGCAGACCCCGATAAGCGTTGTCCTTGTAAAGCTCATATGTGTAGCTCTGATTGCTGCCGTAGATGGAATTGTTGGTGGCAAACTCCGCATCGGAGGTGTTTCCTGCGGCAATCTGCATATAATAATTGTCAAAATACAGCGTGTCCTTCTCCACCAGACTGTTCAGCACCGGTGTGATCACCTGTCCGTTGTAGGTCTGTCCCACCACGAAATTCTGCAGCGCCTCCGCCTGAATGACGATGAGATTTCTTCCCTGAGCCACCCCGAACAGCGGATCGTCCTCGTCGGCTGCGTATTCCATGCTCATCTGAGCGTCGTAGTGAATTTTGCCGTACCCCGTGGTGTTCTTGACAATATCCTTGATGTGGTAGCTGATGATCTCCGTGCTGGAAACCGACTGGATATAGGGAATCTGCAGCGGATTGATGACTGAAATGGCCAGCAAAGCGGCTAACGCCGCACCGCAGATGCGCCGCTTTCTTGGCGGCAAGCCGACGCGGACGATACGTTCCCCGCCGGATTCATCGACCGCACCGGAATTCTCATCCGCCGCCGATTCTCCTTCGGCGGCTTCTGTCTTTCCATCGACTGCCGGCCACTCCAAACGCCGCAGAAAAACCGTCCCCGCCCAGACCATGGCCGTCCCCAAAAAGACGGCGAAAAAGCCGGGGCGCAAAAGCAGAACGATCACGTCGGTGACGTCACCTAAAAACTTAGCGGAACCCAGCAGTTCCACAGTGAGATAGCCGTCGTAATAGGAATGAAACATCATGTCGGCGAACATTAAGACCGTGACCGCCGTAAAGATGCCGCAGGAGAGAAAAAGCCGCCTGTGGCTGAGAAATAACAGCGTAAGCAAAAGGGCAGTACCCAAAAAACTGACGAAGAAATTCAGTTGAAGATCGCTATAGACGTAAAACAGCGCGCAGCTGAGCAAAATGCCGCCGAATATGGCAAGAGCGCCAACCGCGATTTTTTTCCTTTCATCCATCTGCGGATTCCTTCCTCCGAACTTTACTTTAAACGAGTTTTGTGATATGATTATCGAATGGAAAAAGGCCGGACAACCTGTGTCCCCACTTTCCTTCTCTACTCATTATACTTGAATTCATTTGAAATTTCGAGAACATTTACTTCTCAGGAGGATTTTATTATGAAAATTTGTGTGATCGGTCTCGGATATATCGGACTGCCCACCGCCTGTATGTTCGCGGATCACGGAAATCAGGTGATCGGCGTGGATAAAAAAGCGGCCGTCGTGGAAGCGCTCAACCGCGGCGAAGTGCTCATCGAAGAAAACGGTCTGCCTCAGCTGGTAAAAAAAGTGGTGACCGAGGGGCATCTTACCGGAAAGATGGAAGCCGAGGACGCCGATGTATTCATCATCTCCGTTCCCACTCCCATTACCGAAGATAAAAAATCCGATATGACCTATGTGGAAGCCGCCACAAGAAGCGTGGTTCCTCATCTGAAAAAGGGAAATCTGGTCATCCTGGAATCCACCTCTCCCGTTGGTACGGTGGATACGCTGATGCTGCCCATTCTGGAACAGACGGGATTGAAAGCCGGCGTGGACTTCTATCTGGGTCACTCTCCGGAGCGGGTCATCCCCGGTCAGATTTTAAACGAGCTGGTCAATAACAATCGCATCGCCGGCGGGTTGACACCCGAATGTGCAACAAAAATTGCCGAGCTTTACAAGTGCTTCGTCCAGGGGGAAATCTACCAAACCGACGCCCGCACCGCAGAGCTGTGCAAGCTGTCGGAAAACACCTTCCGCGACATCAACATCGCCTTTGCCAACGAGCTGGCAAAGATCTGCGAAAACCTGAACATCAACGTCTGGGACGTGATCCGGCTGTGCAACAAGCATCCCCGGGTCAACATCCATCAACCGGGTCCCGGCGTGGGCGGCCACTGCATCGCTGTAGATCCCTGGTTCATCGTGGAAAAAGAACCGTCCTTAGCGAATATGATTCACCTGGCGCGCACCACAAACGACGGCATGCCCGCCTTTGTGGCCGACCGGATTACCGCCATCCTGGAAGGCATAGGCAACCCCAAGGTGACCATTTTAGGTGTAACCTACAAGCCGGACGTAGACGACATGCGGGAAAGTCCCATCCTCTACCTGGAGCAGATTCTCCGCGACCGCGGATATACGGTAGCCGCCTACGATCCCTTCGTCACGGGAAAACCGGGCGTCACCAACGATCTTGCCGAAGCCGCCAAAGACAGCGACATGCTGCTCTTAGGCGTTCACCATCATCAGTTTAAGGAGCTGGATTTCGAAGCGCTGGGCAAAATCATGCGCCGCAGGAACTTCTTCGACACCAGAAACTTCGCCGACGCGAAAAAGGCCGAGGCCGCAGGCTTCGCCTGCCACCTGCTGGGCAAAAACTAAATCCCGAACAAAAACAGCGCAGCAGTCATTCAAACTGCTGCGCTTTAAAAATCTGACTTTTAAGGTCGCCTCATGATTGCAGGCGACTTTTTTATCACTGTCCGTATTCTTTTTATTTTCCGTCCAGCAGCTTCCGTTCCACGTAGTCGAAGCCCAGCCGCCGGATGGTATCGGCAAAGCGTTCGCCGGGAGCGCCTTCCTCTTTAAAGAGCAGAATCGCCCGTTCCACCACCTGAAGGACCTCATCCTCGGAAGTTAAGAGCCTGCGAAGCGGAATCCCCATGGCCGTTTTCTTTCCCCAACGTCCGCCGATGGTGATTTTATATCCGTCTTTGTATTCCACAAGGGCGCCGAAGGGACACGTCCCCTTGCAGCGGCCGCAGTGGTTGCACTGGTTTTCGTCGATATGTACCCTGCCTTCCGCCACGCTTGCCGCCTTGACAGGACAGTTGATCTCCACCTGACACTTGGCGCAGCCGCGGCATTTGGCGCTGTCGATGACGGGAACGCGCTGACCGATGATTCCCAGATCGTTCAGATCCGGCTTGACGCAGTTGTTGGGACAGCCACCCACGGCAATTTTGAACTTGTGAGGCAGCGGCACCTGATGATAACCCACATAAAATTTCTCGTGGAGCTTATCGCTGAGCGCATAGCAATCGATCAGGCCGTACTGGCACGTCGTTCCCTTGCAGGAAACCACGGGACGCACCAGCTTTCCGGTACCGCCTGTCTGAAGGCCGTGCTCGCTTAAAAAGTCCATCAATGGCTGGAGATTGTCATAGGGAACGCCCTGAATCTCCAAAGTCAGGCGAACAGTCATGGCAATGGCTCCGCTTCCGAATTTCTCGGCGGCGTCCGCGATTACCCGATGTTCCTCCGCTGTAATTTTCCCGTTTCTGGTGATGACCCGCACGTTGAACGTGTTGGGTTTCATCTTATCCTGAAGACACCCCAGTCCCTTCACTCTTTTGATTTCCGCAGCGGACAGTGCGCCCTCGGGGGCAGCCGTCCCTCCCATACTCATACGATTCATACTGGTTCCTCCTTTTTTCTAAAAAAGCCGGCATACATCAGCGCGGCGGCCAATCCCCAAAAATAGGTCATCATATACGGTTCTTCAAAGATATTTTCGAAATAGCAGTGCAGAAGCACGCCCATGAGGCCGGAGAAGATGGCCACGGCCAGCACCCTGATGTTTCCCTCATTGCGGAACAGCGGATCGACGCGAAGATTTCTGGTCAGTCCGCCGTCGCTCTGGTAGACGGCGCGAATTCCCCAGATCAGAAGTCCCGCCAGCAAAATCACAAAGAAGATGATGCCGATATATCCCATTTCCACCATGGTCTTTAAGTAGTAGTTATCCATGTAGAAATAGCTGAATTCCTCCGTTTCGTCCAACACCTGATTGTTCATGGCCACGGCTCCGCCGAAGCGACCCAATCCGAAACCCAGCCAGGGATTGTTGTCGTGAAGCAGGTTCCAGCCCGTCTCCCAGCGCAGGGAACGCCCGCCCACGGCGGAGGCCTCCGCATAGTCGGAGGTGAACAGATAGGTGATGCGGTTGGTCACCGAGGGAACCGCCATCAAAACGCCGGCGATGGCCGCTCCCATAACGCCCAGCAGACGCTTATCCAAAAACAGGGCGAACAGAATGACAGCCAGCACGATGCCCAGCCACGCGCCCTTGGAGAAGGTGAACAGCAGGCACAGGCAGATCGCCCCCGTAGCACACAGGGACAGAAATTTCAGGATCGGCTTCTTCCAGTAGTACATTCCCGAAGCCGCCAGAGGCGCTCCCATCACCAGAAGAGAACCGAAGATGTTGGGACTTCCCGTCAGGGAGAACACCCTGGTGCGAACCCCCATCTCCGTCTGGCTCACCCATCCTGCGGGAATAGGAACGGCGATGATGTACTGGTAAATTCCGTGCAGCGACAGAAGAAATACCATGGCTCCAAAGGTCGCATACAGCACTTTAAAGTCCCTGTCGTCCTCGATCAGGTGCAGGATCAGAAAGAACCAGATCATGTATTCCACCTGCGCCCGATAACCCGCAAAGGCGATAGCTTCGTTGGGCTGAATCAGGCTCATCAGCAGAAAACCCACGGCCATGAACAGCAGCAGAAAGCTGCCCACCGGCGTGCTCCTTCGGATGGCTCCGGTCTGTTTCAGACCTACCCGCCACAAAATCAGCGCCAGCGCGCCCAGAATGAACAGTTCCTCCCACACGGAGGCCAGAAGGCCGATTCCCAGCAGATCGCGAATGACGTATTCGATGGGCAGGTAGGCGGAAAAAGCCGCCAACACCCACTGATGAAGGCTGAGTCGGTTGATCTGACGGAATATGACGCTAGTCTGTGTCAATTTCAAATACAGGTCTCTCACCCAGATGACGATGCGGTAGCACAGGCTGTGAGACAGGAATTCTCCCATCCGCTCCCAGAATCTGCGAACGCGATCCCAAAGACCCGCCCAGGCTGAGGACGGCCCCGGGTTTTCCACGGAGCAGAAAGCGTCCCACAGGCGAGCCGAACGGGATACTTCATAGCTTTTTTGAAGTCCCCGGGACATTCTGCCCAAGAGGCTTCCCTCCCAGCTGTGATACAGCGTCAGCCATATACCGGCGAAAAACCGGCAAATTCCACTGTTTTGCAGTATATTCATAGGTCGCTCCCACTACTCTTGCGCGATGTCTACGTAACGGATGGTGCCGCTGCTTTCGAAGGTCTGCGTCTTTACAATGTAGGTGCGTCCCGCGCGCAGCTCCTGACTGCCGATCTTGGGACTGGCCGTTCCCTTGGCCACCTTGCATTTGATCTTCACGATGACATCCTTCTTGGAGGGATCCACCGCGTCCACGATGATGCCGTCGTCTCTCACCGCCTGAGTGATATAATCCTCAAACCACACGTCCTCCACGTAGGCGTCCAGATATTCGTTTCCCGACACCAGTTTCTCGCCCACCAGATCCTGACGCTCCAACTCGTTTAACAGGCGGGGCGCCGTACCGATGATGCAGACCTCCATGGTGCAGTCCACCTGAGGCGACACCGCGGCCTGAACGCGGCTTCCCAAAATCTGCGTCACCACCGCGCCCACCATGGCGATTACCATCACTACGATGATCAGATCCACCACATTGATGATCCCAAACAGCTTTCCCTTTTCGTTGATCAGTTTCATTGCCATATCCCTTTCTTCCTACTGAAAAATTTGTTTCTCTTTTAAAATAGCTTCCATCTGTTTTACCCGCTCATCCCAGGAACACTTCCGGCCGTATTCCAGCCGCTCGGCCGCCTTTTGGCTTCGGCCGGGTTCTTCCTCGCAGAGCGCTTCCTCACATTTTTTCAGAAAATCCTCCAGGCCGGAAGCCACGTGCACCACGTGGGCAAAATCCGACACCTGCAAAGGCTCTCTGGTGCTGACGATGGGTTTTCCCGTCGCCAGATATTCATAAAATTTCAAGGGACTTACGTCTTTGGACAACCGTCCCTCTTTAAACACGTTGAGACAGACATCGAAATCCCAAATCTTTTCCGGAAGCTCCTTCTGGGGCACCAACCCGCAGAACTTCACGTTGGGATACTTCGAAAGCGCGCTGACGTCCACCCCGGGAAGGGTTCGCCCGATGAGCCGAACCTCCCCCTGGGGATATTTCTCAGCCAGCGCCCGGATACAGTCGTAGTCGATGCACTCCTGCAGCATTCCCACAAAGCCGAAGACCGGCTTTTTCGGATCGACAGGCTTGTCCCCCATGGCGGCCACCTGAGAAAAGATTTCGTAGGCCGCGCCGTTGGGAATCATCTTCACGTTTTCGTTATATTGTTCCAGCGTTTCCCGGAGGCCTTCCGCCGTGCAGAAGACCATGTCCGCCTTTCGCGCCAGCTCTTCTTCCATTTTATCCACCACCGCCGGGGTGATCATTCCTTTGTATGCGGAATGACGATCCACGCAGTCGTAAATCAATCCCCGCTTCTCCAACAGATCCACGCAATCGCAGGAATTGGGCGAATAGCACCAGATATACGGCCTGTCGAAGCCGTGTTCTCTGATCTTCTGACGAATGAACCTGGCCTGCCGCCTCTGATTGATCCTGTTGATCCACCGGTATTTGTTGAAAAAGGGCAACACCGGCGGCGCGGCGTACACCGTGATGTTGTCCTTCACCCGCTCTCCCGGACGCTTCCACTTGAATAACCGCTCCCTGGCATTTTTGTCCTTCAGCGGCGCAATCCAGCTCACCGGCGGATCGATATAGAGGATCTCCGCATCGGAAAGCCGGTTCATCACATTCTGCTTTCGCGTGGGGATGGGATGATAGTTGGTGGTGGATATGCAGACAATTTGCCGCATTTACATTCCTCCTTCCGCCCGAAGCAGCGAGCCTGCCGCTTCTTCATTGATGGTCTCCATGCGTTTCAGCCGCATCTGCACCTCACCGGCGCAGCCTTCATCCTGCGCCATGATTTCGTCGATATACCGGCAGAGCTGCTCCGCCTCCAGTCCCTCTAAAGCCACGCAGAAATGGGAGCCGATGTCCCTGATAAAGCTGTCCACCTTCACGTCGTAGGAAATGCCCACTACCGGCGCGCCGCCGGCTGTGGCGAAGATCAGGGAATGAAGCCGCATACCGATCACCGCTTCCATGGAACCCAGCATACCGATCATTTCCTCCACCGGGTGGACGTTCTTGCACGCATATCCGGTAACGGAGAGCTTTTCACAGATTCTCTGTCCCACGATCACGTCGCTGGGCACTTCAATGGGCACGAATACCGGCGTCAGACCGTACCGGCGATAAGCGTATTCCGCCGCCGCCACAACGGCCTCCTCGTTGAGAGGTTTCTTCCAGTTCCGCAGGCAAAAGCCGATCTTCTTACAATCCGCAGGGACGCCCTCGGTCGCGAAGGCATAACCGATCTGTGCCTCGTCGGCCTTCCCCAGGTTCACCGTAGGATCGGCGGCCAAAGCGATCTTCGGCTTGTCCACTCCCATTTCATCCAGAAGCTGTTTCGAAGCGCTGTCACGCAGGGTGATGATGTCCGGCGTGCTGTTCAACACTCTTGCGGCAATCTTCTTGTTGCCCTCTCTGGTGATGGGACCGATGCCGCAGCCGTACATGATGATCTTGCACCCGCAGAGCTTTGCCGCTTTCAGCGTAAACAGATAAAACAGCAGAGATCGGGACGAGGTCACATCCTGCATCAGGCTCCCGCCGCCGTTGACAAACAGTTGGGACTTTCGCAGTTTTCGCAAAAAAGTAAATATGTTAAACAAGTAAAGTGAATTAACCTTGTGGGTCAGCCTGGTCTCCTGGGGATTTCGCGTCATCACCCAGAAGGGCAGGTCGGGATCGATGCCGGAAAGCTGGCTTAAAATGCCCTTCAAAATGGCTTCATCGCCGGCGTTGCCCCGTCCGTAAGCGCCGCAGAGCACGGCGCCGTGACGCCTGCCTTGATACTGTCTGCGGCGAAGAATGGTGCGGTAGGCTTCCTCCTGCACCTCCTTCATCCGGTCTAAGGAAAATTCCCGTCTGGCCTTTTCAAACAGGTTTTCCGCAAGCTGCCGGCGAAGTTCCTCGTCTACGGACAGCCGGTAAATGTATTCCGCAAAGCTGTCCACGTCTCCGGGTTCAAAGAGAAAACCCGTCTCGCCGTGGCGAATCAGCGTAGGAATTCCACCCACCCGGCTGGCGATGGCCGGGCAGTGTTCGTA
>CANEEC010000035.1 GCA_947426455.1 uncultured Clostridia bacterium | reverse complement strand
AACTACAACCCTTCCCTGAGAACGGCCATCGATAAGGCGAAGGGCATCGGGATGCCCAATGACAATATCAATCGTGCCATTAAGAGAGGTACAGGCGAACTGGGCGGCGAAAGCTACGAGCCGGGCAGCTTTGAAGGATACGGCGCAGGCGGTGTTGCCGTAATCGTGGACGTGCTCACCGATAACAAAAATCGTACTACGGCGGCGATGAAGCATGCCTTCGATAAGTTTGGCGGCAATCTGGGCGTTCCCGGATGCGTGTCTTATATGTTTGAGCGTAAAGGTGTAATCATCATCGAAAAAGCCGACGGAATCAGCGAAGATGCGCTGATGGAGGTTGCGCTGGAGGCGGGCGCTGACGATATGCTCACTTACGATGACAGCTTTGAAATCCTCACATCTCCTGAGGTATTCAACGACGTGAACGACGCCATCAAGGAAGCAGGCTATGAAACGGTGGAGGCCGACGTGGAATACGTCCCTTCCATGGAATCCACGCCGACGGATGAAGGCGATATCAAGAATCTGAAGAAAATGATCGAACTGTTGGAGGATAACGACGATGTGCAGAAAGTGTATACCAACTGCACCATCGACTTGTACGAATAATTTGGCGGCAAAGGGCGAAAGAAGCGGCCGAACCGAAAGTGTCTGAGCGAAAGAAACGCTGGAATACAGAAGCGTCCCAGCAGAAGCGGTTCAATGAATGTGCCTTGTGATTTTGTGATCGCAGGGCATTTTTTCTTTCGGAAGAAAAAATTGAAAGTGACATTTTTTCAATTGCGTGATATACTATAACCATCATAAGAGAAATCATCCTGAGGTGTTCGTTAAGGCCATGTAATTTAACCTACAGATCATGCACGGGATCTCGCGTTTTCCAAGCGGATGTCGAGCCTCCTTCGAGTGGATGGCAGAAGCGGAAACAGAGAACCCACCTATCGGGAGATAGGGTATGAATTCGTGGTCTGACGGCACATTCGGGACTTCTCTTTTTTTGTACGCAAAATGGGCGGGCGTATGAGTTTGACTAAATAGGACTCTTTACACGCCCAAAAGATAGATGCCGTTGTATTTTTCTGCATCCGACAACCAATCAAGCAATACCTGAAAATCCGTTGGTCGCTCTCTTTTTAACAGCGCGGCAATGCGCTGGGTTTCTTCCAGAGGGTAGTAGTTGATTCCACACCAATCTGCGATTCCCCGGCTTCCGTTTTTGTAGTAGCCATCCCGAAAAATGTTTCCGTATTGGATATAAAATTCGCTCATGTCGTCTCCGTGAATGTAAAGGGAATCGTCTTTCCAATGTTCAATCGCGTCAACCGACACAATTTCTTTGAGCTGGGCGTCCCGCGCTAACCGGCATGGCTGTAATTCTAAAAAGTCAGAACCGCCGAACTTTCTCCGTTCATCCTGTGAAGCAAATGTATGAAACAGCATAATTATCTCCGCATTCTTTAAAATGAATATCATATATTATATCACTTTTAAGGGGAAATTGCATTTGTGTTGACAGATCGCTTTGCCTTTTCACTTGGGTTTTGTTAAGTTTGACACTTCTCTTTGGATTATGTGATTTTGGTCTTTTAATCAGATGGAAAAAAGACTATAATAAATAAGATAAACAATTTGTTCTGCGAAGTCGCGGCAGAACGGGCCAATCCGGCATCTGTGTGAGAGAAACTTCAGGCAAAAACCGCAGAAAGATTTCATGAACTGCAATGAAAAAGAAAGGCGAGCAAAGGATCATGATCGAACAAAGTTGTACAAGCTGGCTGGAGGATCTGGCTTCTTCCAAACCGGCGCCGGGAGGCGGCGGCGCGGCGGCTCTGGTGGGCGCCGTGGGGATTTCCCTGGGAGCAATGGTGGGGAATCTGACCGTGGGCAAAAAAACGTATGCACATGTGGAAGAGGAAATGAGACGGCTGGTCAAGCGAGCCAATGAACTGTCTTTGAAATTGCAGTCTATGGTAAAGGCCGATGAAGAAGCGTTTTTGCCCCTTTCACAGGCATATCGGATGCCGTCGTTCACAGAGGAAGAAAAAAGGGCGAAGGATGCGGCCGTTCAACAAGCGCTGGCGGGGGCAACAGAAGCGCCGCTGGACGTATTGGTGCTTTGTGCAGAGGCGGTAGATCTGATAGCGGAATTCCAAAAAAGCGGTTCGCGGCTTGCGGTAAGCGATGCAGGATGCGCGGCGGCTTGCTGCAAGGCGGCCATGGAGGCGGCGCGGCTGAATGTATACATCAATTTGAAATTGATGAAGGATAAACAAAAAGCGGAGAGTTATCGCAGACGAACGGAAGAAGTGTTTGCAAGGGGAATGGGGTTGGCTTCCGATATATATAAAGCGGTGGAGGAGGAATTGCGCCCATGATGGAATTGCGTGGAAAAGCGGTGGCCGATGCCTTGAAGGAAAAAATCAAGAAATTTTTAGATAAGATGGACGAGAAGGAGCGTCCGCAGCTTGCCGTTGTGAGGGTGGGGGAACGGTCCGACGACCTGGCCTACGAACGCATGGTGATGAAAAATTGCGCGGCGCTGGGGTTGCCGGTTCGTGTGGAAGCCATGAATGAACAGGTCACCACAGATGAAATATTGGAATTGATCGATGCACTAAATGGAGACGATGCTGTTCGGGGAATTCTGGTATTTCGTCCGCTGCCTGTGGGAATCGATGAGCAGGCGGTGATTGAGGCGGTTTCTGTGGAAAAGGATGTAGACTGCATGAATCCGCAGAATTTGCAGTATGTCATGGTCAGCGATGAACGAGCAATTCCGCCCTGCACGCCGGAAGCTGTCATGCGCATTTTGAGCTATTACGGTTTTTCGCTGGAAGGAAAAAATGTGGTGATCGTCAATCGCAGCGGGGTCATCGGAAGGCCGTTATCCATCATGATGCTGGAGCAGAACGCCACGGTGACCGTATGCCATTCCAGGACGAAAAATTTGGCACGGATCACTTCTCAGGCCGACATTGTGGTGGTCGGTGTGGGACGACCCCGATTTTTCGGTGCGGAGTATTTCAATGAAAACAGCATCGTCATCGACATCGGCATCAACTTCGATGAAAGGGGCGCCTGCGGTGATGTGGATTACGATGCCGTAGCGCCTGCGGTCAGAGCCATCACACCGGTACCCGGCGGTGTGGGTACCGTCACTTCTACGGTATTGTTATCTCATGTGCTGCCGGAAGCTTTTTTATAAAAAGGAGTGAAACGGTGTCTTTCAAATCGGAAAAGGAATTGATTGCGGCGGCGAAAGCCGGCGATGAGCGGCAGTTTGAGCTGTTGATTGAACAGTGTAAGACGAGAGCTTATAATATTGCATTGCGATATCTCCACAATGAGGAAGACGCTATGGACGCCCTTCAAGAGAGCTTCATTAAAATTTACCGTCATCTGGGAAGTTTTAAAGAGGGGAGTAAGTTTGACACCTGGGTGTACCGCATTGTGGTGAATACCTGCAACGATATGCTGCGGAAAAACAATGCGGCGATGACGGAGAGTATGATTCGCAGTGACGAGGAAGACGAGTATACGCTGGAGCTTCCCGATCCGGAACCGGGGCCGCAGGAAGCGCTGCTGCGCAAGGAGCAGGCGGCGCAGATTTTAGAGGCGTTGGCGCAGTTGAAGCCGGATCAGAAGGAGGTTATCGTCCTTCGGGATATTCAGGGTTTTTCCTATGAGGAGATCAGTGAAATGCTTGATTGTTCCATGGGGACGATCAAATCGCGGATCAATCGAGCCAGAAATCGACTTCGTGAGATTTTATTGGAACAAAACGGAGATTTCTTCCGTCTAACTAATAAATCATGAAGGAGGGAGGAACCGGCATGTACGATGATGCAAAAAAAGAAACAAACGAACAGAAGGACCGGGAGGTGTTACAGCTGCTGGAAATGTTGTCCCGGTTGCCGGAAGCTCCCGTTCCCGACCAGTTCGATCTGCGCCTGCGTCGGGCATTAAAAGAAGAAAAGGCGAAAAAGAGAGCGCTTGTCTGGAAAAAGTGGACGACGGTAGCCGCCTGTCTTCTGATCGGTCTGTTATCCGTTCATATGGTTCGCGAGGATGTTGGTCTGGGATTGATGGAGAATATGTCTCAGAAAAGAGAAATTTCTGAGCAGCGGGCGACAGAATCGGAGGAGATGCAGGACGAACTTACGAAGGCGGCAAACGCTAACAGCGTCGAAGATTGCGCTGATGGCGGCAAAGCGGTTTCCGACGCCAAGGGAGACATCAACAGGAGCGAAAAGGATTCGGCTAAATTCAGCGAAATGGCCTTAGAGGATGCTGACAGTGCGGCGGGAATAGACGAAGCTTCGTCAAATGAGGTTTCACCGGAGGATGCACAGGCTTTTATGGAAGAATTTGCGCTGAGAAGTACGATGGTTTCCAATGATGCGGGTTCCGGCCTGGATGGGGGTTCGCAGCTTTCGTCCGGCGTTGAGACTACAGAAGCCAGCATATCCCGCGGAGAAACGGCTGCCAAGACCAAACAAGCCTTTGAGATCGACTGTGAACAGCTGATGAGCTGGATTGTGGAAGGCGTCACGGAAAACGACAGTCAACGACTGGCGGAGGCCATGAATTATAAAAACGACTTGCAATACAGTCAGGAGAGCGCGGAGCAAACGTTGAAGCTGTATTCTGATCTGCTTCGTCCGCAGGAGTCGGAGCTTGCGTTCCAGAGGGTCAATTTGACCTCTCGGCCGAACAGCAATATCTATCGCCTTTCCGGTGGAGAGAACGCGCTTTTATTGGTGGTCAGCAATACGTCGGAAGGAATGAAAATTTCAGAACCGGTGATGGAGAGGACGCAGTGGCTGTACCAGCAGATTGGAGATCGTGAATTTATTCTGACGGAGGTAATTTGCGCTTCGGACAATGCGGAGATCGAATTTAAAGTCAATATAGATGATGAAGTGAGGAGTTTTGTATGGAAAGAGACAGAATCGTAATAATCGATGGAAACAGCCTGATCAATCGAGCCTACTATGCCATACAAAGACCGATGATTACAAAAGAAGGACTGTACACCCAAGCGGTGTACGGTTTTCTTACTATGTTGAATAAAATTAAAACGGACTACCAACCGGAGTATCTGACGGTGACCTTTGACAGAAAGGCGCCTACGTTTCGTCATCGGGAATACGACGCTTATAAAGCGGGCAGAAAGGGGATGCCGCCGGAATTGGCCATGCAGCTTCCCCTGCTGAAGGAAGTGCTGTCCGCTATGAACATCGCGATGTTGGAAATTGACGGTTTCGAGGCCGACGACATCATCGGAACGGTGGCGCGCCGCGGTGAGGAGGCGGGACTGGCTCCGCTGATTATCACCGGAGACAGGGACGCCTTGCAGCTTGCCACAGATGTGACTACCATTCTTTTGACGAAAAAAGGCATCTCCGAATTTGAACTGTACGACCGTCAGGCGATGATGGATAAATACGGCTTTACGCCGGAGCAATTCATCGATTTTAAAGGACTGATGGGTGATTCCTCCGATAACATTCCCGGTCTTCCCGGCGTGGGAGAAAAGACGGCGCAGAAGCTGATTTTACAGTTCGGCAGCGTAGCGGAACTGATTCGACGCACCGATGAGATTTCCAGCGCCAAGCTGCGGGAGAAGGTGGAGGAAAACGCGGAGCTGGCGGTGATGAGCCGCAGGCTTGCTACCATCGTGACGGAAGTGCCCATCGAAGTGGATTTTGAGGCCTGCCGCGTCAGGGAGGCGGATGAAGAGCGGCTGATCGAGTGTTACCGAAAGCTGGAATTTAACAGCTTTTTGAAGAAGATGACCAAGGGGGCGGCGGAAAAAAGTTCCGCGCGACAGGCGGCAGCTTCGCCAAAACGCAGCGGCGGAGTAAAATCCGGCATGGAATCCGACATAGAATTCGGCGCAAAGCCGCAGTCGGAAGGAACTGCTGAAGGGTTGCCCGTTCAGGTCAGGAGCCGTCCGCTGGTGATATTAAGGGAAGCGGCCGAGGTCAAACAATTAGAGGCGGAGGCGAAAGGGGAAGGCCTGCTGTTGATGAAGACCTTCGGCGACGACAACCACAGAGGAGATCCCCTTTTGGAGGGAATCACCCTTCAGACGCAGGAACACAGCTATTACGCCGACGGAGCAAACGATCAGGTCATGGAGGCGCTGAAAGAATTGTTTCGGAGCTGTGATGCCGCTTTGGGTGGTCATGGATTGAAGAAGGATTACTATGCGCTTATGGCGCAGGGATTTTCGCTTTCCAATCATCCTGTGGCCTTCGATACGTCTATTGGACAGTACTTGCTGCAGCCTTCGCGAAGCAGCTATGATCTGGATGTGATCGCGCTGGAATTGGGGATTTCTCAGCTTTCCTCGGAGAAGACATTTGCAGAGGAAAACGAACAGATGACATTGTTTACCGATGGGGGAGAAATCAACGGCAGGTACGGTCAGCTGTGGTGCAGTGTCAGCGAAGCGGTGCGGGATTTCCAGAAACAGAAAATTGAGGACGAAGGACTTCAAACGGTTTTGGAGACCATCGAACTGCCCTTGATTTCCGTGATGGCTTCCATGGAGCATTGGGGAATTGCCGTGGATCGTCAGGAATTGAAGGAGATGGGCGAAAGGCTGAAAGAGGGAATCCAGCTTTGTCAGGAACGAATTTATCAGGCTGCGGGGGAGACCTTCAACATCAATTCGCCGAAGCAGTTGGGAGTGGTTCTCTTTGAGAAGCTGGGACTTCCCGGGGCAAAAAAGACAAAGACGGGATATGCCACCGGAGCGGAAATTCTGGAGCGGCTGGCGGGAGATTATCCCATCGTAGCCGATATTTTAGAATTTCGTCAGTTATCCAAGCTGAACAGTACCTATGTGGAAGGACTTCTTCCGCTCATTGACAGTCGGGGAAAAATTCACGCCCACTTTCAGCAGACGGTGACGGCAACCGGCCGCATCAGCTGTACGGAACCCAACCTGCAAAACATTCCCATTCGGCAGGAGTTGGGGCGTCAGCTGCGTCGGGTGTTCGTTCCGGAAAGCGACGATTATATCTTCGTCGGCGCGGATTATTCCCAGATTGAGCTGCGGGTTTTGGCGCATCTGTCGGGCGATCCTTCGCTCATCGAGGCGTTTAATCAGGGAGAGGACATTCACCGCAGTACGGCGTCTCGGGTGTTCAACGTGCCCACGGACGAGGTGACAGCCTTGCAGAGAAGCAACGCCAAGGCGGTGAATTTCGGCGTTATCTACGGCATGAGCGGCTTTGGATTGTCCAACAATCTGAACATCACCAGAAAAGAAGCGGAGGCGTACATTGCAGAATACTTCCGCAAGTACAGCCGCGTAAAGGAATACATGGATCAGCTTGTAAAAAGCGGCAGGGAGAACGGCTGGGTTGCCACCATGATGGGTCGCAGAAGATCCATTCCGGAAATCAACGCCTCCAACTACATGGTGCGGCAGGCCGGCGAGCGGCTTGCTATGAATTCGCCCATTCAGGGAACGGCGGCGGATATCATTAAGATTGCCATGATTCAGGTGGATCGGGCGCTGAGAGAGGAATGCAGCAAATCTCATCTGCTGCTGCAGGTTCATGACGAGTTGATCATCCAGGCGCATAAAAGCGAGCTGGAGCAGGTGAAAGAGCTGCTGCGGCGCTGCATGGAATCCGCGGTGGAAATGAAGGTAAAGCTGTTGGTGGATCTTCATACAGGCGATAGCTGGTTTGATTTGAAATAGGACGTATCCCATGAAAATCATCGGATTGACCGGAGGAATCGGGGCGGGAAAGTCTACGGTATCCCGCTATTTAAAGACAAAAGGATATGCAGTCATCGATGCGGATGAAATCGCGAAAGAAGTGGTGGAGCCGGGAAGGCCGGCGCTGAAGCAGTTGGTGCAGCAGTTCGGCGATGAGATTTTGATGAAGGACGGAAGTCTGGATCGCCGGAAGTTGGCGGCCATCGCCTTTGCCACAGAAGAAGGCAAAAATGCGCTGAATCGCATCACCCACGGCGCTATTTTTGCGCGCATCGACGAACGGAAAGCGGAACTGGCGGCATGTCTGGGAGACCGGCAGGATGCGCTGGTATTTTTGGATGCGCCTTTGCTGTTTGAAACGGGACTGGATCAGAAGGTAGATTCGGTCTGGGTGGTGGACGTTCCCGACCACATTCGCATGGAACGGATTCAGAAACGCAACGGATGGACGGAGGGAGAAATCCGCAATCGGATGAAAAATCAGATGGCGCGGCAGGAAAAGCTGGCGCGTGCCGACAGGGTTTTGGACAATTCCCAAACGGAGGAATACCTCTGCGCGCAGGTGGACCATCTCTTAGCGCAGATGGGAGGTGACGCAACATGAAATGGCACAGAAACGGATGGATCAGTGCGGCAATCGCTTTGTTTGCGGTTATGGGACTGGCGCTGGGCGCGGTCATGGCAACGGGATGCGATCAGAGCATAGAACTGCTGGGCGATAACAAGACGCCCAACGAGATGCAGGTAGTTACGGATATCTGTCTGCCCATCAATCGGGTGCGCACCTGGAATCCGCTGCTTTCTGCGGATGAGGATGTGTACTACGTGGAAAAGATGATCTACGAAGGACTGTTCCGATTGAATGAGCAGCTGGAGGCAGAACCGGTACTGGCGGAAAGCTGGTCTTTCGATAAAGAGGGAACGAAGATGACGGTGCGTCTGAAAAGCGGCGTGCAGTGGCATGACGGGAAGTCGATGACGGCGGAGGATGTGAAGTTCACGATAGAGGCGCTGAAATCCTCCCATTCCCTTTACAAAGCGCAGACGGATATCATTCGAAGCGTCAAGGTAAACGACGACCGCACGGTGGTTTTGACCTTTGCCGACGCCAATAACAGCAGCCTGGAAAGGCTCACGTTTCCCATATTGCCAAAGCATCAATACAGCAGTACTTCCGCCTGGCTGAAGGCGTCGGAAAAGTTTACGCCCGTAGGAACGGGGCGGTATCAGGTGGAGACAATCAAGACGGGCGAGGAGATCCGTCTGGTGTCGAATCGATCCTATCACGGCGGCGCAAAGGCTTCCAATACGGTAACCTTCAAGGTGGCAAGCGACAACGCCAATCTGGTAAATCTGTTTGCCATCAGCGATCTGAATCTTGTATTTTTACGGGATATCGACCGGGAAACCATGTATTCCAACAAGGACGTTGATATTTTAAATTTCCCTTCCAACGAGGCGGAGATACTGGGCTTCAATACGATGAATCCGGTGCTGTCTCAGGAAAAGCTGCGTCAGGCCATCGCTTATTCCATCGATGTGACGCAGCTTTTGGATCACGTGTATTACAACAATGGAATTGCAACGGACAGTCTGTACTATCCCGACTATCTGGGAATGGAAAATGAAGGCGATCCCTACGAGTATAATGTGGAGGCGGCCAAGGCTCTGCTGCGGGAATTGGGCTATCAGGATGGAGAGGGCGGCATGTTTCGGGACGGTGACGGAAAGCTGTTATCCATTACGCTGACCGTCAACGATGGCTCTGTTTTGCGGCGGGATGCTGCCTCGATGATTCAGGAACAGCTATTGCAGGCGGGCATCGATTGCCAGATTCGGTTTTTGGACTGGGCGTCGTATCAGGCGGCAATCGCTTCGCGAAATTACGAGATGTTTTTGGGCGGCTACAGTTTTAACGAGGCGTACGACCTGCGGTTTCTGCTGCACAGCGGCTACAACAATCCGGCAGGGTATTCCAATGCCGATGTGGACGGGTGTTTGACGACCATGGAGCAGGGAGCGAAAAGCGATGAGAAACGAACGGCCTACAGTGAGATGAAAACCGTTTTAAAGAAAGAATTGCCGTACTACTGCCTGTTTTATAAGACCTACGGCAGAATGGCGGCCTGGAAGTTGCAAACGGAAAGCGCTCCGATGTTTTGCGATGTTTACCGCGGCGCCGAGGAATGGCGGCTGACCAAAGATAAAAACATGGAGATCCTGGATTCTGCCCAATAAAAAGACGCAAATGAAAAGAAAAGTATTGAAATGATTCCGAAAATCGGTTACAATGTTATTCGACGTGATTTCACGTCGAGTATATGCGACTATGGCGGAATCGGCAGACGCGTACGTTTGAGGGGCGTATGGATAACACCGTGCGGGTTCAAGTCCCGCTGGTCGCACCATAATGAATGAGTCCCGCTTTTCGAACCATTTTATCGAAAAGCGGGACTTGTCATATCCGGGAAGCCTTGATATATAGGGCTTTCCGCTTTTTTCATATTCTGACACTGCTTTTCCAAAACGCTCCAAACGCAAAACTAATTTTTTTACATATAGCGTCTATTTAGACACTGCTTTCCGATAAAACAGACCCGTAGTTATCCTCAAACACCTGCGGTGTCTTGTAGTTCAGTGTTTGGTGGGGGCGTACCTCATTGTAGAACCGAATATACTCCTCCACACTCCTACGAAAGTGCTGTTCGGATGTGTAGTCTTTCCGGTATGCCTCCTCCCGTTTGAAGGAGGAAAAGAAAGTCTCGGCCACGGCATTATCCAATGGTCTGGCAGTAGCAGAGAAAGACTGCTTCACACTACACTGCTGAAATAGCTCAGTCAGCGTTTTTGAAACATATTGACTGCCACGGTCACTGTGAAAGGTCAGGTTTTTTGGTCGTCCCCGTTCCTGATAAGTAGTCTTAAAGGTTGCGGTTACCAGATGTGTACTCATATGTTTTGATACCCGCCAGCCAATAACCTTGCGGGAGTATAGATCCAGGATGATGCAGAGATAGACCCAATAGCTTTTGACCTTGAAGTATGTAATATCGCTGACCCAGATTTGATTGGGGTGCTCTGCTGAGAACTCCCGTTTCAGCAGATTTTGCTTTGCATACTGCTGCTTGCGCTTAAACTGCTTTTTGGCGTCCGTCCGGACACTGCATAGTCCTAACTCTTGCATGATGTCGGAAATACGCTTTTTACCAACACGAATGCCGCTCTCAGCCAAGATAATGCGGATTTTCTCCGCACCAAAGCGTTGCTCACTATCATCAAATATCTGTTTGACCTTTAGCACGAGTTGAGCTTGATCCTCTTGGTATTTGCTTCTGTCTGCCTTACGGAAGATGTGGTTGTAGAAGGTTCCCCTTGCCACATCAAGAGCATCGCACAGTTCATGGACACTAAAAGGATTGCCCACCCGATTATAGAGTTCCTCAAGGGTAGCAAGCTTTTTCTGCAATGGCACGCTGGACAGATACCCGGTCTGGCGGATGATTTCCATGTGATGCTCCAGCTTTTGCAGGCGGCGAGAGATGGCGTTGAATTCGGTAGGAGTATAGGTGCGGGTGGATGTTTTGATCGAGCAGTATTCCTTGCGCCATTGGTACAGGGTGCTTTGAGAGATGTGCAGTTCCTGGCTTAACGCTTTGATGGACTCGCCTTTTTCATAGCGGCGAATGGTTTTGACTTTCAGTTCGGTGGGATAGGTGGTCGGCATAGCCTCAGCTCCTTTGTTGGTATTGAGACTATTGTACTACCTCGACTTGGAGGAGAAAGTATGCTATACTTGAAAAATGACAGGTAAAAATTTTTATGTGACAAATAAAATTACAAAGCAAGAGATTTACCTAACAGACAGCATTAAAGAGTTTTTACCAATTTTGGAGGAAAAATGGTTGTACTTAATTTCTACGGGAAAATTGAACCGACATGTATATCCCAAAAACTCGGATTATATATAGCGAATCTCCCAAACGAGGAATACAATCAATGGAGAGATAATCTGGCAGATGAACTCGAATTGGCTGTAAAAGCGGATAAAATATACCAAGAAAAACTTGGAACGAATTATCCGTGTGGAATTGTCAAATTGTATCATACATTATTTCCCAATGAATTATGGCCTGAAAAGTTTACCCATGAGCATTATGTAAAAATTGCGAATCAAATGATTTATATCTACCAAGATTATGATTATGTGGACATGCCCCTTGGTGGTTGGGATACCAATTGCTTTGATGGGCGGTTTTGCGAAGAAGATTATTCGGAGAAAATCATAGATTTTATCAACTTTATGGCCTATTCAGAGAAAACTGGCTATACAATACCTAAGCCAACACCTCAATGGATTTACTCATCCAATCACGATGGAATTGACCATTACCGCATTTTCTGGGGTGGCGAGAGTGCTGTAGCGTATATTTCTGCTTTGAAGAAATGGGGAGGCCTCTTTGATGACCTTTTGCACTCAAGAGATGACTACCTGCTTTTCGATTATTTGGTCAATACTATTCACAAAGACAATGAGTACAACGAAAATCACTTAATGAAGGCATTTTCGCTGTGCCAACTTTTTCTTGAGAAGCGTAAAGAAAGCGAACTTGACTCAAAGTTGCCACAGTTCTTCAAATCATGTGATTCAAAGGTCAGGGCGGCGCAGCAGGCGGTACTTTTCAGGAAAATGAGGAACAAAATAGCTCATGGTGATTTCTTGGCTTTTGAAACTGTACTTGAAATTTATGCTTCTGAGTTTATGGATGGACACTTTACATTTGATTATTCTGAATGCAGCCGTAAAAATTGGGCAATACAGCATGTTTGCTGCGAGTTGGACGATGTTATACGAAAATTGTTATGCCTGCTGCTATTCAACAGAACTGAATTAAAGCGAATTAAAGGCTCTGCATAGTATCATATCTTTGGCGCAACTACTCTAAAAAACATGAAAGGATGACCACAATGGAATTCGAACATGAAGTTTTTGATCTTATGCCTCCGGATAATAACGCTTTCAGCTTAGTAGGAACCAAAATTCCAAATGATAAGGATATCTTTTTTCGGGCAAAGCAAAAAGAAACTCTCGATAGATATCAGGCCGCAAGGCGCTTTATGTACGAGTTAGAAACCGACGACTGGGATCACTATTTTCAAAAGAGTGCAGATGCCAAAGCAAATGTATATTTTCAAAATGTACTTAAAGCGCAGATGTATGAAGCAGCGCTAATATTCTATAACACTGTCATAGATTTATCATGGATTACTTGCTACATATCGGCAGAATATTTTATATATCTCGACGGAAAACCAGTAGAAATTGAGGGAATTACTACCATAGAAACAGCTTATGATGCTTTACGAAAAGCTGAAGGACTGGTTCAGCATCCTGGTGCTGATGGTTCCCCATTTATCTATTTGAAAAAAATGTGTCCACAATTTAGTGATGTTCTTGACTTCATAATAAACTTTTGGGAAAACTTTTCAAATACCCCTGTACGCTTAAACTATAACTATTTTAAACATAAGGGTGCTCTATGTTATGAGGAGATTCAAGAGCTCGAGCCTAATAGAATTTTTTCGTTACGAGTCAATGACCAAAACTGCCCCAGTGATATCAGAGATGTACAGAAAACCATTAGCTTGCTTGGAGCAATTGAAGAACTGCGGCAGTTTGATAATAACCAGCTATTTCCTTATATCGAGTCTCTGTTTCAGCAGTTAGAAGCTTTGGTAAAGCCCTCTCCGCTAATTTTCTGAGTGATTTCACGGGAACAAGGTTTAGCGAAAACATAGGAAGCAGTTATTTGCAAAGATCAAGATGCAAAGCCTATTGGCGGCATCACATTGGTGCGAAGTCAACTTTGTTAGTTTCGATTCGACCTTTTCTACATACTAAGCTGATATCTATAGTGTTTCGCTATTACATATGAATGAGTCCCGCTTTTCAAACCATTTTATCGAAAAGCGGGACTTGTCATATCCGGAAAGCCTTGTAATGCGGGGCTTTCCACTTTTTTGTATTAAGATGCCGTCTTTCCAAAACTCGCTAAACGCAAAACTATTATTTTTACATGTGGCGTCTATTTAGACATCGCTTTCCGATAAAACGGGCTTGTAGTTTTCCTCAAATGCCTGCGGCGTCTTGTAGTTCAGCGTCTGATGGGGTCGTACCTCATTGTAGAACCGAATATACTCTTCCACACCCCTGCGGAAGTGCTGTTCGGATGTGTAGTCTTTCCGGTATGCCTCCTCCCGTTTGAAGGAGGAAAAGAAAGTCTCGGCCACGGCATTATCCAATGGTCTGGCAGTAGCAGAGAAAGACTGCTTCACACTACACTGCTGAAATAGCTCAGTCAGCGTTTTTGAAACATATTGACTGCCACGGTCACTGTGAAAGGTCAGGTTTTTTGGTCGTCCCCGTTCCTGATAAGTAGTCTTAAAGGTTGCGGTTACCAGATGTGTACTCATATGTTTTGATACCCGCCAGCCAATAACCTTGCGGGAGTATAGATCCAGGATGATGCAGAGATAGACCCAATAGCTTTTGACCTTGAAGTATGTAATATCGCTGACCCGGATTTGATTGGGATGGTCTGCTGAAAACTCCCGTTTCAGCAGATTTTGCTTTGCATACTGTTGCTTACGCTTGAACTGCTTTTTCGCATCTGTTCGGACACTGCAAAGACCTAACTCCTGCATGATGGCAGAAATGCGCTTTTTGCCCACACGCATGCTGCTCTCAGCCAAGACGATGCGTATCTTTTCCGCGCCAAAGCGCTGTCCACTGTTATCAAATATCTGTTTGACCCTCAGCATGAGTTGAACTTGTTCCTCTTAATACTTGCTTCGGTCTGCTCGACGGAAGACGTGGTTGTAGAAGGTTCCCCTTGCCACATTAAGGGCATCACACAGTTCATGGACGCTAAAAGGATTGTCCGGCCGATTATAGAGTTTCTCAAGGGTGGCGAGTTTTTTCTGCAAGGGTACGCTGGATAGATAGCCGGTCTGGCGGATGATCTCCATGTGGTGCTCCAGCTTTTGCAGCCGCCGGGAGATGGCATCGAATTTAGCAGGCGTGTAGGTATGGTTGGGCGTTTTGATCGAACAGTATTTTTTGCGCCATTGGTACAGGGTGCTTTGGGAGACATGTAGCTCTTGACTTAGTGCTTTGATTGACTCACCCTTTTCATAGCGGCGGATGGCTTTGACTTTCAGTTCGGTAGGATAGGTGGTCGGCATAGCCTTAGCTCCTTTGTTGGTGTTGAGACCATTATAGCAGAGATGTAAAAAACTACGCTCAATCTAATCAAAAGCTCAGTAGATATTGACAAAGTACTGTGATATAATATCAAAAATAGGCTGATTTAATGGGAGGAGAGGGGAAATTATGCCCAAATTTTTGAAAGACACTGCAATCATGCTATTGGATAGTGGCGTAGAATCATATCTTCTGGCACTGTATGGTATGTCCATACCGACACTTAGAAAATTACATAAACCGGAAAGCAAGCAGGCTCCAGTAGTTGGCCTTTATGGTGCTGCCGCAGAATTGCTGGTAAAAGCGTGTTTAGTTCAGGCACAAGGTATAAAGTCCATGTAGAAAGAAGAAAATATCTCGTCTGGTATATACCGATTTGGTGGTGAAGTTATTGAGGATTTGCGTTGTAGCATAAGAGACGAAGACGATAGGATTTCTTACATTTGGGGAAATCCAGACGAGCATGCAGATCAAAAAGCAAAACTTCTTCATTGCCTTGGAAAATTCAAATTGCATCAAGAATTGCGTGCTAATGGTCTGCACGCAGGACGTGGATGTTCGCGAGATATAGCTGTTGCTTTGGCAACGGATATATTTGACTTTATTCAGTTGTTGTCTCAAAGCAAAAAATTAAAACCCTATCTAAAAAATGTTCCGGCTCCAGAGGCAACTGTTCGAGATAGGGAAGCAATTATTGAAGATCTTACCCGAAGATTGCATTCAGCAAATGATTATAAAACAAAAGTAGATTTATTGCGCGGAATGTATATTGTTTTACCGTACGTTCCCGAAATAAAACCAGATTGGATTGATGCATTTGATAAAGTTTCTGTTTTGCCGCCTGCAGAGAAGGACTTATCGTATTTGGCACAAACGCTGTCAGATGCACATACGATTTACTTACTTAAAAATCGTGGTGGGAAAGAAGGCATACCCGTACGAATTGAATCCGATAATCCAGAAGCATTGCCAATAGCTATACAAAATATTAAACGAACTTTGAAAACAACACCTGATAAATTCAACAATGACATTTTGACAGCCAACACCCGTCTCGATGAAGAAAGGTTGGATTTGCCGCTGGATGAGTTTTTAGTGGATTTATATGCTTTGGGTTTGGATGGCGCAGGTGTCTTAACTACTGCCTACCAAAAACTGACCGCACAACAAGCATGGCCATTTGTTGCTGCTGCATACAGCACAAATGGAACCCCGCGACCTTGTTGGTTTATTATTCGGCAATGCGATGAAATTGATCAACTGATTGCGTATATGAAACGCGCAGAGACTTGCGGAAACGGTTTTCTCAAAAGAAGAATGCCAGATTTAATTGCTGCATTACAAGCGTATCAGAAACACGCGACAGTGTGTTTAAGTAATGCAAAAGACTCTGCTTTCAAGGACTTGACGATAAATAAAAGCAAAATTGAAAATATGTCAGAGGAACAGAAAAAGCCGTTTACGCCAGCATTTCTAAAAAAGTATCTTCCGAGTGAAAATGTTGGTGCTATAATTCAAGATTTTATAGCTGGCAGTAAAAATGCAGGCAATTCACTATCTGCAATTATGGAATTGGATACTTTGAATGAGAGCGACAGAAAAGCAGCACTAATGCTTTTGCCATTATGTTTCGATGGACACAATAAAAATGGTTTGGTTTCTATACTTCGAACTAATCACTTGAACGGCTACACTTCTACAGCCAGGAAAATGATGTTTGTTGCAGATTTCATTGAAAATGGGCCTGACTTTAATTAGTCTAAGTGTAAACAAAAAACTAAACCTGTAAAAGTCTCACAGAATATCAAAACAGAAGTGTTGTCAAATTGACTCCATAACACTTTATATTCTGGCGTTGTTTCATTAAGCACATTTTGATATCTATAGTGTTTCGCTATTACAGAAAAAAGGAGAAGAAGCTTTGGAATTCAAGGTTTCTACTTTTTTTATTGCTTAGTTCTGTTGTTCTGAATAAATATGTTTTTATATATTAACATCTATTCACATTACGCCGCTTGCTTTTGCGGTCGATTTGAGATATAATTAAAATGCAAAATTTTTCCAAAATAAAAAGAGGTAGAGAATCAAGAAAAGAGATTGGAGTGTTGTCTAAAGGAGGGGGAGTATTATGGAAAATAATGATAAGATTCAGCTTTTTGAAGATAAGCGAATCCGCACCGCATGGAACGAGGAACACGAGGAATGGTATTTTTCTATTGTCGATGTGGTGGCGGTGCTGACGGATCAGTCAACACAGCGTGGTTCCAGCAATTACTGGGCAAAGCTTAAGCAGCGGCTGAAAGAAGAAGGCGCAGAGCAACTGCTTACAGATTGTCAGCAGTTGAGATTGACCGCTGAAAATGGCAAAAAACGCTTGATCGATGTAGCTGACACCCAGCAGCTTCTCCGCATTATTCAGTCTATTCCTTCGCCAAAAGCAGAACCTTTCAAACTTTGGCTGGCGGAAGTGGGGCGGGAACGCATCGAGGAAACCATCGATTCGGAGCTGACCATTGAGCGCGTTCTGGAAACCTATTTGCGGAAAGTTATGCTCGTGAGTGGGTCAATCAACGCCTGCAAGCCATACAGGTTCGCAAGGAACTGACTGACGAATGGGGTGCTCGCGGCGTCCAGAAAGGCGTGGAATATGCCATCCTGACTGATGAGATTTCTCGCGCATGGTCTGGCATGACGACGCGGCAATATAAGAACTTGAAGGGTTTGGCCAAAGAAAATCTTCGAGATAATATGACTACGTTGATATGCGAGAAATGATGACGTCCTGCAAATATCCACAGCGCTTATATTCCGTACACAGCGATGCCCGCCATTGCAGAAACGACAATGAAAACAGTGGGCGACAGCTTCTTTTTTGCAAAGTACTGATAACTGAACATGGAAGCCACTAAAAGCGCCGTTATGACGATGGCCTGTACATTGAC
>CANEEC010000034.1 GCA_947426455.1 uncultured Clostridia bacterium | reverse complement strand
CGCCCATGATATAACCGTTGGAATCGGTGTGAACGTTGACGTTGAACTGGGTGTCGATTTCGGTAGCGCCCAGAATGACCACATCCAGACTGTCCACCGCGCTGCTCTTGGCCGTGGGACTTGCGTAGTGAGCGCCGGAAACCTCCATGTGATTGGGGTTTTCGCGGATGGAACGCACCGCGTCCAGATCGAAGCACTGCACGTCATACAGCGCCTTAAAGCAGCCGCTGTTTAACATATCCACCATGTATGCGGTAATGCCGCCCAGACCGTAACTTCCCTTGATGTTCTTGCGAACCATGATATCCTTCAAATATTTGGCCGCTGCCAGGGACGCACCGCCGGCGCCGGTCTGGAAGGAGAATCCGTCCTTCAGCAGGCCGGAGGCCTCGATGGCTCTTGCCGCATAGTCGGCGATCACCAGACCCACCGGATCTTTGGTAATCTTGGTGGTTCCCGATACGATGCCGGAGGGCTCGCCGATCTTGTCCACAGCCACCACATAGCCGATGTATTCTTCGGAGATGGAATAGTCCACCAGCGGATATTCCACCAGATTGTCGGTGATGACGATGGATTTTTTGGCGTACATGGCGTCCGCAAAGGCGTAGCCTAAAGAACCGCAGGCGGATTTACCGATCTTGCCGGTGCAGTTGCCCATGCAGTCAGCCGTAGGCGCTGCGATGAAAGCTACGTCGATGGGAGACGCTCCGCGAATGATGTCGCTGGGACGTCCGCCGTGGGTACGGAAGGTCACCGGCTTATCCATGATGCCTTCGCTGATAGCACGACCCACGATGCCGCCCATGTAGTCGGTTTCGATGCCGGTGATTACGCCGTCGCGAATGTATTCGATGAACGGTCCGTGCGTATCGAACACGGAACTGATATTCACGTTCATGTCTTTGATTCCCAGCTCACAGATGGCCTCCATGACCATGACGGCCACCATATCTCCGTTTCTCAGATGATGGTGAAAGGAGATGGTCATTCCATCCTTTAAGCCGGCCAGGGAAATGGCCTCTTTGATGCTCTTTACCAGCTTGCTCATATTAACGACCCTCCTTGATTGCTTCTGCGGTTTCCAAAACCTGCCGCGCACGGTTGACGATGGGCGCGTCGATCATCTTGCCCCGCAGGGAAACGACGCCCTTGCCCTCCGCCTTGGCCTTCTCAATGGTCTCCATAACGTCCTTGGCATATTGAATTTCCGCCTCCGTGGGACTGAATACCTCGTTGATAAAAGGGATGTGTCGGGGAGAAATGGAAGCCTTTCCGGAGAAGCCCAGGCTCTTGGCCAGCTTGGCGTCTTCGATCAGACCTTCATAGTCCTCTACGTCCGTCCAGGGAGTGTCCATGACCTCTACCCCTGCGGCACGGGCAGCCACCACCATGCGGGAACGGGCGTAGAAAATTTCATTCCCCGGCTTCGTTCTCACGCAGCGCAGATCGGCTGTAAAGTCCTCGCCGCCCAGGAAGATGCAGGTAACCCGAGGATCGGCAGAGGCGATTTCAAAGGCGCGTTCCACACCCAGCGCGGTTTCGATCAGGGGAATCAGCTTGATTTTGCCCTGTTCCAGTCCCAGTTCGTCTTCCAGTTTTCCAATGTAAGCGGCGATGGTCTTGATATCCTCCGCGCCGCTGACCTTGGTGGGCATGATCATGTCCGGCTTTACGGCAACGATGGTTTCTAAATCCTTTTTCCAGTAGGGACTGTCGATGGGATTGATGCGAACGATGATTTCCTTCGTATATCCCAGGGACTGGATGGCGTTTCTCACCAGAATTCTGGCGGAATCCTTTTCCGTAGGCGCCACGGCGTCCTCCAAGTCCAAAATGATGCTGTCAGAACCCAGAAAGTTGGCGTTCAACAGAATATTGGGGCTGTTGCCCGGAAGAAAAAGCATACTTCTGCGCATGATTATTCCTCTCCTTTCCCGCGGCGAACCGCCGTTTCCACTCTGGCGCGGATGGTGCAGTCCACGGCACCTCTGTCGCTGACTCTCACATCGGCGTCAGCGATCTCCAGATCCTGTAACGTCTCACGGATGACTCTTTCGATTTCTTCACCGAACTGGGCGAAGACCACGGAAGTAATATCCAGCGCGAGGCCGCTTCCCGCCGCTGCGGGCGCAACCTCTACGTAGATATCGCTGGATTCCAGCGTACCTGCGCAGGCTCTCTGCTTAATCATATGTCTCCCTCTTTTCTTTCCAATTTCAAACTTCAGCGGATGCGGTTACAAAGTAAAGCATGGCGGTAATCGCCAGCAAGTCGGCACAGCCTCCGGGACTGAGATTGCGACGGGTAAATTCCCGGTCCAACGTCCGGACGGCCTCCAATCCCCGCTGTGAACGCACGGGCTCACCGGACTGAAGAAGCGCCCTCGCCCGGTCTTGAACGAATTCCAGCCCTTCTCTTCCACCGCGGTACACCACGTTGGAATCGTCGGTTTCCGCCAGGAGATGAAGCAGCGTCTCCACCAGCGCATCGTTCATGGACGCGCCCTCTGAAAGCGCTTTCCGAAGCTGCGGCAAGCCTTTTTCAAAGGCTGTGGAAAAGCCGCTTGCGGCTTCTTCCTTAATGCCGCCGATTCCCGTTCGCTGGAAAACCAGCTGCCCGTGGGTGGGTTCTGTTCCTGTTACCGCTCTTTCTGCGCCCTGCGCTTCGTCCCTCTCCTCTGCATCCCCGCAGCGGGTCTGGCCGCAAAACAGCGCTTTCGCAATCCGTGCGCAGGTTCGCTGCAAGTCCGCTTCATCGAACATTGGCATTTCATTCGACGGCGGCGTATCTCCCGGCAACGGCGCGTCTTTTGGCGACAGTCCCGCGTCCGGCCGCGACTTCGATCCAGCCATAATCCCGCAGGCGGCGCAGAGAATTCCCAGGGAAAAGATCAGTCCCTTATGGGTGTTCACCCCGCCGGTGACCGCGTACATGGCGGCTTCTCCTTGGAGTCCCGCCCGGCGCAGTTTCCCGGCCAAAACGCGAAGTCTCGGCTCCGCCTCCGACGCTTTCGCCGGGTTGTTTGCCGGCGTCTCCACCGGGTTGACCGCAAAGGTTTCCTCCGTCGCCGCGCCGCAGGCCGCACCGATTTCAGCACACTGCCGAAAGAATCCCCGAAGCGCCCGGGCGCTTCGCAGAAACATGGCGCGATCCATATCGTTATGCGCTCCGGAGTTTTCCCGATCCACCAGTCCCGGTTTCGGCGTGGCGTCCACCTCGCAGATCAGCGACTTCTCCGCCAAATCCGCCAGCCATTCACAAAACCGTTCCGCTTCCATACCGTTGTAAAAAAAAGACGCGGAAGGAATTCCTTCCTCCCCCCGCGTCCGAAACTTTTTTGTTATTTTGCCTGCATGCATGCCAGGATTCTCTGCATTTCGTTGTAAACGATCATGTAACCTTCGTCTACGCCCATGCCCGGCTTCGCCAGAATCTGGGTGGGCTGGGTCGCCATAGCCAGGTTGACGCAAACCTGTGCGGAACGGTCGGTTTCGTTGCAGGTACCGCCCTGATAAGCGCCGATTCCCTTTTCTTTGCAGTACAGAACAGCTTCTACGATGTTGTTGATGCCGCCCAGGTCGGGAGTCTTGATCTGCACCATGTGACCGGCCTTGTTGTCTGCGAAGTACTTGATATCTTCCAAGGTGTTGCACCATTCGTCAGCAACCAGTTCCACTTCGATGCCGCGGCGGTCAACCTCTGCGGTCAGACCCTTCAGAGCCTGCATCTGCGCTTCTCTTTCTTCTGCGTCCATAGGTCCTTCGATTCTCAGCTTGTAGGGTTTTGCCGCTTCTACCAGAGTTTCGATGTAGTCGGCCATGCCCTTGTAGTTGTTTACGCCAAAGGCCATACCGATGGTGCCGTATACGTCGATGTGCAGGGTGGGCTTATATTCCGCCGTGGGAGCCAGCTGCTGAATTCTGTTTCTCAGCCACTTCACATACTCCAGCAGGATGGAACCGTCCTTGCCCAGCTTGGTCTCTACGTTGTTGATCAGCGCGTGAGGCAGAACGTCAGCGCCCTTCATGATCATCTTATCGGAGTTATCGTAGCGGTTATCACCGGATTGGGTAAAGATGGGAATCTGTCTCCATTCCGGCTTCAGGCCGTATTCGTCGGCAACCACTTCGCACATCATCTTCTTGTTGGCCTTGGCAACGGCGTCCAAAACGGCCTGAGTTACGCCGTAACGAATCGCGGTGTGCAGTCTCTTTCCATCCACGTCGACAGCTTCTACAGCAGCGGACATTTCGCGGAAAGTGGAGATTTCCTTACCTTCCAGAATGGGAGCCACGTGCTTTTCGATGACGGGAATGAAGTCCTTGGCCAGGAACAGGGGATCGCGGCCGCCTGCACCGCTGTACTGTACAGCAGCACAATCGCCGTAAGCGATCTGACCGTCTTCTAAGATCAGCATGACGGAAATCGCTTCGCCGGCCTGACGAACGGCGGTGAAACCTGCGGTTACAGGCTCGCCGATATATGCGGAACCGTCGGATTTCGCACCCTTTTTGATGGCTCTCTGGTCATCGAAGAAGAAACCTGTTCTGCCCTTAGAGCATACTACCTTTTTAATTTTCATGATTGTACTCCTCCAATTTTTTACTCAATGATGGATCTATTTCTTTTGAACGTTATACGCCGCTTATTTCCAGGGACGTCCTACCAGGCGACCCTTGCTGATGGAATAAACGTCGTCGATGGTCATCTGGAAGGATGCCTGACGCTTTTCAAACTGTGCTCTTTCTTCGATCTTTTCGCGGTTGAAATCCTTCAGTTCCTGAGTCAGCGGAACGTTGGCCGGATTCAGGATGCGGATAGCGCCTTCGTTGTCTCTGGCGGTGAGCATCTTACCTGCATTCTGCTTGGACGGAGCGAAGGGGATATCCAGCACGCCTGCGGCGAACGCCTTCACCGTGCCGACAGCCAGATCGCCGTTGCCCAGCTCGAAGCACTTATCCACGATGCAGCGGGTCTCCTCGGAAATGATCATCATTTCCGCAACCACCTGGCTGGTATTGGACAGCGCCTGGTCGCACAGCATGTTGATGATCTGCTTGGTGCAGCGCAGACCGGCGGCGTTGGCTTCCTTAGTGGGTACGCCAAACGCTTCGTGAGGCGTTTTTACGATAACCTTGGTGGCCTTGGACAAGGCTGCGATGGCAGAACCCCAAGCGATGACGGAATAAGCCTGCGCTTCATCCTGGGGGAAACCGCCCATCCACTGATGCAGTACGGTGGTAACCTCCACGTCATCGTAACCGTAGCGGTGCAGATATTCTTCCGTCAGATTGCCCAGAGAACGGATGGCAGCAACGTCCTGAATCATGTTACCGCACTGTCCGTAACCTACGGTGATGTTCTTTACGCCCTGTTCCGCTGCCAGCAGGGATTCGATGATCGCTACGGCGTGGGAAATGCAGGGAGGTACCAGAGTGCCGGTCAGAGGACCGTAAGGCTCACGGTTGATGCTGACGCCGGCTTCTTCGTAGATACCGGTCAGACGGTCGCAGTACTGCCAGTCGCGAATGGTCTTTTCCAGACTTACATTCTTGGCATAGGGAATGTTGTAGGAAATGCCGCCGCCCTCGTAGCTGGTGAAACCGGCTGCGTAGGAGATTTCGGTGAGCAGACGTGCGTCCGGTGTACCGTGACGAATCTGCACGGGAGTGTTCAGCTCATTGATGATCTGACGGCTGGCGAATACGCCGTGGTTGACAACGGGCAGACCGTTGAGCATGGACTTGTTTTCACGGGTGGATTCCTGAATACCCACTTCCGCCTCTTTGTATCTGTTCTGGCGGGTGTAGCTGTCGATGGTGGAGGGCAGCAGGTCGGCGCCGCCTTCGTTTTGCAGGAAGGTCAGAAGCTCGATGTGATCCTGAATCAGCGCAACGCCTGCGCGGGGCTGAATCAGAGTTCTGCCTTCGTTCTTCGCCTTGATCAGCTTTTTACCGAAAACCTTGTGCTCCGGCAAATTCTTGTGAAATTCTACGGCTTCGTCGAAATTCACTTCCGCGCCGGTAGGCCACTGAGTTAAGATTTCTTTTTGAATTCCGTAGAATTCGTCATTTGTCAATTTTTTATTCTGCAATTCCATAGGATTCCAACTCCTTCTTCATAATCTTCAATGCGATGTCCGGCTCATACTGGCTCAACAGCCCCATGGCGGACAGAATATACTGCTTATCTACCAGGATCTCCGCCCTCTGAGGCCTCAGCGACGCAGGTTCTGTCATATCGTACAGTCCACAGGCCGCGATCCTGTCTACATTTCCTGCGTGAATCAACGAACCGCCGGTAATGATGATTTTATTCACCCTGCTCAGATCTTTCCCCGTCTGCATAAAGGCTTCGCCGATGGGAGTGTAGACCTTTTCCAGCGTTCCGGCATGCCGGCTCACGCCTGTCTTTACCGCCAGGGAGGCCAAAGCAAAGTCCAGCTTTACCAATTCCTCCGTGGTGGGCATCGTATCGGTATGGGTGATGATCAGCTCCATCAGCTGATTCACCCGCTCCTCGCTCAGTCCCGAAAGCTGACAGACGGCAGCGATCCCGGCAGCCTCTACAATGCCGCCCGCGCTGTAGCGCATACCGATGTCCCCCTCTACCGTGCGCTTGGCAAAGGGTTCCGGAAGTCCCTTCATCACCGTATTCAACCGATCCGGAAGTCCGTCCGTCATGGAGTAAATATCGGTGGTGGCTCCGCCCACATCTACGGCAACCAGTTCGCCCAGACCGGACTGCTTCTCCGTTCCCTTGGACAGCAGTTCCATGGCGGCAAGCACCGCCGCAGGCGTAGGCATCATGATGCCGGAGATCAGCTGGCTGGCCTGGGACAGGCCTTTGGCCTTGATGATTCGTTCCAGAAACACCTGACGAATCTCGTTTTGTGCCGGCTGAATGTTCAGCTGATTGAACTTGGGCATTACGTTTTCGCAGACCCTCACCTGCTTTCCGGCCTCTGTGAGAATCTTTTCACAGGTTCTGGCAGCGGTGCGGTTTCCGGCGACGACAATGGGAAAATCCTTGGGGATCGTGGCCAAAATTCTGGCATTTTCAATGATGCTGTCCCTGTTTCCTCCATCGGTTCCTCCGGTCAGCAGAAAGATGTCCGGCGAAAGCTGTTCGATTTCCTCCGCATCGTCCTCCGTCAGCTGATAGGAATACACCTTCATCACCTTGGCGCCGGCGCCTAAGGACGCCTGTCTTGCAGCCTCTGCCGTCAGTTCCGGAACCAATCCGCAGCTGATCATGCGCAGACCGCCGGCGGCGCTGGAGCAGGCGTAGCGATGTTCGTACTCCAATGTTCCGATCTTTTCCGAAAGCAGCGCAAGGGCGTTGTTTAATCCCTCGTTTACATCGGTTTGAACCGTGGTGTAGCTGGCAGCCGTTCCCAGGAGCTTCTCCTGCTCCAGATCCACCGCCGTCACCTTGGTGTTGGTGCTTCCGAAATCAATCATTAAAATTGGTTTCATGTTTGTCACCAGCCTTATTTTATGTTCAAATCCTCTTTCAGAGCTTTGATGGTTTCTTCAGGAGATGTGCCGGGGCCGAATACTCTGTTGAAGCCCATCCGCTTGAATCTCTCTTCTACTTCGTTGAACGGCTGCTTTCCTACTACGATGTTTCCGCCTACGTACAGCAGAATGTTCTTCAGACCGGCTTCATCACACTTTTCTCTCAGTCCGCGGCAATCCAGCTCGCCGTGACCGTACAGAGAAGATACCATGATAGCGTCAGCCGCCGTCTCTACCGCTGCGGCGATGTACTCTTCCTGAGACACCATGACGCCAAGGTTGGTCACCTCAAAGCCTGCTTCTTCAAATGCGTGATTCAGAATCTGAATCCCCACCGCATGTACATCAGCACCGATGACGCCGATGACTAACTTTTTCTTTTCGCTCATAGCCCACCTCGTACTTCATTTGTTGTCATTCTCATGACAAATTTAGTTTGCATTAACTTTTTGGAATTATGTATACATCTCTATATGCACAATCCAAATGTATCATATCTATATATTATATTGTACCATATCATTTGTCAACTGGTTCAATTTCAAAACCGCAGAAACGGAGCAGTTTTTATATTTTCGCCAAATAACCAAAAAAGAAATCGTCCGCAGCTGATTTTTCAAAAAAGCTACGGACGATTATCGCACATCGTCGAAAAAAATTGACACACTTTCTTTCTATTGGCTTCGTTTTTTATTCATGCAGCGCTTGATCTGTTCCTCCACGTACAGGTACGACCCCCGGTCGATTTCATAATCGTAGAGAATCAGCTGACCGCCGTCACGCTCAAAGGCAGCCAGAAGCTCCTTTTCCTGCGAAGAAGCGAAGGCGCCGTATCCCTCCGGCAGGATTACCGCCTCTTTCCCTTTGAGGAAGCCGGCCAGCTTGTCTCTGTTTCCAAAGAGCAGCGTCTGCATTCCCCGGCCCCATTCCCCCATTCCCAGGCAGTTCTTCCGAACCACGCGGTCAAAGGCGTCGCTGGCACAGACCACGCCCACGGAGGCGTCCGCCGGCAGCTTGGCCAGCTTGATCACCGTTCTCATGGTAGGCATCATGGCCACCATACCCAACAGCTTGGAGGGATGGATCAGCGGTTCCACCTGAGCAAAGTGCGTAGAGGTGGTCAAAACCAAATCGTAATCCGAATTCAGTTTTTCCAGCACGTCTTCCAGATGGCTCAGGGCGAAGATGGCCACCTCCGCATAACCGATCTGCGACAGCTGCCGCTGGATGAGCTGCAGCGTTTCCGGATTGCAGTCCACTACGGCCACCTTTACCACGTCGTACTTTTCGTCCAGACCCTGGAGCTTTAAATTCAGGTAAATTTCCATCTCTCTGGGCGTGAAACCCAGATCCAGAAGCTGCTGAAACAACTGGTCGATGGCGCTCATGGCCTTTTCCTTTCGGCTGGCCGCGTCATCGTCGTTTTGGCCTAAGATGAACGTGCCCTTTCCCTGAATCATCTCCACGAGACCCAGATGTTCCAGCTGGTCGTAGGCGTGCTTGATGGTACCGCGGGAAATTCCCATCTCCTGAGCAAGCTCACGCACCGTGGGAAGCTGATAACCCTGGGGCAGCTTTCCCGAATACACGGCTTTTTGGATCCGTTCCACGATCTGTTGATATAATGGACTGTCGCTGTTTTCCTCCAGCTTTAACTTCAATGACATGTTTTATTTCTCCATGGCCAGGAATTCTTTTCTTCCCTGTTCGTACAGGTTGTTTCCCTGACTGTCGATGATAACGGTGACCGGCAGATTCTCCACCTCTAAGCGGCGAACGGCTTCTGCGCCCAGATCTTCATAGGCCACCACTTCCGCCTTTTTGATGCACTTAGCAAGCAGCGCGCCGCATCCGCCGATAGCGCCGAAATACACGGCGTGATTCTTTTTCATAGAATCCACCACCTCAGGAGAGCGCTTGCCCTTTCCGATCATGCCCTTCAAACCCAGATCCAAAAGCGCCGGCGCGTAAGCGTCCATGCGGTAGCTGGTGGTGGGGCCTGCGGAACCGATCACCTGTCCCGGCTGAGCGGGAGCCGGTCCTACGTAATAGATGATGGCGTCCTTCAGGTCTACCGGAAGCTCCTTGCCCTGCTGCAAAAGCTCTACCAGACGCTTGTGAGCCGCATCGCGCCCCGTATAGATCACACCGCTGATCAGCACGGTGTCGCCGCAGTGCAGATCCTTTGTCATATCCGCCGTCAAAGGCGTTGTAATTTTCTTTTCCATGCTCCGTTCCTCCTACTATAAAACCGCGGACTTATGACGGGTCACGTGGCAGTTGATGTTCACCGCACAGGGAAGTCCCGCAATGTGAGTAGGCAGCGTTTCGATGTTCACAGAAAGCGCCGTGGTCTTGCCGCCGAACCCCTGGGGACCGATGCCCAAGGCGTTGATCTTTTCCAGCATTTCCTTCTCCAGTTCTTCGTAGAAGGGGTTGGCATTTCTCTCATCCACGGGACGCATCAGCGCTTTCTTCGCCAGGTAAGCGGCCTTGTCGAAGGTGCCGCCGATTCCCACACCTACCACGATGGGCGGACAGGGGTTGGGGCCTGCATCCTCTACCACTTTGACGATGAAGTCCTTGACGCCCTGCAAACCGTCGGATGGTTTTAACATCTTGATCTGGCTCATATTTTCGCTTCCGAAACCCTTGGGAGCCACGGTGATTTTCAACGCATCTCCGGGAACGATATCGCAGTATAACACCGCAGGGGTATTGTCGCCGGTGTTCACCCGATCGATGGGATCCTTCACGCAGGACTTTCTCAAAAATCCTTCCACGTAACCACGGCGAATGCCTTCGTTTACCGCATCCTTCAGATCGCCCTCAATGTGAACCTCCTGACCGATCTCCAAAAAGACGCAGGCGAGACCCGTATCCTGACAGATGGGTACGTTGTCCTGATCCGCAATGGCAAAATTTTCTTCGATCTTTTCCAAAATGGACTGCGCAATGGGAAACGGCTCGCCGCTCCTACCGCCGGTGATGGCGTTTTGCACATCCTTGGGAAGATGGCAGTTAGCTTCGATACAGAGATCCCGAATGACCTGGGTGATCTGCTCTGCTTTGATTTCTTTCATGGCAAATTCCTCTTTCTTCCGTAGACAAAAGGCAGGTACAAAGACTTCACGGTCTCCGTACCCTGCGTTATGTATTGTTGTAGTTCAATTATAACAAATGTATCAATATCTTTCAATGAAAACTTATACATTAGAAAGCGATACGGTTTAAGTCCTCCGTCTCATAATCCCAGCGCTCTCCCACCAAACCGATCATCAGATAGCGTTTTTCCGCGGGGTCGTGGAAGATTTCCTTCAATAGGCGGAAATTTTCAATTTCACCGGTGGAACGCACGTGAATGCGGGGACCGGTACAGGGATGGATGGTATTTCCGATTTTAACGTGTTCTTCATCGTAAAAGCTGACGCCGATATCCTGAGCGATGATATCGTTCACCTTCTTTTCCAGATCGTACAGATCGATCTCCGGTTTGTGATCGAAGCTGAGATAAAAACCCCGCTTTACATCGCCGTGGGTGCATTCCAATACCATGTCCTCCGGCAGACAATATTCCACTAAATCCTCCGCCGTATGCGCCATCTTCCGATAGGTGATGGATTTGGAAACGATATTGGAAATGTCCTGAGGCAACGGGCCGAACATGGTGGGACGGGTTACCAGAACCTCTTCGCCCACACCGATCAACAGATCCGCATTCCTTCCCAGCAGAGGGTACAGCATTTCAAAGTGTTCCACGATGACGCGGCGTCCTTTGGACAAAGCGCATTTCACCGCGTCGGCCAAAATATGAATCTGAGTAAACCCGGTTTCAAAGCGCATATCCATGTGGTAGGTGTGGGGTGCGTAAAATCCCTCGTCCTCGTCCACGCTTAAAATGGGCAGCGGACGGACATTGACGCCGTTGTCGTCATTGGACAGCTCCAAACCCGGAAACATTCCCTTGATGAGCATGCTCTTTCCCGAACCCGCTTCCCCGATGATGCCGATCAGCTGATCGAAGGGCGTCATGTACTGGTGGGCGATCTGCATGCCCAGACGGGTCATGCGGACGTTGCCGCGAGGTGCAAAGAACACGCTGTACAGGTGATTCTGCTGTATGTAGTTTTTAATTAAATTAGCCATAATTTCCTCCCATGCTATCGCTCGATTCTTACATCGGGACAGGCTCAGTGAAAGAGCCTGCTCCAAAAACCTTTTTTCCGCGGGGACTGAGAAGCAAACCTTCCCGCTCCATGCGCACGCATTTCCTCAGCGGTGGGAAACACTCTGGCCGTCGCAGGCGCTTGGGGAAGGATTTTCACCACCTTCACCGGCGGAATTCTCCTTCTTCCCTCCGCCGTATCGTCAAGGCCGTCCATCTGAACCGCACCCACCGTAAAAAACTGAACGGCGGCCATCTTGCCCATAGTCTTTAAGCCGCGCATCACCAGCGCCTTATCTCCCGTCTTTACGCCTACGGCCACATTTCCCGCCTGGCTCAACAGGATGGAAACGTTAGCCGCCGCGTTCTTTACTACGGCGCCGCCGGCCTTTTTCAAATCCCGGCCGCCCCGTTTCACCGTCCTTCTATCGCGACCCACGACACCGGCAACCACATCCGCCGCGCCGCTTAACGCATGACCGGTAATTTCTCCCGTCAAAATGGCCGAATCCACAATCACTTCTCCCAACCGGTCGATTTCCGGCTGATCGATCACCTTTCCAGCCAGGGAAACAGCTCCGCCTACCGCGCCTCCCAGCGCGGCTCCCGCACAGACTCCGACTTTTTTCAGCGTTTCCATACAGGCCTCCTCCCTAAAAACGAATGACTTTCTCCAATTTTCGGCGGAGGTTTTCCTTTTCCTCCTCCTCCGTGGGTCGAACGCGAAGGGTTTTCGGTCCCGACGGCAGCACTGTTTCCACAGCGTGGAACCGTTTCGCTTCTTCCTCGGTCTGTTTTTGCTGCGCCGACAGTTCCTGAATGCGCTGCTTTCGAAGCTGTTCTTCCCGAATCAGCCAATCTTCATCCGAATCTTCTTCCATATCCCCTGCGGACATGGTGGATTCCACATGGCCATTTTCCCGCAACCGGATTTTCTTTTCTTTTTCGATCCGTTTTTTCAACAGAATCGCCCCTCCGGCAATGACGCTTCCCGCCATTGCCCCGACAAAAATTGCCGTCTTTGTATTCTCCTTCATATCGTTTTTCCTCTCCATGTGAGTTGACGATCCCCTATCCGTCAAAAAACAAATAACCCCACGAGCTGAGTTCGTGAGGCTACCTGCATTATTGGCGAGCTTTCGTTCGCTTTTATCACTCTATCACAGTCTCAACCGTTTGTCCAACATTTTTTATGCAAAAAAGACACCTTTTCACATTTTTTCAAAAAATCCGATCATCATTTCCTGCTGAACCGGAAATTGTTCGTCTTTCAATGTTAGTATACCCGGTTTTTTCTGAAAAATCAACCGATTTATTCTTCCGCCAATCCTTCCCGCAGCAGGAATTGACGCACCTTTTCCCGCTCTTCCTCCTCCAAATCGGGCATGGGGAACGTGGATACAGCGCAGTCGATATAACCCGCCTGACGGCAGGCTTCCTTTACATACGGCACAAAGGGCGATCCCAGAAAGTACAGGTCCATGCAACGGTTCATCTTCTGTTGATAGTCCGCCGATGCCTGAAAATCATTTTTCCGTACGGCCTTCACCCATCCAGAACACAAGCGGGGAGCCACGTTGGACATTCCCGCAATGCAGCCGTCGCCGCCGGACAGCACGTTGTGAGCGAAATTGTCGTCGAAGCCGGAGAAGATTTCAAAGTCCGGTCGAAGGGGTTTCACCGCCTTGATCAGTTCCCGGGTATGATCCATGCCGCCGATGGTGTCTTTGATTCCCGCGATATTGGAATATTCCTGCGCCAGCCGCTTTACCACTGCCGGACTGATGGTGTAACCCGTGCGGTCGGGAAAATTGTACAGATATACCTTCCCGTGAATTTCCTCCGCCATGCGGCTGAAAAAGGCGTAGACCTCATCGTCGCCGAAGGCGAAGTAAAAAGGCGGAACGATCATGACCGCGTCGGCGCCGCAATCCAGACAGCGGTTGGAAAAAGGCACGATTTCTTCCGCGTTCATATGAGCCGTTCCCGCGATCACAGGAACCCGTCCGGCCACCGTTTTCACGGCGCATTCCACCACCGAAATTCTCTGCGAAAGCGTCTGGCCGAAGAACTCGCCGATGCTTCCGCCGATGAGAATTCCGTCCATTCCTCCCTGAATCAAAGCTTCATACAGTCTTTTGGCGCTGTCGAAATCGATATGGCCATCCTTTTGAAAGGGCGTCACCGCCGGTGTAATCCATTTTGCCTTCATTGGAATTTCCCTCCTTATCCGTCTATGCTCCTACGCTCGTCTCGCTGTCGAAATTTTCGCTCTCGCCACTTTCCTTTTCGATGTCCATCGTTTGACAATTGCTTTCATCTTTTTCGGCCTCTCTGCGTTCCATGTTTTTAAACGCCGTAGCCATCATCAGCTTAATGCGGTTCAGCTGATTTACATTGCTGGCGCCGGGATCGTAGTCGATGGCCGCAATGTTTGCCATGGGATTGTAGCTGCGCAGCGCCTTGATCATGCCCTTTCCCGTTACGTGGTTGGGCAGGCAGGCAAAGGGCTGCAGGCACACGATGTTTTCCACGCCGCTGTCCAGAAGCTCCACCATTTCGCCGGTCAGGAGCCATCCCTCTCCGCATTGGTTGCCCAGGGAGGTGATCTTCTGCGCCTTGGCGGCGGTTTCTCTGATGTGAGCCGGCCCGTGAAAGCGTTTGCTTTCGTTTAAGGCCTTTCGCGCGCCGGAGCGGAATCCTTCGATCACCTTTACGGCAATCCCGTTGATTCGCGCCGTTTTCCTGCTGCCGGACAGCTGTTCGTAGTTGTATTGCTTGCTGTACATTCCGTACAGGAAGAAGTCGATGAGATCCAGCACCACGGCTTCGCCGCCCTCCCGCTCTATGGTGCCCACGATATCGTTATTGGCGGTGGGGTGATACTTCACCAGAATCTCACCTACTACGCCGATCCTCGGTTTTTTCACATCCCGCAGAGGCAATTCGTCGAAATCCCTTACCATGGACTTGATATTTTTTTTGAACTGGCGCAGACTTCCGTTTTGAATGTTTTCCACGATGCGTTTTGCCCACTTGCGATACAGCTCGTCAGCAGAACCCTCCACCGTCTCGTAGGGTCGGGTAGCGTATAGGACTCTCATCATCACATCACCGTAGACCAGCGCCATACTCCCTCCTTTGATCAGAGGGAAATTCAGTTGAAAGCCGGGATTGAATTCTATGCCGCCCGTCCAGTTCAGGGAGATCACCGGCACCTGTTCCATGTGCAGATCCCGCAGCGCCTTGCGCAGCAGGGAAATGTAGTTGCTGGCACGGCACTGGCCGCCGGTCTGACTCATAAATACCGCCGTTTTGTTCAGATCGTACTTCCCGGATTTCAGCGCATTAATCACCTGTCCCAACGCCACGATAGTGGGATAACAGGCATCGTTATTGATATATTTCAGTCCTTCTTCAATGGCGTGAGTATCCACCGACGGCAAAAGCTCCACGTGGTAACCGGCCTTTTCCACCGCCGGCTTCAAAAACTCAAAGTGAATGGGCGCCATCTGTGGAATGAGAATCGTATAGTTTTTCCGCATTTCCTCCGTGAATACGACCCGTTCAAAAGGATGATCCTCGCAGCTGCAGCAGACGCCGTTTCTGTCCCGTTCCGAAAGCGCCGCCTTCAACGAGCGAATGCGGATTCTGGCCGTACCCAGGTTCGTACCTTCATCGATCTTTAAAACCGTATACAGCTTGTTCTTCCCCCGAAGGATTTCCTCCACCTGATCGGTAGTCACCGCGTCCAGACCGCAGCCAAAGGAATTCAACTGCACCAGTTCCAGATCGTCGCGATTTCCCACGTATTGCGCCGCCTTGTACAGACGGGAGTGATACATCCACTGATCCAAAATACGAATAGGGCGTGCCAGCTCGGTCATGTGGGAAACGGAATCCTCCGTCAGCACCGCCATATCAAAGGTGGTAATCAATTTGTCGATCCCGTGGTTGATTTCCGGATCCAGATGATAAGGTCGGCCGGCCAAAACCACACCCTTGATCCCGTGTTCTTCAATATACTTTAAGGCTTCTTCTCCCTTGGCGCGAATGTCCGCCTTAAAGGCTTCATCCTCCCCGCGAGCCGCTTTCACGCTGTCGGCAACCTCCTGGAAGGAAACACCGAACCGGCCCAGCAGCTCCGCCAATCGTCTGGTCAGCCGAGAATCGTCGTCGTAGGGCAAAAACGGATGCTCAAAAATCACCTGTCCCTGCCGGAAAATATCGTCCATGTTGTGGGCGATCACCTCGGGATAAGTGCCTACGATGGGACAGTTGTAGTGGTTGGGCGCCGTCTCATCCTCCACTCTCTCGTAATTGAGGTTGGGATAGAAAATCCAATCCACCTTCTGATTGACCAGCCATTTGATATGACCGTGAACCAGCTTCGCCGGATAACAGGCAGTATCGGAGGAAATGGTCTCCATTCCCGTCTCATACAGCGCCTTGGACGACTGGGGAGACAGCACCACGCGGAACCCCAGCGACGTGAAGAAGGTAAACCAGAAGGGATAGTTTTCGTGCATGTTCAACACCCGGGGGATTCCCACCGTACCGCGCCTGGCTTCGCTTTCCTCCAAAGGCTGATAGGAAAACAGCCGCTGGTATTTATATTCAAACAAATTGGGCAGATCGCTGTTCTTTTTCACACCGCCCGCTCCCTTTTCGCAGCGATTTCCGGTGACATAACGACCGCCGTCGTTGAAATGATTGATGGTCAGAAGACAGTTGTTGCCGCAGCCGCCGCAGCGGGTATGGGTGGTCTTTGCGCTGAAACGTTCCATCTCCTCGGTGGAAATCAGTCCGGAGCGATCTCCCGGCTTGCTGTTGTTTCTGGCAATCAACGCCGCGCCGAAAGCGCCCATGATGCCGGCGATATCCGGACGAACCACGTCCTTGCCCACGATCTTTTCAATGCTGCGCAAAATGGCGTCGTTTAAAAACGTACCTCCCTGCACTACGATCTTCGTTCCGGCTTCCTCCGGATCGCGCAGCTTGATTACTTTATACAGCGCATTGCGAATGACGGAGGAGGAAAGTCCCGCTGAAATATCTCCGATGGTGGCGCCCTCTTTCTGCGCCTGTTTCACTTTGGAGTTCATAAACACCGTACAGCGGGTTCCCAGATCGACGGGAGACTTGGCAAACAGCGCCTCCCGGGCAAATTCTTTTACGTCCATGTCCACGGACTTGGCGTAGGTTTCGATGAAAGAACCGCATCCGGAGGAACAGGCCTCGTTGAGCATAATGTTGTAAATGGCGTTATCGCGAATCTTCATGCACTTCATATCCTGGCCGCCGATGTCCAAGATGAATTCCACTCCCGGCAGGAACTCCTCCGCCGCCTTGTAGTGCGCCATGGTCTCGATCTCACCTAAATCCACGCCGTAAGCGGCCTTGATCAGCCCTTCGCCATAGCCGGTTACCGTGGCTTTGGCAATATACGCCTCCTCAGGCAGAAGCTCATACAGCTGCCGCAGCATCTGCATGGTGGTATCCAGAGGATTGCCTTCGTTATTCTTATAAAACGAATACAGCAAATATTTTTCGTCGTCGATGAGCGCCGCCTTGGTGGTGGTGGAACCGGCGTCAATTCCCAGGTAAACCGGCCCTCTGGCCGCTGCGATATCCCGCCGCTTCTGTTTGTGCTGTTCGTGACGTGCCTTGAATTCATCGTATTCCTGCCGGTTGGCAAACAGCGGTTCCATGTGCTTGGTTTCGTTCATCTGCGCCGAAGAGGTGTCGTTCAGCCGCTCCAGCACTTCCTTCAGGCTCCGCTTGGGATACTTGGGAGACATCAGCGCCGCGCCCATGGCCACATAGTGCTGGGAATCCTCCGGGAAAATCACCTGCTGAGGTGTCAGTTCCAGAGTTTCAATGAAACGCTGTCTCAGCTCCGGCATGAAGGATAAAGGCCCTCCCAAAAAGGCCACGTTTCCTTTGATCTGCCGGCCACAGGCCAACCCGCTGATGGTTTGGTTGACCACCGCCTGGAAAATGGATGCCGCCAGGTCCTCCCTGGCCGCACCCTCGTTGATCAGCGGCTGAATATCCGACTTGGCGAATACGCCGCAGCGCGCCGCAATGGGGTAGATCATGGTGTGATGGCTGGCGGCCTCGTTTAAGCCGTCCGCATCCGTGTTTAACAACACCGCCATCTGGTCGATGAACGCGCCGGTACCGCCGGCACAGGTACCGTTCATCCGCTGCTCTACGGTAGCGCCGTAGAAGGTGATTTTGGCATCCTCTCCCCCCAGCTCAATGGCTACATCCGTCTGGGGAATGAAGGTTTCCACCGCTTTGCTGCAGGTGATGACCTCCTGTTCAAAGGGAATTCCCAAAAGCTGTGACAGCGTCAGTCCACCGGAACCGGTGATGCAGAAATGTCCCTCCAGATCGGGAAACTGTTCGTAGAGATGTTCCAGCAGTTCTTTTACTTTC
>CANEEC010000033.1 GCA_947426455.1 uncultured Clostridia bacterium | reverse complement strand
GGGAGAAGCTCTGGGTTTGATGCTTCCCGGTTCCGCGCTGATGCCGGCCACCTGCGACGATCTGCGAGCCGTCGCAAAAGAAGCCGGCAGACAGGTGATGAAGCTGGCCAAACTGGGATTAAAACCCCGGGATATGGTCACCATGAAATCCTTTGAAAACGCTATCATGGTTCACGCCGCCATCTCCGGCTCTACCAATTCCCTGCTTCACATCCCGGCCATCGCCCACGAGTTCGGCCTGACCTTAGATGCAGACACCTTTGACCGCCTCCACCGGGGCGCTCACTATCTGCTGGACATCCGTCCCGCCGGAACGTGGCCGGCACAGTATTTCTACTATGCAGGCGGCGTTCCCAGAATCATGGAGGAGCTTCGTTCCATACTCCATCTGGACGTGATGACCGTTACCGGAAAAACGCTGGGCGAAAACCTGGACGATCTGAAAAACAACGGTTTCTACCAGAAGTGCGACGAGTATTGCGCCAACGTGGGACTGACCTGGCAGGACATCATTCACCCCTTCGATCAGGCCATCGGCACCGACGGCGCCATCGCTATTTTAAAGGGAAACCTGGCTCCGGAGGGCGCTGTGATCAAGCACACCGCCTGTCCCAAAGAAATGTTCCGGGCCACGCTTTCCGCCCGTCCCTTCGACTGTGAAGAGGACGCCATTCACGCCGTTTTGACCCATGAAATCAAACCCGGCGACGCTGTGTTCATCCGCTACGAAGGTCCTAAGGGTTCCGGCATGCCGGAGATGTTCTACACTTCGGAAGCCATCTCCTCCGACAAGGAGCTGGGGCGTTCCATCGCTTTGATCACTGACGGTCGTTTCTCCGGCGCTTCCACCGGTCCGGCCATCGGCCATGTCTCCCCGGAGGCCGCCGACGGCGGCCCCATCGCCTTGGTGGAAGAAGGCGACCTGATCCACATCGACATCGCCCAGCGAAAGCTGGAAATCGTCGGCGTGAAGGGCGAACCCAAATCCCCCGAAGAAATGGATTCCATTTTAGCGCAGCGCCGCGCCCAGTGGCAACCCAAGCCCCGCAAATACAATTCCGGCGTTCTGAGCATTTTCTCCCAGCACGCCGTCTCCCCTATGCGCGGCGGGTATATGGAGTAAACGTATTCATGGGCGACCAACCGCTTCTTATCAGGAGGAATCACCATTGATTTTACTCAATGCCACCGATATATCCAAATCTTATACCGCAGCTCCCCTGTTGACCAAACTGTCCTTCGCCATCAACCAGGGCGATAAAATCGGACTGATCGGCGTCAATGGAACGGGAAAGTCCACACTGCTGCGCATTACCGCCGGTGTGGAAGAGCCGGACGACGGAAAAATCGTGCTCACCGGCGGCGTTCGCATGGAATTTTTGCCCCAGTCACCCGACTATCGCCCGGAGGCCACCGTTTTAGAACAGGCCATGAGCTGCCTGCGGCCGGAGGTTGCCGCGGAAGGAAATTTTCTCTGCAAATCCATGCTCCGTCAACTGGGCATCCAGGATTTTGACGCCAAAATGAGCACCCTGTCCGGCGGCGAGCGCAAGCGGGTTGCCATGGCAGGAATTTTCACCAACCCCTCGGACATCCTGATTTTGGACGAGCCCACCAACCACATCGATAGCGATACCGTGGAATGGCTGGAGACCTTTTTGAAAAAATATCGGGGCGCTATTTTCATGGTCACCCACGACCGCTACTTTCTGGATCGGGTCACCAACGTCATTTTGGAGCTGACGGGCAGCTGCCTGTACCGTCACCGGGGAAATTTTGAAACGTATCTGGAAAACCGGGCGGCCAGAGAGGAAATGGCTCAGGCCGCGGAACGAAAGCGCCGAACATTGTATCGCCGTGAACTGGAATGGATGCGCCGGGGCGCCCAGGCTCGTTCCACCAAGGCAAAGGCGCGCATCCAGCGATTTCATGAACTGGAGCAGCAAGCGCCCACAGGCGGCGATTCTTCCATGGAAATCAGTTCCGTTTCCTCCCGCCTGGGAAAGAAGATCATCGAGCTGAAACACGTATCCAAGGCCTTCGATGGAATCCCTGTCATCAGCGACTTTACCTACACCGTTTTGCGCAATGACCGCATCGGTATTCTGGGGAAAAACGGCGCCGGAAAATCCACCCTTTTAAAGCTGCTGTGCGGAAATCTGCTTCCTGACAGCGGCGTGGTGGAACTGGGCGACACCGTAAAGATCGGCTACTTTTCACAGGAAAACGAAACCATGGACAAATCTCAGCGCATGATCGACTACGTCTGCGGCATCGCTGAAAACGTCCGCACGGAAAGCGGCACCATCAGCGCTTCTCAAATGCTGGAGCGGTTCCTGTTTCCGCCCCACACCCATTCCGTCACCATCGGACGGCTTTCCGGCGGCGAACAGCGGCGGCTGTACCTGTTAGGCATCCTCATGGCAGCGCCCAACGTGCTGCTTTTAGATGAGCCTACCAACGATCTGGACATCGATACCCTCTGCATTTTGGAGGATTATCTGGACACCTTCGAGGGAGCCGTCATCGCCGTCAGCCACGACCGTCATTTCATCGACCGCATCGCCTCCCGCACCTTTGTCTTTGAGGGAAACGGCCACATCGCCCATTATCCCGGCGGCTATACCGACTGGATGGAACGCCGCAGTGCAGTGGAACGGGAAATCCATTCCGCGAATGCTTCGCAAAGCGCCGCAACGTCCCGCCCCGATGGTGCTGAAAGCGCCAACCGGACGGAAGTCCGCCCGAAAAAGCTGAAATTTACCTTTAAAGAGCAGAAGGAATTTGAAACCATAGATCAGGATATCGCCGATCTGGAAAAACAGATTGCCGACCTGGAGACCCAGATTAACAGTGCCGGAAGCGACTACCAGCGTTTACAGCAGCTGACTCAGGAGCGTCAAACGCTTGCCGACGCGCTGGAAGAAAAAACGGAACGCTGGGTCTATCTCAACGACCTGGCGGAGCGAATCCAGGAGCAAAGCAATCAAAAATAGAAATGGAGAGTATACAATGAACACACAGGAACAGGAAATTGAATGTTATTACGATGTGGATGTGGAGGTCTCTTTGCTGAATGAAAACGGCCATCTGAAACCCCATGCCTACCAATTTCTCATCGCCGACGTGGCCGGCCGCCATCTGAGCCGCTTCCACGTCAATGCGGACGACACCATCGGTTTCGGTCTTTCCTGGGCCTTGATCTCCCAGCATGTGGAGGTTCTCCGTCCCATCAACGGCTGCGAACACCTGCGGGCGCGGACGTGGCATTCGGGGACGAAAGGGCCATACTTCCGCCGGGAGCTGATCTTCTGCGACAATGACGGTCAGGTGGTCTTTCAGGCCGTTACCTTTTCCATCCTTTTGGATGTGAAAAAAAGAAGCGTTTTGCGTCCGAAAACCTTGAACACCCTTGGTTTTTCCCTGCCTGAACCCCATCCGGAATTTCTGTTTGAGGCCAAGGCCACCCGGAAGTTTCAAATGGAGTACGAACCCTCCGAAACCCGCAGGGTCTACAACAGCTATCTGGATCTCTTAGGCCACGTGAACAACTGCCGCTACAGCGAATTCGCCTACGACACCTTCACTCCCGAAGAAAAGCTGCGTCTGAGCCAGCTGAAACGCATGGAAATCTATTTCGAATCGGAGCTTCGGCCGCAGGACACCTTCACCATCAAAAAAGCCAGCCAGGAAAATTCCCTGTTCTTCCTGGGTCACAATAACGATCGGGACAATACATCCTTCCACATTGCCATGACCTTTGAATAAAAGGGCATGGCACCTTTTTTTGCGCTTTGTCATATGATAGAACCATAGAATACCGGGTTTGCCCGGTAAGATTCCAAGAGGTGAACCTATGGCTTACGACACCAGAGAATTGCTGGCTCGCCTGATCCAATGCGAAGCCGGCGGCGAAGGGGAAGATGGAATGCGGGCAGTTGCCACTGTCATCATGAATCGCGCCTCTACGCCCTACGGCGAATTTTCGCGGATCAGTCAGGGAGGCGATGTGCGGTCAATCATCCTGCAGCCGGGACAATTTGTATGCACCCGCACCTCCGTTGGCGGCAGTTACAACGCGCAGAACATTTACAACATGGTTCCCACGGACATCCATTTCGAGATTGCCGACTGGGCCTTGGGCGGCGGCCGGTTTGGCCCTGTGGGCGATTCTTTATTTTTCTACAATCCCTACAGCGACAACTGCGCTCCTTACTTCCCCACCAATGTGGGCGTCATCCACAATCGCATCGGCGATCACTGCTTTTACATCCCCACCGTCTATTACAAATCTACTTAAACGGCGGAACAACCGTTTCCGTTGTTCCAATTTTAATGTAAGAAAGGAATTTCCATCATGAAAATGAATTGTACCGCTCATCCCGTACAGCTGCGCCGGGTGGCCTCCAATGCCAACCCCGCTACCAGTCAGCTTCCGGATACCGTTCAGTCCGACTGGCCTATCACTCAGCCGGAATACATCCCCAATCCCGATTTCGACATGGACGCCAATCCCACGAATCCGCAGGTTCCTCAGCTGTTCCCCAGCGAACCGCTGTTTAGCGTTCCTCCCAATCCCCTGCTGCCGCCCGGCTATCAGGAAATTTTAAACTACGACAACCTGCAATATCTCAACGGCTTTCTGCGGACACAGATCGGTAACTTCTGTGAAGTGACGCTGATCATCGGCACCAATAACACACTAGAGCATTCGGGGATTCTGGTCGCCGTGGGCATCAACTACATTCTGCTGTTAGACCCTCGCACTAACGATATTCTCACCTGTGATTTTTACAACATTAAATTTGTTCGTTTTCAAACGCGCTGATGAAAACATATTAACTGCTGCACCGCTTTTCTGTTTTTTCTCTTCTCCCGCATAAGCAAAGCCGCCGCACGGTACCCACGTTCCGCGCGGCGGCTTCTGCTCGCTTTTTTGATCTTGTCTTTCTTTTATTTTTACCTGCTTTGAGCGTATAACTGCCTCCATCAACCTAATTAACTTGACGATTCGTTACCTAACGACACGTTTTTCTACGTTCAATGACTCCTCTTAACAATTCCAGGGCCTCTTCTCTAATTTCACTGGAGGTTTGGATAACTTCTGGTGTTAACCGTCCACAATCGCTTTGCATTCCCGATCCCTTTAACAGAAGTCCCAGGATTTTGGGATCCACCTGGAGTTCCTGTAAAGCCTGTATTAAGCGAAAGGAAAATACGCTTTGTTTCGAATGCGCCGTCGTAACAACTTCCTGCTGAAGCGCATCTACTAATCCTAAGGCCTGAATCAAAGTAAACATTTCAATATCATCTTTCTGATCCAAGCGTACCATCATCTTTTCAAAACACTTTAACCGCTCTAAATTCTGATAACGCTGCTGCATTATTAACCGTTCTAATTCCTCATGCACTACATTTGCCTCTTTTCTTCGTGAATTACATTCCAATCGCTTCATACCACTCTTTCATGGAACTACCAAAGTCATTCATCCAACCAAAGTCTAACGTATCAGCGATGATGTCCCTTCACAGCTATCCGCTCTGCATGTTGTGCGGCAGGTATACTCCTATCCCCCCTTTTTCGTTCTTCCGGAACAATTTTCATTTCATTCCTCTGAAGCCGTTTTTATGTAAAATGGACGACAAAATCTGTCGAATTTTTGCGTCTCTTTATAAAATTTTTTATTTTTTGACAAAATATATAAAATGTTTCCTGCCATGATAAGGCGAAAGGACTTGCCGTCCGCTTCTGGCTGACAACAAGTCCTTCCGGTATTGCTTCATCTTTACACAATTCAGCTTCCCGTCGTAGCTTAGTACACGACCTTGCCCAGACAGGACTGCACCAGCTCGGAGGCCAAAATGCCGGTCTTGTTTCTCTCGTCCAAAATGGGATTTACCTCCACCATATCCACAGCCAGCAGCTTGCCGGATTCCGCCAGAGTTTCCACCGCAAGGAAGGCTTCCCGAACGGTGAGACCGCTGTGAACGATGGTACCGGTTCCGGGAGCAGCTTCCGGCGTGATAGCGTCTACATCGAAGCTCAGGTGAATGCCCCGGGTATCCGTTCCGGCAACCTCAATGGCGCGGCGAATCACTTCTTCCATGCCCAGCTTATCGATGACGTTGATGGGAAATACAGTAACGCCGGCCTCCTTCATACGAACCCGCTCGGTGCTGTCGATGTCGCGACCGCCGATCTGAACGCAGCGCTTGGGATCCACGAAAACCGGCCCCTGACCGAAGTCCACCATGCAGTTGGGTCCAAAGCCACAGGCTGCGGAAAAGGGCATGCCGTGCATATTTCCGCTGGGGGAGCTTTCCTCGCTGTTCCAGTCGCCGTGGGCGTCGATCCAGATGATGCCGATGTTTTCGTAATGCTTGGAAACGGCGGCGATGCTTCCTGCGGCGATGCTGTGGTCGCCGCCCAGAATCACCGGAAAATGACCGGCTTTGAGCGTCTCTTCCACAGAGTAATACAGGCGCTTGTTCACATCGATCACCTGCTCGTAGTTTCTCAGAGTATCTTTCGTGGCTCCCTGAGGCAGCTGGATGATATCGCCCTTGTCGCAAACCTCGTATCCTAAGGTTTTCAGGCCCTCACAGATTCCGCCGTAGCGGATGGCCATCGGTCCCATGGCAACGCCGCGGGTAGCGGCTCCCAAATCCATCTGTACGCCAACGATATCCACTGTCTTTTTCATCATGCGATTTCCTCCTTGCTTTATGGCGCGGGCGGCGGAAACGGCGTCTTGTGCGAAGATGCTTTTACGAAAGATACTTTTACGTAAAAAACGACGCCCTTTCGAGAGTGCGTCGTTGTCATTTTTTGCGTTGATGGGCGCACATTCGAAATTTCCACTTTGATGCGCCGTTTTCACAGCTCTTTTCAGTAAAAACTTTCTCATGTGCGAACCATTGATGTATCGCCGAGAATTCTATTGTAGTGAAATTTTATCACGAACGACCGAAATATGCAAGAGATTTATTCCTGCGCTTTCCACTGATATTTGACCAGATCCACGTGATTTTCGTCCTTCAAGGCCACCCCTTCTTCTCTCAGAAGCCATCCCTGCTCTCGCCAGCCGGGCACAAGGCGTCCCGCGGAATTGACCACTCTGTGACAGGGATACCTCCCGTAATACTCCGCCATGGATAACACTTTTCCCACAAGCCGGGAGTTCTTTTCTCTGCCGATCAGCCGGGCAATCTGACCGTAGGTGGCCACGCAGCCCTCCGGGATTTCCTCCACCACGGAGAGGATCTCGTAGATCAAATCCTCCTGCAGCACCCGTCTATTCAACGCTGTCCACCGCGACTTCGTCATACCGGCTTAAAAATCCTTTGATTTCATAGAGAATTTCGTCGCAGCCGCCTTCTGTCACCTCCACGTTCAGCGGAAGGATGGGATCGTGAAGGGATTTGCGCAGCAAACACCAGCCGGAAAGTCCCTCTCTTCGAAAGTTCAGGCGAACGCCTTCGTAATTCGGCTCTACCATACAAACTCCTTCGCCGGTTTTTTCCCGCGCCCACTGCTTCAATTCCTCCAGCACCCTCGTTCCCACAGCGGTGAAATCGTCGCCCCGAATGGGAAACCGCACTTCTACAGCTTCTTTGGGTTCTTTCAGACTGGAAATCAGCACGTCGATTCCCACCCCCTTCTGCGCCAGCTGCGCCGCCTTAATCACAATCTTCGTAGCCAGATAGGCGCCGTCATCCAAAAAGTAATTTTCTTTGTAGGCGGCGTGGCCGGAGGTTTCGATGGCCAATTGGCTGTCGATACCGGAAGCGTTCAATTCCATGGATTTATTGATCACATTTTTATAACCTCGCCGAAAGCGCAGATGCTTCAAACCCAGGCATTGCTCCAGATACACCGTCAATTCATCGCTGGTGATGCTGTCGGTCACCACGGTGGTTCCCGGATGTTCTACGGCAATCAGCGCCGCGGCCATGGCCACGATGGCGTTTCTGCTGATTTCCTTTCCGCTGCGGTCAACGGCAGAGGAGCGGTCCACGTCCGTATCGAAGATCAGGCCCAGATCCGCGCCGGTCTTTCTCACCTTTTCGCTGAGCGACGCCATGGCCTGCTTATTTTCCGGATTGGGAATATGGTTGGGAAACGTGCCGTCAGGCTCTAAGAACTGGCTTTCCGAAACGTCCGCTCCCAGGGGCTGCAAAATGCGTTGGGCGTAAAAGCCTCCCGCGCCGTTTCCCGCGTCCACCACGATTTTCAAGCCGGCAAGCGGCGTCTTTCTGTGCTGCGGATGATTCACTTCGCGGATAATCTTTTCCTTTAGAAATTCCGAATATGTACCCAACAGATCCGCCTTTTCTACCTCGCCGGTCTTCTTCGGTGTCTGGGTTGCATGAGCTGCAGCTTCGTCCTCAGTCCGCACATCCGCCGCTTCCTGCGCCGCGCGATCAGCCGCCCAATCCACCATCCAGGAGATATCGCCTTTGTTCAGTCCTCCGTTTTGATCGAAGTATTTGAATCCGTTTCGGTTGAAGGGAAGGTGACTGGCGGTGATCATGATGGCGCCGTCGCATTTATACTCCGGAAAGACCGTAGACATGAACATGGCCGGCGTAGAAGCGAGACCGCAGTCCAACACCTTCGCCCCCGCCTGTAAAAGCGCCTGAATGGCCGCCTCCTTCAGGGTCTGCGCCGAGATTCGACTGTCATGTCCGATGGAAATAACAAGCTCCTGCGGCCTCTTTTTCATCTTTTCCGAGAGCCAATGCACAAAGGCCAGAGTCAGATATTTCGTTTCCTCCGAACTTAGATTTACCTGTTCGCCCGCTACACCCTCCGAGGCGATGCCCCGAATGTCGCTGCCATTTTGTAACTTTTTATATTCCGTCGCCATGCCGTTTCCCTCGCTACTTCACTACTTTATACAATTCATCGCTCTCCGGCGGATCGATGGGGCGCCGCACGCCGTCAACGCCGATCAGTTCCCGTGGCTCACCACGGCCCCTGACCCGTCCGATGCGCCGCACGCAGACCCCCGCCGCCTCAATGGCGTCTGCCACAGCTCGTTCCCTGTCGGGATGGACGATGATCATCATGCAGCCGCTGGAAATCAGCCGCAGATAGTCGATTCCAAAATGTGCGCAGACCTTTTTGGTGATGTCGCTGACCGGAATGGCCGCTTCCGAAAGTTCCACGCCTACGCCGGCAATCTCCGACAGCTCCCAGACCGCGCCTAAGATACCGCCCTCGGTGATATCGTGCATCCCCGCCGTCCCCATATTTCCGGCAGCAACGCCCTCTTTCACCACGCTGACCTGATTCAGATAGTTCTTAGCCTCTGCGATTTCCTCCTGCGTCAGCACGCCGGACAGCTGATCGGCAAAATCGCTGGCGATGATGCCGGTTCCCTCTAACCCCGCCTGTTTGGTCATCAAAATCACATCATCGGGGCGCATGTTCTGCGCTCTTTGGGAACCTCCGGCAACCGTCCGTCCGATGGCCGTAGACACGATGACCGGACGGTTTACCGCAGGAGTGATTTCCGTATGGCCGCCGATGATTTCCACGCCCAGCGACTGGGAAACCTCCGCCGCCTGCTTCATGATGGTTTCGATCTCTGCGGCGGTGGTTCCCACCGGCAGCATCACCGCCAGCATGATTCCCAGCGGTTCTACCCCGTTGGAAGCGATATCGTTGCAGGTGATGTGAATGGCCAGACGACCGATCTCCGAAATGGCCGCCGTAATGGGATCGGTGGACATGACGCATTCATATTGGTCAAAATCCAGGGTCGCGCAGTCCTCTCCCACGCCCGGTCTCACCAGAACCTCTTTTCGCTTGTGATGAATGTGTTTAAATACGATTTCCCGCAGCAGGTCGGTATCCAGTTTTCCCACCGGAAGGGGCTGATCTGCCGGCCATCCTGCAAACTCCTTCTGTTTCATGTCCCTTGTCACCTTGCTTTTCCCCATGCGCCGCTCTTGCGCCACGTTATTTTATTATTTTGCGCTACTCTATTATTTTTCGTTATCTTATTATTTGCGTGCTATTGAATCATTTTCTTGAATTGTTCTTCGTCGATGATGGCAATCCCCAGGGTTTGCGCCTTGGCGAGTTTGCTTCCGGCCTCGTCTCCGGCCAGCACATAGCTGGTCTTTTTCGACACGCTTCCGGAGCATTTCCCACCGAAGGATTCGATGATGGCCTGCGCTTCGTCCCTTTTCATGGAGGGCAGCGTGCCGGTCAGCACAAAAGTCATTTTCGCAAAGCGGTCGTCCTTTCTGGTCTTTGCCGCCAGCGACTGCATATTGACGCCGGCCTCTGCCAGTCTCTGCACCATGGCGCGGTTCTTTTCTTTGCCGAAAAATTCTATGATACCCTCGGCCACCACTTCGCCGAAATCCGGCAGAGCTGTCAGGCTCTCCTTATCCGCCGCCATGATTTCCTCCATGGAGGAGAAGTTCTGCGCCAGCGTCTTGGCCGATTGTTTCCCCACATTTTTAATGCCGAAGCCGGTGATCAACCGGTCGATGTCGTTTCCCTTGGATTTTTCAATGGCGTTCAGCACGTTGGTCACGGACTTTTCCTTGCCGATGATTCCCTCGTCGATGAGGCGGTCGCGATACCGGTACAGCTGATAGATATCCGCAATATCTTTGATATAGCCTTCGCTGATTAGAGCCTCCACAGCGCTTGGCCCAAAACCCTCCATGTTCATGGCGTCCTTAGATGCAAAGTAGGCGATGGAACGGCTATCCTTGGCGTAACATTCTTCCCCGGTGCAGTGCAGATGCGCCCCATCGGCTTCCCTCTCCACCGGCGCGCCGCAGATGGGGCAGGTTTCCGGCAGCCGATACGGCTCCGTTCCCTCCGGCCGCTTTTCCTTCACCACTTCCAGGACCTCAGGGATAATGTCACCGGCCTTCTGCACGATGACCGTGTCGCCGATTCTCACATCCTTTTCACTGATATAATCCTGATTGTGCAGCGTGGCTCTGCTCACCGTAGTTTCCGCCAGACGAACGGGAGAAAGCACGGCCAGCGGCGTAATGCGCCCCGTCCTTCCCACCTGAACCACAATGTCCTCCACGGTGGTCTCCTTCTGTTCCGGCGGATATTTATAGGCCGTCGCCCAGCGGGGAACTTTGGAGGTCATGCCCAGACTGCGGCGCTGTTCCAGATCGTTCACCTTCACCACCGCGCCGTCCAGCCCGTAATCCAGACTCCAACGGATATCGCCGATGTGACAGATGGCGTCCCATACCTCATCGGCGGTATGGCAGACGGTGAATCCCGGACTGACCGCAAAACCCTGCTGAGCCAGCCAGTTCAGCGTTTCGGAATGGCTTTGGAACTTCTTTCCCTGACAGACTTCCAAATTGAATACGAAGATGTCAAGCTGACGTTCCCGCACCACGGCGCTGTCTAACTGCCGCAGCGTCCCCGCGGCGCTGTTTCTGCGGTTCTGATAGATCTTACCGCCGGTTTCCATCTGCTTTTTATTCACCTTTTCGAAGCTCTCGGTACACATGTACACTTCACCGCGCACCTCCAGATAGGGCAGCTTCGCCGGAATGGTCTTGGGAACCGTTCGGATTTCCAGCGCATTGGCATAGACGCTCTCGCCGGTTTCTCCGTCCCCCCGGGTGATGGCCTCTTTCAAAACGCCGTCGTAATACCGCAGCACGATGGACAGGCCGTCGATTTTTCGTTCCACGACGAATTCCGGATCCGTCAATTCCTCGCGCATCCTTGCCACGAATTCGTACACGTCCTCCTTGGAAAACACGTCCTGCAAGCTGATCACCGGCACGTCGTGCTTTACCTTCTTCAATTCCCGCTTGGCGGTTCCGCCCACTCGCTGAGTGGGGGAATCAGCGCGCATGAACAGCGGATACTCCGCTTCCAGACGGCGCAGTTCCAGTGACAACTGATCGTATTCGTAATCGCTGATCTCCGGATCATCCTGATTGTAATACCGCTCGTTGTGATAATCCATCAGACGGTACAGCTCGTTCATTCTCTCCTGGGGATTCATACTTTCTCCTCTCTATGGGTTGATCCATGGACTGGCCGGACATGGCCGCCCGTGCCCCGTGCCGCCCGGATCGCTATCCGCCCACGCTTTCGTCAATTATATTTTCGTCAGCGGCGCGATGTCCTTCGCCAGCTTTTTCACTCCGCAGCTGTCAAACATCACGGTGACGGCGGAGCCGCTCACCTCGATGACCAGTCCCTGACCGAATTTGGGATGCTTCACCTGATCTCCCTGCGCCAGATCCTGTGCCGGCGTTTTGTTGGCCTTGGCCTCCGCCGCCGCTTTGGCGACCTCCGCCTTGATCTTCTGAATCTGCTGGAAAGGACGGTTCACCTCGCCGCCGTAAAGTCCTGTACCGCCGAAGCCGTAGCCTCCCGCAAAGGGCGCCTCCGCCCGGAACCGATCCCGGCTTTGGGCGGGATTTTTTCTGGAATACACCGCGTGACCCTCCAACAGTTTGGAATCGATTTCCCGCATGAACTGTGATTCTCGCGTATAGTCGGTCTTTCCATACAGGGTACGGGTTTCTGCGCTGGTGAGATACAGTTTTTCTCTGGCACGCGTCATACCCACGTAGCACAGCCGTCGTTCTTCTTCGATGCCGTCCACTCCTTTATCGCAGGAGCGCCAGCTGGGAAACAGTCCTTCCTCCATACCCGGCATAAACACCACCGGAAATTCCAATCCCTTGGCGCTGTGCATGGTCATCATCACCACCGCGTCCTCATCGGGATTGTGGTTGTCCACCTCTGCCATCAGCGCTATCTTTTCCATGAATTCCGCCAGCGTAATCTGGGGATTTTCGTTTTCTTCATCGTAGATGGCCGACTTGAATTCCAGAAGGTTTTCGATGCGTCCCTCGGCTTCCACCGTGTGGGCATCCTCCAGCGCCTTCATGTAACCAGTGCGGATCAGCAGGCTGTCGTAGATCTCCGATACTTTAATCTCGCCTTTGTCCCACTGCTCTCCCAGTTCAAACAGCACCGCCGCCATATCCCGAATGCCGGCGCGTCCCTTTGCCGGAAGGCTTGCCGCAATTTCCTCATCCGACAGTACGTCCAGCAGGCTCTCGCCCCGAACGGCCGCCAGCGCTTTCAGCTTCGCCACGGTCTTTTCGCCGATTCCCCGCTTGGGTTCGTTGATGATCCGTTCCAAACTCAGGTCGTCGTCCCGATTCAGCACCAACCGCATGTAGCACATCATGTCCTTGACTTCCTTGCGGTCGTAGTAGCGAAATCCGCCCAGGACCCGATAGGGAATTCCTGCGAAGCGAAAGGCATCTTCAAACCGCCGGGATTGGGTATTGGTGCGATACAGTATGGCAAAATCGGAATATTTCAGTTCTTTTCGCTTTTCATGGAGCAAATCGATCTGCGCCGCCACGTATCGGGCTTCCTCCCGGTCATCATCGGCGCGGTAGTAGGAAATCTTCTCTCCGCTTTCTTTTTCCGTCCACAGCTTTTTATCCTTTCTGCCGTAGTTGTGGCTGATGACCGAATGCGCCGCCTCCAGAATGTTGCCGCTGGAACGGTAGTTCTGCTCCAGCTTGATGACCATGGCGCCCGGAAAGTCCTTTTCAAATTCCAGAATGTTTTTGATGTCGGCGCCGCGCCACTGATAGATGCACTGGTCGTCGTCGCCTACCACGCAGATGTTATTGTGGCTTTCCGCCAGCAGTTTGACAAAGCGGTACTGCATGAAGTTAGTATCCTGATACTCGTCCACCATGATATAGCGAAAACGCCTCTGATAGTAGGAAAGCGTCTCGGGATCCTGTTCAAACAAGGCCACCGTCTTGGAGATCAGATCGTCAAAATCCATGGCGTTGTTGTCGTTCAATGTAATTTCGTAGCCCTGATACAGACCGCCCAATACTTTGGAGCGAAAATCCGCCGCATTTCTTTCCATGTACGCCGCGGGAGACAGCCCCTTCTCCTTACAGTCGCTGATCACCGACAACACGTATGCTGTGGAATATTGCTTTTCATCTATATTCTGCGATTTCAACAGGTTTTTTATGACCACCTTCTGATCGGTGGGATCGTAAACCACAAAATCTTTTTTATAACCGATCTTTTCGCTGTTGGCCCGCAAAATCCGCAAGCAGGCCGAGTGAAACGTCAAAATCCACATGGACACGTTTTCCCCGATCAGTTCTTCCACCCGGTCGCGCATCTCTTTCGCCGCTTTATTGGTGAAGGTCACGGCTAAAATGTTGTAAGGCTCCACGCCCTTTTCCTGAATCAGATAGGCGATTCGATGGGTCATGGTGCTGGTCTTGCCGCTTCCCGCGCCAGCCAAAATCAGCAGCGGCCCCTCTGTATGTACAGCAGCTTTCAGCTGCTCATCGTTCAACTTGCTCAAATAATCCATAAATCTGTCCTTTTCTCATATTGGAAGGCCTGCCCCCGCGCGCCGCAGGTCAGTGATTGGAACTATTATACCACAATTCGCGCGTTGTTGCCACCCTGTGAAAAACCGTATTTTCAACGCTTTTCAACCTCTATCGTCTTTGTTGCGACGGTATTTCTAAAAGCCAGATCGTGTTCTACAAAAATCATTGTGGGAGAAAACTCTTTTATCAAATTTTCAATCTGCATTCGGGAATAAATATCAATATAGTTGAGGGGTTCGTCCCAAACATACAGATGCGCCCGTTCACAAAGGCTCTTTGCGATCCATACCTTTTTCTTCTGTCCCGCCGAGAAATCCTCCATATTCTTTTCAAACTGGATGCGTTCAAAATCCAGTTTGCGCAGGATCGCTTTGAACAGGCTTTCCTCAATTCCATTGCGTTCTGCAAACTCCGACAGGGAACCCTTCAGACCCGAAGTATCCTGCGGCACATAGGACAGCACCATTCCCGAACCCATTGCAAACCTGCCGCAATGCTCTATCTTTTGCCCCATCAGCAGCTTCAGCAAGCTGGTTTTTCCACAGCCATTTTTACCGTCAAGCGCAATGCGCTCACCTCGCCGCACTTCAAAGGAAACCGGTTGGCAGACATGTTTCCCGTCAAAGCCGGGCGCCACATCGGAGAAAGTGGCCAAAACATCTGCAAAGTAAGGCCGCGGCGCAATCTTCAGATCCTCTATGATTTCCAAATTTTTAAGCAGACCGGACTTTTGCTCTATTGCCCGCTGTTGCCGTGCCTCAACGGACTTTGAACGCTTCATCATCTTAGCGGATTTGTGACCAATATAACCCCGATCAACTGGCCCGTTTCCATATTTTGATGACTCCGTTCGATCTGACCAGGCAGAAGTTCTCTGTGCAGCCTTTTGCATATGATCGATGCTTTTCTTCAGCTTCACATTCTGCGCAAGCTCAAATTCCTGTTGGCGCTGGAAGTTGGCAAACCAAGTAGAAAAATTTCCACGCTGCACTTCGATGTTCGACCGATTGATCGACAGGATGTGATCGACGCAGCTATCCAAAAAGTAACGATCGTGAGAGACCAGAAGAAATCCCTTTTTCCGTTTCAGATATGCAGAAACGATCTTTCTCGCTTTCATATCTAAATGATTTGTTGGTTCATCGATCAGCAAAAAGTGTCCGTCGTTCAGAAAAAGAGCGGCAAGCAGAACCTTCGTCTGCTCTCCATTGGAAAGCGTAGAAAATGGCCTCCATAGCACATCTTCGTCCACTTCCAGATAGGACAGTTCCCTCAGCAGTTGCCATTCCTCCGCCAGCGGACAGACCTCCCATAGAATGTCCTCCGTTACTCTGTCTTTATCATCCACGGAAAACGGAAAGTAATCGAATTGCACAGAAGCCTGTATTTTCCCCTGATATTCGTATTTCCCAAACAAAAGATTGAGGAAGGTCGTTTTTCCCCTGCCGTTTCTGCCGATAAATCCCAGCTTCCAATCTGTATCGATCTGAAAATTGACATCTTCAAAAATATTATCATAGCTGGATGGATAAGCAAAGGTCAGGTTCTCAATTCGAATCATCGACATATTTCATTCCCCCTTATTTAATGGTAAAAAACATAAAAAGAGCTGCAAGAAAGCCAATTCCTGCAGCTCAGCATCACACAATTATCATCCCATCAAGGTGATATGACTATCATATATCGAGTGAATCCACTGTTAACTTTCTTGCAATAGGTACAATGATACTGCAAAACCGCAGCATCACTGCATTTTCCAATTTTATTTGCAAGAAAAGCTAATCATCCTTTCACCTCACTTACTGAAATTTACATTAGATTATCATAAATAGACAAAACAGTCAAGCAAAAACCGCCGCAGATATTTTCTCCGCGGCGGTTCTGCTTTTAATAATTTTCTTTTTCCATCTGCTGATAAGCCTGAGAATGCTCGCATACCGGACAGACGTGCACCGCCTCGGTTCCCGTATAAACGTGGCCGCAGTTGGCGCAGATCCAGGTGACCGGTTGAGGCTTCTGGAACACTGCTTTGCTTTTCACATTATCTGCCAGCTTTAAATACCGCTCCTCGTGGTGCTTTTCAATGGCCGCCACCATCTCCATCTTCGCCGCGATTTCATCGAAGCCTTCTTCTTTGGCAACCGCCGCCATGTCCTTGTACATCTGTGACCATTCGTAATTTTCACCGGCGGCGGCTTCGATGAGATTGGCATACGTATCGCCGACCCCAACCGCGTATTTGAACCAAAGCTCCGCGTGTTCCTTTTCGTTGTTAGCCGTCTCGATGAAAATATCAGCGATCTGATTGAATCCATCCGTTTTCGCCTTGGAAGCATAGAATGTATAGCGGTTTCTGGCCTGCGATTCTCCGGCAAACGCCAGCATCAGATTATCCAGCGTCTTCGTTCCTTTTAAACTTTCCTGTAATGTGGTATTCATAACAATCCTCCCTTGTGATCTGTCATGGTGACCCCTTGCCACCGTCATATGTTCAGTATGGGAAGATTCCACAAATTTTATTCAACAAATACGCTTCCGCCGATAAATTCCCGCAGAATGGAATTGTTGGCGATGGAACTGTCGTCGTAGATCGTCTCAAACAGCCGCAGGAACTTCAGTAGCCTGGTAGCCTCCGTATATTCCGGTTCTTCAGCGCTGATATCCGAAAGCAGCGGCTGCGCATACTTTTTCAGGACGGACAGTTCATATAAATGAACGGAATTGAACAGCACATCGGCTTCGCCATTATACGGGAAAATGTTTTTATCCTCGCCCTCCCGTACCTTGCTCCACATTTTAATCGTGTGCTGCGCCGGATAATTCCGGAACTGACTGTCCCGCACAATGCGCCGCAGCAGTCGGGCGTCTGTGGTGGGAATGCGATTATGCTCGTCGATGTTGATCTGCGTCAAAGGACTGATGTAAATTTTAAATTTTACCTCCGCGGGAATCTCCGCCGTCAGCTTTTCATTCAAGCCGTGAATTCCTTCGATAACGATGGGTTGATCGGGACGAATCTGCGTTGGACGCTTTCCAAAGACCTTCTTTCCCGTAATGAAATCATACACCGGAATGTCAACCGTTTCGCCGGCCATCAATCGGTTCATGTGGTCGTTGAATAAGTGCAGATCCACCGCTTCCAAATCTTCAAAGTTGTAATTGCCCTTGGCGTCCTTCGATACGAATTCCCGATCCACAAAGTAATCGTCCGTCCCCAGATAGATGGGTTTCAGGCCATTGACCCGCAGCTGCGTACAGAGCCTGTGAGCAAACGTAGTCTTTCCGGAGGAAGACGGTCCCGCGATGAGAATGATTCGCTTGCCGCCCTTGGCAATCATGTCTGCGATTTCTGCGATGCGTTTTTCGTGCAGCGCTTCCGAAACCTGAATCAACTGGCGGAAGCTTCCGTCTCTGACCCGGTCGTTCAGATCCGACACGTATTCCATATCCATCAGTTTCAGCCAACGGGTTGCCTCGCCAAAGGCCTGATACAGTTTCACATCGTCGCGGTACGGCGGAATTTGATCGGGATGATCGGAGTGCGGAAAACGCAGGAGAACGCCTCTTCTGTATTTTCTAAGTTCAAAATACCGAATATATCCGGTAGACGGAACTAAAAAGTCATAGAAAAAGCTCTCGTATCCATCCAGAGAATACATGGGAATCTGCGGCCAGTTGAGCCGTTCCAGTATTTTCTTCGTCTCGATGCAGCCTCTGCGTTCCAGACGCTCCAATCCCTCGCTTTGAGGAAGGATTTCCTGGCAGAAGGGCATATCCCGCTCCACCATCTCTTTCATGTACGCTTCCAGCTGTCGTACCTGTTCCTCCGTTACCGGTTCAGAACTGCGGATTTCCGTGTAAATTCCCTTATTCAGCGAATTGGCGATAATCACCCGATTCTCGCCCAGCACGTCGTGAACGGCTTTCAGATACATGAAAATCAAGCTGCGCTGATATAACTGATTAGCTGAAGGCTCGCTCATGTCCAAAAATTCATAGTCCTCTTCCTTCACAATTTTTTCTCTGAGGCTGATAACCCTTCGTTCCGTCCGGCTGATTCGCGCCGCCAGAATGTCGGTTTGAAGCTG
>CANEEC010000032.1 GCA_947426455.1 uncultured Clostridia bacterium | reverse complement strand
GCGTTCATCCTGAGCCAGGATCAAACTCTTAATGAATGATATATTACTCGTCCTTGCTTGTCTTTCTTCCGTCATACGTTGTCGTGCTTGGTCGTTCGATGCTCACATACTCGAGTATGCTCCGCTTCTCCTCCCGCGCACTTCGCGTCTGCCGAAACAAATCCTGCGCAATCTATCTTTGACTGCGAAACGAGGTAACATCTGACTCAAACGAACACATTTGCGTTTCGTTTTGATTTTTTAATAGAATTGTACGTGAACTCTCAAACATCGTTTGATTGTCCTTACCAATCATTGCTGATTGTGTTTGTACTTTGAATCGTTGAGAACCATAGTTCTCAACCGAGAAGAACTCAATCTTCTCTTTGACTCCATTTCTACACTATGCAGTTTTCAATGTCCGCGCGCGTAAAACGCGCTCCGCTTGCAAGAAGCGGCAGCTGCCGATTCCGACAGCTTTTATATAATATCAAACCTCAAGGAATTTGTCAACTCCCTATTTTCATCTTTTTTCGGTTCTTTCACGGTATTCTTTCCCCTCCCCTTGTCCCTTTATTCGGATTTTCTCGCTCACGGCCAAAATAGCACACAAAAGAGCTGCGTGACAAGTGCAAAGCAGTATGAGACAAGATCATGACATGAAAAACATGCAAAAGCCGAGTGGGGGTCTGAAGAATCAGTATGCAAAATGGAAAACAAAGTCATGACATACAGAAGCAAAATTGTCGTCAGAAAAAACGGCATGCAAAATGAAAAGCAAGGCCATGGACATGCGAAAAGCAAAGTCGTCGCGTACGAAAAGCAGAGTTGTCATCTAAAAACAGCATACGAAATAGGAAGCGAAGCCATGACGTGTGAAAGGCGGCCCAGAACATGCGAAAAGTAAGGAAAAAAGAAAAAGGAAGCAAAAGACAGTGTGAAAACGTCCAGAATATGCGAAAGGGAAAACAAAAGCGCGAAAAGTAAGGAAAAATACAAAAAGCAGAACCGCCACGCAGGAAGATCGGCAGTATCTCCCGAAAAAGCAGCATGAAAAATCGAAGGCAAGGCCGCGGCATGCGAAAGGAATATGGAAAGAGTGCGGAAAATAGCTGCGCAGCGTGCATCAGACGATTCGAAATGCGAAAGAACCCCCGCGGAAAAATTAACCCGAATACTTTGCTTCCAGTTCTCTTAGATAATCAAAGCCTACGTCTCCATCCCCACGATAAAAAAATGGATCTTTACGAATTGTATTGGAACCATTGATAATGAAGCTCTCAATTTCTTTTCCCGTTACGCCATAGAACCTCATGCGAAAGCAATACCCCAAACGACCGATAGAAAGCTCATCTTTTTTCATTTTGACGCTTTGTATATGTTCTACAATATAACGAATTTCATCTGCATCGCTAATTTCAAAGCCTGCGCCGGTATTGCCGTCAAAGACAGAGATAAATTTTACATCGGACGGCTCGACTCCATCTAAAAAAGTGGTCGGTAAGCAATACCATAGAGCCGAAACAGCCGCCAAAGCAAAGGCTATCGCAATGATCCGTATCGAGTTTTTCTTTTTCATCGCTCTCACCTCGACCACACTTATCGCTCTTTCCCACCGTTCAGCAACCCAATGGCTTCTTTTATATTGGTCACGCCGATGAGGCGAATGTCGCGAACAGCATCCTTCAGCTTCTCCTGATTTCGGCGGGGCAATATGACAGAACGAAAACCCATTCGCGCCGCTTCCTTCACGATTTTTTCTCCGTTTTGGATGGGGCGCAGGTCGCCGGTCAGGCCGATTTCACCCACTGCCAGCATCCTGCTATTGCCGGGAATCCCCCGGTAGACCGAATAGATTGCCAGCGCTACCGCCAGATCGGTAGACGTTCCCTCCGGCCGCAGGCCGCCCACAATATTCACATAAACGTCCTGATTGATGAAAGAAATCCCCGCCTTGCGCTCCAATACCGCCAGAATCATGTTCAGCCGCGAATGATCGATTCCCAGAGAGGTGCGCCGGGCAAATCCGATGTTGGTAGGCGCCGTCAACGCCTGCACTTCCAAAAGCAGCGGGCGCGTTCCTTCGTAAACCGCGGTGGCCATTGCGCCCTCCGTGCCGTCCTCCAGTCCCTCCAAAAAGCTGCCCGACAGGTTTTCAATCCCCAGCAGTCCCGCTTCGCTCATCTCGAAAGCGCCGATTTCACTGGTAGTACCGAATCGATTTTTATACGACCGCAAAATCCGCAGCTCCTGATTTCGTTCTCCCGTAAAATTCAGCACGCAGTCCACCAGATGCTCCACGATCTTCGGTCCCGCCAGCTCGCCGCTTTTCGTCACATGCGCCACGATGAAAATCGGCAGATCGCCGCTCTTTCCCAGCCGCATCAAAAGATTGCCGCAGATGCGTACCTGGGATACGCTTCCCGGCGCCGCGTCCAGCTGTTCCGAATACATCGTCTGGATGGAATCCACAATTAAAAACACCGGCTTCAGTTGCTCCACCACTTCCATGACCACTTCCATATTGGTCTCGGCCAGAAGAAACAGGTTTTCCGTATTGCCGTGGCAAACGCGCTCCGCGCGCATTTTGATCTGTTCCTCCGATTCTTCGCCTGAAACGTAGAGAACCGTACCGTATTTTTGCGCAATCCAGGACGCCGCCTGAATGATGATGGTGGATTTGCCGATCCCCGGTTCACCGGAAATTAAAGTCAAAGAACCCTTGACCAAACCGCCGCCCAGCACCCGGTTCAATTCTTTAATTCCCGTGTCCATGCGCCTGTAATCCGCGGTTTTCACCTCCGTTAGGCGGGTAGGCCTGACCGCCCGAGACGGCGCCGCGCCGTTGCCGCCGGTCATTGCAGCTTTCACGCTGCTTCCCCGGCGCCGATGGTCGTTTTCGTCCAGTTCCACCACTTTTTCCTCCACGAAACTGTTCCATGCGCCGCAGATGCACTGTCCCATCCACTTGGGACTTTCATATCCGCACTCCTGACAGACAAATACGGTTTTCGCTTTCTTTGCCATGCTATTCTCCCTTGTGTTCTCGTCTATTTTTTCGCTTTTAACTGCTGTTTTACCATATCGCAAAACTCGTCCCAACGATCCTGCTCGATCAACCGCTGGGGACAATTTTTCCCGGAAAAATCCTGATGCTTTTTCAGGGCCTTCATGGGCAGATCGTATGCGTCCATCAGCCGCGCCGCCAGCGCCGCCGCATTTTCTAACGCTTTATCGTAATCGCTTTCCGGATTGACACATACCTCAATTCCAATTCCGCACATATTTCCGCCGTCCTCGGTCAGTTGATCTCCCGCGTGATATCCCACTTCGTTGTCCGGCAAATGCTGATAGATTACCTTATCATCCACCGTATAGTGCCAGGAAAGCGTCTGTAAAGCCGCTTCTTTGTGAATGTAATTGTTGTGGGAAGCCGCACCCGCGCCCTTGCCGTCATTGCCCGTCTCATGAATGACGATGTAGCGAATGGTGCGCAGCGTCCCCGGCCGCCCGGGAACATCCTCCTCGATCAGATCGCGAATCACTGGAATTCCGCCGATTTGCTCCACATAGGGAGCTTCTTCCGACGGTCCCCGATAGCGATCTAAAAGCCGCATACCTCCGACAATCAACCCGAAGATACACAGCGCCGACAACAACAAAAATACAAAAAATCGCGGTCGTAATTTTACTCCCCTGATGCGAATCCCCTGCTTCATCTCTTCCTCCGTTTTCCCCTGCATTGTTTCTGTGATGATACGGCCGATCATTCCCACTACGACCGCATATATATATATTATACCACAATCTTCCTTTCCCGTCCTAAGAGATCAAAAATCGTAAGTTTTTTGCAAAAAAGAAAAGCGCCGCCGATTGCATCCTTCAACAACCGGCGACGCTACTGTTCATGCTGCATGTCCTTTGGACTCACCCCTTTCTTTAGGATATCTGTGTTTTACTTTCTCTTTTCACTTGTCTCCGCGGTTCTGCCACATCACTTCTTCCAGTCTTACTTACCACACACCCGGATGTTCGATCACGCATCACCTAAATCTGATACCCTATATATTTTCAAGCGATTCCGATGGTATTTGCAAGCGTTCTCTGTACTTGTAAATTCCCTTCCCTGCTTGTACCTTTATTATACTCTATTAAAAAATATTTGCAAGAGTTTTTTGATAATTCTTTTTATTTTTGTTGCGTCAAACCGCGCGCCTACACTACCCGCCTGCACGCCGTTTTTACCACCGCCGGAATACGCCTGCATCGCCCGTCCGCGCGCACCGTTTCTGTCACAGCTTCACTGCCGCTCTCCCACACAAAAGAGGAAGCCGCCAAGGCGACTTCCTCTTTATAAATTTTCATGCAGTTTTCAAATCTTTTTCTATTCTTTTATCCCTTTGCGCTCCCCATCGGTGCGCGTTTCGCGGTCTATGCTTCTTCCTGCTTTGCGGCGTCGATGATCTTCTGAGCCATGTGAGCAGGTACTTCCTCATAACGGGCAAATTTGGAGCGGAAGCTGCCTCTGGCCTGGGTCATCGCCCGCAGGTCGATGGCATAGGTCAGCATTTCCGACATGGGAACCTCGGCGATCAGCTTCTGCTCGTCGTTCTGGGGTTCCATGCCCAGGATCTTGCCCCTTCTCTTGTTCAGGTCGCCCATGACATCGCCCATGTATTCTTCCGGAATCAATACTTCCACATACAGAACCGGTTCCAGCAGGATGGGTTTTGCCTCTACAATACCTTTCTTAAAGGCCAGGGAAGCGGCGATCTTAAAGGCCATTTCATTGGAGTCTACATCGTGATAAGAGCCGTCGTACAATACCGCTTTAACATTCACTACTTTGTATCCGGCCAAGGGACCCTTTTCCATACATTCTCTCAAACCCTTTTCTACCGCCGGTACGTAATTCTTAGGAACGGAGCCGCCGAACAGTTCTTCGGAGAATTCAAATTCCTCCTGGGACGGGGAGAAGCGAATGTGAACATCGCCGTACTGACCGGCTCCGCCAGACTGCTTCTTGTGCTTTCCCTGTACGTCGGAGTTTCCCTTGATGGTTTCTCTGTAAGGAATCTTTTGGGGGCTCAGGCTCACGTCAACGCCGAATTTTTCTTTCAGCTTCTGAGTCAGGATGGACAGCTGAATTTCGCCCTGACCACCGATCAGCGTCTGATGGGTTTCCGCATTTCTCGATACGGTAAAGGACGGATCTTCTTCCATCAGTCGATTCAAACCTGCACCCAGCTTGTCATCGTCGCCCTTATTCTTCGGCGCGATGGCCATCTGCAGAGAGGGTTCCGGGAAGAACACTTCCGGATAGCGGATCGGCGCATCCTTATCGCACAGCGTATCGCCGGTTCTGGCAAACTGCAGCTTCGCAATGGCGGCAATGTCACCGGCTTCTGCAGCGTCGGTATCGAACTGAGACTTTCCTCTCATAAAGAACATCTTGCCAATCTTTTCCGTCTTTTCGGCATGGGGGTTATAATATTCCTGTCCCACCTTAATGGAACCGGAGATGACCTTGATCATGGAGATCTTACCCACAAAGGGGTCGGCCAGCGTCTTAAACACGAAAGCGGAGGCTTTTTCCGAAGATTCGCAGGCTCTGATCTCCGTTTCGTCGTTATCGTTGATGCCCACGTATTCTTTGTGTTCCTGCGGCGTGGGGAACAGATCGCAGATGAACTGCAGCAGCGCCTTGGTACCGATGACCTTCAATGCGGAACACAGCATGACGGGAACCAGGGAACCGGCCTTGATACCGGCTCTCAGACCTGCAGAGATTTCTTCCGGCGTAAATTCTTCCCCGTCGAAATATTTTTCCATCAGCGTTTCATCGCTTTCCGCTACGGATTCGATTACCATCTGATGATATTCTTCCAACAGATCGGCGCAGTCGGCGGGAACGTCGATTTCCGTTCTTCCGGATTCGGTAAACTTATACGCCTTCTTTGCCACTACGTTGACGAAACCCTTCAGTTCTTCGCCGTCGAAAATGGGGAACATAAACGGCGTTACGATCTTGCCGAAGCGGTCGCGCATCTCGTTTAACAGCTTGCCGAAGTCCACATTTTCCTTGTCCATTTTATTGACTAAGAAGAATGCCGGCATGTCGGTATACACTGCCTTCCAGGCCTTCACTGTACCCACCTGAATTCCGGCGGAGGCGTCCACCACGATGATGGCGCTTTCCACAGCGCGCAGCGCGGATTTCATTTCGCCTACGAAATCGAAATATCCCGGGGTATCTACAAAGTTGATCATGGTATTGTCGTACTCCGCGGAAACCACCGTAGCGTTGATGGAATATCCTTTTTCCATCTCCATCTTATCGTAATCGGATACGGTATTTTTGTCTTCCACGCGACCCATTCTGGAAATCACACCTGTGTCGTACAGCAGCGCTTCCAGCAGTGTGGTCTTACCGCAGCCTCCGTGTCCAACAAGAGCAACGTTTCTGATTCTGTCACTTGTATAACCTTTCATTTTCAGCATCCTCCAAATAGATAGTTTAACATCTTAGATTGATTATATCATCGCGCAGATAAAATAGCAAAAGAAAAAAGCGGTGGTTTCAAAATATTTTGATAACTTTCTCCGGCAAATTCGACAAAACTCGCCTCAAAAACGAGAAAAAGTTCGAAAATACTCGATTTTTTCATTTTGCAAATTGTCGAGAAATGTAATACCCTATAAGTACAGAGAAGATATCATTTTCCCCAATTTCATAAGAAAGGCGGATTTCAAGTGAGCACAACACCCATCAAGTTACTCATCGTAGACGACAACCACGCTATGTGCAACATTCTGCGCGATTACTTTCAGATGACAGAGCAAGTCACCATTTGCGGCATCGCCTTCAACGGTGAAGAGGCTCTCGAGAAAATTCGCGTACAGCAGCCCGATGTTGTGCTGCTGGATATCATCATGCCCCAGCTGGACGGCTTATCCGTTCTGGAAAAACTCAACGCCGACCCGCCCAAGAAACGGCCGGCCATCATCGTAACCTCGGCTCTGGGTCAGGAGATGATCACCAACCGCGCTTTGCAGCTGGGCGCCAACTATTATTTAATTAAGCCATATCAGCTTCAGAATCTATTGGATCGCATTCTGATGATCGCCGTTCCCAGCAGTCCCTTTACCGAGCCGCAGGAAGTGGAAATCAACCTCAACGCCGCCGTCACGCGGCATCTGATCGGCATCGGGATGTCTACCCATATCGTCGGCTACCGCTACTGTGTTCAGGCCATCGAGCTTCTGCTGACAGAGACCACCTACTGCCCTCTGATGAAATTCGTATATCCGGAGGTCGCTCATAAGAATGAAACGACGGCTTCCTGTGTGGAAAGCGCCATTCGAAAGGCCATCGGCACCGTTCGCGAGGAGGAACTTCGCGGTCTGTCCAATCGCAGCTTCCTCAGCCGCATAGCAGAACAGATCAAATTAAAATATCAATTATAATCGTATCACATTCGCTCAGAAAGGAACTATCTGTGATTTACAAACTCTCTTATTTTAAAGAAGATGCAGAAGGCGAAGGAGAACTAATTGAAAAAGATGTTCCCCGATCCGAACGAAACGCCTCCTCCATGGCGGACGAATCCTCCCGTCTGGCGGCGTATCTGACTTCCCAGCTGCAGACGGAACAGTTTTCCAGCATCTCTCACGAATTTAAAACGCCTATTAACATCATCCTTTCGTCACTGGATCTGCTGAAACTGAAGCTACATTCGGAAAACCCGCAAAACTACGACGAAACTTATGCGCAATACATGTACTACATGGAGCAGAATTGCTATAAATTGCTGCGTCTGGTCAGCAATCTGTTGGACAGCACCAAGATGGAAAACCGCAGTCTGAAGTTGATGACTTCCCAGTGTGAAATCAAGAGCTTTCTGGAAAACACGCTGCACAGCATCCACACCTTCGCTTCCAAATGCGATGTGGAGCTGCACTTTACCACAGACGTGAGCCAACCCTGTTATCTGAACTGCGATCGGGATCGAGTGGATCGAATCCTTTTAAATCTGCTGTCCAACAGCATCAAACACATGCCACGAGGCGGAAACATTTTCGTATCTCTCCGCCAGGATCCGGACTACGTGTACATCACCGTCCGCGATGAAGGCGAGGGAATCCAACCGGAATTCCTTCCCCACATCTTCGACCGCTTTCGAACCGGAAACGACAGCTTCATCAAAAACGACGAAGGAACCGGCTTGGGATTGTTCATCGTCAAAGGATTGGTGGAACTGCATCGCGGCGTCATCACCGCAGAAAGCACCCCGGGAAAAGGCTCTGCCTTTACCTTTTCCCTGTATCGACACTTGCCCCATTCCATGAGCGTTCCCGCTCCGCATCTTCCGGAGGACGAAGAAGCCAAGCTGCGTTCCCTGGCTATGACGGAGCTGGGTTGCTTCACAAAATGACCTGGCTAATTTCTCATGCATAAATAGATAACGAAAACAGACGCAGGGTTTCGGCCTTGCGTCTGTTTTCATTTTCTTCTATCCCTTTTCTCAAAAGCAACAACGGCAACGTCAAACAGCGGCAACGCTCAGGCAATTGCCGCCAGACGTTTATCGGCGGCATCCGGAACAGCCGCCCTCGCTGCGGTCTACGCCACAATCGCCGCGGTCGCTGCAGCTGGCGCTGCAGGCGTTACAGCCGATGCAGCGCGCTCCCCGCTTTTTCTCTTTTACGATATAGGCCATTGCGCCGCCAACGATGGCCAGCACAACTCCGCCGAGAACAAAATTGATCATATATCTTCAGCCCCTCGTTCCTTTCATTTCTTTCATTACGCGACCTGCTTCAGCGCATATTCCGCCTCCAGCTCGCGATCCGTTTTTTTCACCAGATATACCACGACGGCTGCCATGGCCAGTACGGCGATCAGACCGGGAACAAAGCCTCTGCCCAATGCGCCGGTGGTGAGCAATGTGCCTACCTGATAGACGAGGAAAGCTATGGAATAGCCGGTTCCCAGCTGCAAACATATGCCGCCGAACAGCCATTTTTTGCTCTGCATTTCCGAGTTCATGGCGCCGATTGCCGCAAAACAGGGCGGCGTATACAAGTTGAACATCAGATATGCCAGCGCAGCCACCTTGGTCAAACCAAAGGCGAGAGCCACTTCATTGGCGCCGCCGTCCATCAGAGCCAGTTCCTCCGTATCGATAAACGCCGTCAGGCCGTAGCAAACCGCCAGCGTACCGACCACGTTTTCCTTAGCGATAAAGCCGGTGATTGCCGCAGCGGCCAGCTGCCATACGCCAAAACCCAGAGGAATCAGAAGCAAAGCGAAGGGTGAAGCGATGTCGGCCAAAATGGAAGTGCTCTCCATCCCTTCCTCCACCAGCTGGAAGTTCCGGTCAAAGGTCTGCATGATCTGTACCACGGCATTGCAGACTAAGATGATGGTTCCGGCCTTGACGATATAAGCCTTTCCCCGGGACAGCATGGACAGAAATGCACGCTTTAAGCTGGGAATTTTATATTCCGGCAGTTCTATAATGAAGAAGGATTTCCTGTATTTGTGACCGGTCAGCTTGTTGACCAGCAGGGCTCCCAGCAAAATCAGGATGATACCCACGAAATACATCATCGGACCCACCCAGGTGGCATCGGCGAAGAACGCGCCGGCAAACAGCGCAATTACCGGCAGCTTCGCACCGCAGGGCATGAAAGGCGTCAGCATCGCTGTTGCTCTGCGCTCTCTTTCATTGCGAATGGTGCGGCAAGACATAATGCCCGGAATGGCGCAGCCGGTACCGATGACCATGGGGATTACCGATTTCCCGGACAGTCCCACGCGCTTGAAAATGGGATCCAGCACCACGGTGGCACGCGCCATATAGCCGCAGTCCTCCAGCAGCGCGATGAGAAAATACATCACCATGACCAGCGGCAGAAAACCGATGACAGCGCCCACACCGCCGATGATGCCGTCCACCAGCAGCGCCTGCATAAACGGCGACGCCCCTTCTACCAGACCGGCAACGTATTCCTGGAAGGTCTCGATCCAGCCGGCGAGCCAGTCGGCAATCATGGGGCCAACGGTGGACTGAGAAATGTAAAACACGCCGAACATCACCGCGGCGAAGATGGGAATACCTACGATCTTGTGGGTTAGGATTTCGTCGATTTTATCTTGCTTGTTCTTTTCTTTCGTCAAGACCTTACGGGTCTCCACGGCTTTTACAATTCCGTTGACAAAAGCGAAGCGTTTTCTATCTGCGGCTTCCACTTCCTCTTTGCTGTGCAGGTTGATTTCGCTTTGCACATAGGGCGCTTTCTGGCCTGTGCCCTTCAGGTCAGTTGCCGCCGTCACCGCCGATGTTACCACTTCCTTCAGACCGTGATTTCCCGCGGATACGGACACGGTCTCGACGACGGGACACCCCAGCTTTGCCGACAGCAGCGCGGCATCGATTTTCGTTTCTTTCTTTTCATTGATGTCGCTTTTATTCAGAGCTACCACCACGGGAATCCCCAGTTCCAGAAGCTGTGTCGTGAAAAACAGGCTCCGGCTCAGGTTGGTGGCGTCCACAATGTTGATGATGACATCGGGATGTTCGTTTTTTACATAGCTGCTGGTGATGCTCTCCTCGGATGTAAACGGCGACATGGAATAGGCGCCGGGAAGGTCCACGGCGATCAGCTGTTCCGTTCCATCGTAAAATGATTTTTTAATCGGACTTTCTTTCTTTTCCACCGTAACGCCCGCCCAATTTCCGACCCGTTCGTTTCGTCCGGTCAGGGCGTTATACATGGTCGTCTTTCCGCTGTTTGGATTTCCTGCAAAGGCAATTCTCATAGCTTATCCTCCTATCTTTTTCATGCTCTTCTATATTTGAAATATGTTCTCCCTTTTGTTGGTTTTGACCCACGTCTTTCATTCGTGGAGGTTTGGCAGCAGCCCCGCGGTGCTTGCGCGAAGCCGTTGCCTGCTTGTTTCACTCTATAAAGTTAGCTATCGCTAACCTTTGGGCGCAAAAATACCAATCTCCGCATCACGATTCAACGAAAATGGTTTTCGCCAACTCGTTATCTACGTTATACCGACCGTCCTTAATGGATACGACGCAGCCGCCCTTACCCCTGGAAACCATAGTGATCGGCTCACCACTGTAGCATCCCAAAGAAAACAAAAATGCATCCAACTCTTCATCTTCTGTCGCAATATTCTTAATCGTATATTCTTTTCCCACATCACCATCTAATAAAGTCATATCTTTCTCCTTTATTTGAGTTAGCTATGTCTAACCACATAAATTAGTATACCACTAAGTTAGCCATTGTCAACTCTTTTTTCACAAATGAATTTTTTGTGTCGCAGTAACTTCGCGAACCGGCGCCTCTGTGTCGCAGCACTTCCGCACAATCCCAGTCTTACAAACGCCAAACCCGTACCGCGCTGCGGCATTGCTCATGTTCCCATTCCTCCGCACCCCATTGTCCACGCCCTCATTTCTCCGCTCCGCGTCAAAAACCTGCCGCTTGTATTTCACGTTCAAAAAGTATAATATTAGATAAGAATGAAAATTTGTCATTAAGGAGGAATTTTATATGAAAATATTAGTCGCATATTTTTCTCATTCTGGAAAGACGAAAAAGTTGGCTGCTGAAATTGCAAGCGTATTAAACGCCGACAGCTTTCAGATCGAAACCGTCAGAGAATATCCCCAGGACGAACCCCAGTGCATCGAAGTGGCCAGAGTGGAACACAATGCGGACGCTCGGCCTGAACTGAAGGGCGAATTACCCGATCTGTCTGCATACGATACTCTCATCGTAGGATTTCCCAACTGGCACGACACCTGCCCCATGGGGGTTATGACCTTTCTGGAAGGCTGCGACCTCACTGGAAAAACCGTGTATCCCTTTGTCACTCACGAGGGCAGCGGCCCTGACGGAAGCAACGAAAACATGAAGAAAGCCTGCAAGGGCGCTGACGTAAAACCCGCCAAAGACGGCAACGGCCTGACCGCCGAGGATATCAGGAAATGGATCGTCTAATACATAGAACAACATATCTAAATTCAAACAACAAATCGTCTAATGCCTATAAACTATATGCATTGAAATGAAAGGCTGGACATTCTCTGAATGTCCAGCCTTTATTTTTCATTCTCTATTTTCCACTTCGCCGCAAAAGCCTTCTCGGCGGTAGATGCTGCACAGCCGCGCCCCGATCCGCTCCAGGCTCCGTTCCCTTGCCGCCTCCTGTCCCGCATTCACCAGAAGCGGCTGTTGTCCCTCTACGATCCGACAAACCGCTTCTTCCGCCTGCGTCACGTCGGAAACCTTACAGACATGCCGCCCGTTCTCCAACCAGGAGCTATAGACCGGAATGTCCCGCAAAACCACCGGAACACCGCAGGCTAACGCTTCCAATACGACGATTCCCTCCGTCTCTTCCCGGCTCAGGAAGACAAAGGCATCTGCACCGCAGTAGGCATTTCGCAGCGCCTCTGCGTTTATATATCCCGGAAAATGCAGATTCGCAGGCGCATGGCGGATTGCCTGCCGAACTCGCCGGGGGATCAAATACGGCTTGGTATATCCAAACCAGAAAAAATGTACCTGCGGCATCCGGCGAGCCAGCTCAATAAAATCTAAGATTCCTTTCCGTTCGATGTAATGACCGACGGAAATCACCGCCTTATCTCCCGGCGACAAACCGTACTGCTTCCGGAAAGCAGCGCCGCCCGCCGCGCTTGGGCAAAAATAATGGATATCAACTCCGTTGGACAGCGCGTAAACAGGCTTTTTCAACCCGTATTCCACAAGCAGCTTCCGCGAATACTCCGTGGGCGTTAAAATGACATCACCCAGCGAATAACAGAATTTGATCCAATAGCAAAACAGCGGAGCCAGCACATTGGAACCGCAAAAGGAGTTGCGAAAATCCTCCCGAGTGGAGTGGCCGTAATAGACCACCTTTTTCCCCTGCAGCCGTGCAAGAATCGCAGCGCATACCGAATCCGGAAATACCGTGTTGATATGTACCACATCTGCTGCTGCCCAAGTGGCTGCCATGGGCATCCCCACGCATTGCAGCATGGCTTCCTGATGAAGAATCGCCCGTCCTACCCCGCTTTTTTGAACGGAACGAAACCCTCCCTTATATAGCAATACCCTCATTTCATCTACCCCTGAATCACATCAACGACAGTACACGTTCCCAAATGGCGGTCAAACCCAGGGAATACAACGCAATAGAGAACGGCTTGCACAGCCAGATAATCATTGTAAAGCGCTGCCAGCTCATGGAAGTCGTTCCCGCCAAATAACACAGGAAATCGTCCGGCGCTACCGGCAGAAAAATAGCCAGAGCAAACCATGCGGCGAAGGGACTGTCTCCATTTGTCCAACCCTCATATTTCTGAATGGTTTTCTGCGAAAACAGCTTTGGCAGCAACGGACGTCCGCAGTTTTTCGCGATGGCGAAGGCCATCATAGAGCCGATGCAGATTCCGATGTAATTGCAAAAAAATCCTTTGACCGATCCGAACAGCAACACGCCTATCAGGCATCCCACTCCCCCCGGCAAAATGGGAACCACTACCTGTATCGCCTGAAACAAAGTGAAAACCAGGATTCCCATCGCTCCAAAGCCGGAAATGAAATCCTGCATGGCCTGCTGAGACGTCAAAATTCCCGATTGAAATCCCCAAAGCGCAATGAAGACGCAAAGAATCAGCCCCAATGCAGAAACGCCCTGCATTGCCGTTTTCATCGGTATCATCTTCATATCGTTCCCACCGTTTCCATGGCCTTGTTCCTCTGCATCTGCTGCTGATAAATGCCGAATACCCTCCCGGCAAAGGTCTCCATGCTGTATCCTTGGGAAAGCGATCTGGCGACGGTTTGCATGGCTCTCCGCCCGCCGGCATCCCGCAGAAACTCCGTAAGCGCAAAGCGAAATCCCTGTTCGTCACTGTATCGCCAACCGTTTTGTCCATCGATGAGGATTTCATCCAGACAGGGATCTTCACGACACAACAGCGGCAGTCCCGAAGCCAACGCTTCGATGTAGGTCAGCCCCTGCGTCTCGCTGGTGGAGGCGCTGACGAACAAATCGCCGATCTGATAATATGCCGCCACCTGCCTCGGTGGCACAGCGCCCGCGAATTTCACGCGATCCGCCACGCCCCGCTTGGCAGCCAATACCTCCAATTCCCCGCGATACGGCCCATCCCCCACCAAGAGCAGGGTCACCGGGAAAAAGCTCACATGCGCCACGTATCGAATCAGCTCTTCCACGTTTTTTTCCTGCGCCAGACGTCCCACATAGAGCAAAATCCGATGGTCGTCGGGAATATCAAGGCTCCTGCGCAATTCCCGCCGCTTCTGCGGTATCATCTCGGAATAGAAAAGGCTGAGATCGATTCCCGTGGGAATCACCCGAATGGGACAATTCACGCGGTATCCGCGCAAAAGCTCCGCCGTCTTTTCCGTTGGCGCAATCACGCAATCCGCCGCCGAGGCAATATGCCGGCTGAAAGCGGCAGCGACAGCGCGTCCCCACTTCTCGGAAGGCGAAAAGTAATGCGTGTAATTCTCATACACCGTATGATACGTGTGAATCAGCGGCGCGCCTACAGCGGAAGCAATGCGCCGCGCAAAGCGAAAGGTGCTGAATTCGCATTGCGAATGGACGATTTCCGGACGCCAGGAAATGAGCTCCCGCACTATGGATTCATTGGGCAAAAGCCGCAGCCTGGCTCCCGGATAAACCGCTCCGGCCGGAATCGAACCCAGAAAAAACACATCGTTTTCACGAAACGACAGCGTGCTTTGGGACAGCGTCAAAACACGCACCTCATGTCCCTTCCGCAGCAATTCTTTTCGCAAATTCAAAACGGATCGCACAACGCCGTTGATCGTCGGCTCATACCAATCCGTGGTAATCAAAATTCTCACAATAACATCCCCTTTCTCCAATCACATTTCCCCACATGGTTATTATACCTATAATATCTAACGATCCTCTGTCTCATTTCTTAACAAAAATTGTCGAATTTTTAAATGATTTCTTTTTGAAAGAGAAAACCAAACAATAAAAACGGCCATGGATACCGTCCCCACAGAAGGAGCCGGATTTCAATGACCGTTTTGTTTTCTGCCTATAAAAAACAACGGATATCGACAGCGAGTCTCTCTTCAAGATTGATGAGACGTTTCGTAATATCTTTTGTTTTTTCGTCGGCGGCTTTATATTGGTTCAGATATTGATTCAGAGACTTTACACCCATATTACAGCCGTCTGTCATTAAATCGGCTATGGTTGCGTCCGATTCGTTCATCACCAGCTTCATATTTGTTTTCATCCACGACATGCTTTTTGCCATCGCATTCGGCTGTTTCCCGTCATCATGGTATTTATCCAAAAGAGTTTGAATCTCTTCCTTCAGCTTATTGTGCTCGTCCTTACAATCCGCCAGGTACTTCCAAAGGGTTTCATTGTTTACATAATCCAAAACATCATCGATGGCCGCAACCCCCATTTGAATACCGGCATCGCATTCCCGCAGCAGCTTTATCGTATCAGCCTCAATCATAAATTGATTTCAACTCCTCTCGTTTTTCAATGTAAGACAAGTATCCCCATTTTTGCAAATGCTATCCTTCCATTTTATAAACGTACAGTCTGTCCGCATTCCCTGCTACAGATTCTCTATATATTCTGCTTTAGACAATTCTTTATATCGTCCTGCGCATTGCTGATCAACCGCAAATCGAACGTGTCCACTAAATACTGCAGCACGTTAGGACTCAAAAATGCCGGCAAAGTCGGTCCCAGATAAATGCCTTTGATTCCCAGACTCAATAGCGCCAGCAAATCGGCAACCGCTTTTTGTTCATACCATGATACGATCAATGACAGCGGCAACCCGTTGACATCGGTGTTGAAAGCATCTGCCAGAGTCGTTGCAATGCGGATGGCAGAATACACATCATTGCATTGTCCCACATCTAAAAGTCTGGGCAGGCCCGCTACTTCTCCGAAATCCAGTTTGTTAAACTGGTATTTTCCACAGGCCAGCGTTAAAATCATGCAGTCTTGCGGAACCATTTTGGCAAATTCCGTATAATAATTTCGTCCAGGTCTTGCGCCATCGCAGCCACCAATTAAGAAGAAATGCCTGATTTTCCCCGCTTTTACCGCCTCCACAATCTTCTCGGCATAGCTTAACGCGGCATGGTGTCCGAATCCAACCAATATCTCCTGCGGCTCCTGGTCTTCCGGATAACCACCCAATTCGATTGCCTGTTGGATGATTTCGCTGAAATCCTTTTCTCCGTTCTCTTTTTTGTCAATGTGTTTGACACCGTCCCAGCCTACCACGTTCGTGCTGTAAATTCGGTCTTTATAACTTTCTCTTGGCCGCATCAGACAGTTGGTCGTCATCAGGATACATCCCGGGAGGTTGTCAAACTGCTTTTGCTGGTCTTGCCATGCCCCTCCGAAATTCCCCACAAGGTGAGGATATTTTTTCAATCCCTCATATCCGTGGCACGGCAGCATTTCACCGTGCGTATAAATGTTGACTCCCTTCCCCTTTGTCTGTTCCAAAAGCATTTCCAGGTCCTTGAGGTCATGACCTGAAACAACGATAAAAGGTCCCTTCTTCATATGAATGTTGACCTTGTGCGGAGCCGGATTTCCATAAACTTCTGTATTTGCTTCGTCCAGCTTTTTCATAACCGCAATTGCCATTTCTCCGGCACGCATCGTCATTCGAATCAGTTCGTCTACCGTAAGATTGTCGTCCGTCAGAGCTTCCAATGCCTGAATATAAAAATCATCCACCTGGTCGCTGTAATAACCCAGTTCTCTGGCCTGGTGTCCGTATGCGCTGATTCCCTTTAATCCGTATAAGATCAACTGTCTCAAAGAGCGAATATCCGGATCTAAGGTTTTGTCGTACATAATCCCCGCCAAAGGCGCGTCCTTTAGCATCTCCGTTTTCGTTTCCGGAAGATCATAGGAGGCATGAGCCGTATGATTTTTAATTTCCCCCGCCATACTTCTTAAACTTTCTTTGATTTCCTGCGACTTTCTCAGCAACTTCACGTGTTCCTTCGCATCAAAGTTCACATTCGTCAGCGTTGTAAACAGGACGCTTTCGATAAAACTGACCACGCTTTTATCGATCTTCTGTCCATCCTCCATCAGCGCTTTTCCGTAACAACTGATTCCCTTGATTTGAAAAATCAATAGATCCTGCAGATTGGCAATCTCCGGCGTTTTTCCGCAAACGCCTAACTTCGTGCAACCCTTTCCATTCGCCGTCTGTTCACACTGATAGCAAAACATTTCGTATCCCAAATCCATATTATTACTCATATGCTGTTTCTCTCCTATCCTTTCTTTTGAAGTATAGTATTCGACAGCAGAACAAAAATATACGCAGAGCGGCCGCTTTCACGCAACCTGAACCATCACACAGCGTGCAGAAGCGACAAACAATAAAAGCCGGATCCGATGCAAATTCATGCAGAATCCGGCCTGCCAAACGGTGTATTCTTTTTTAATCCTCGAGAATTTTTCCGTCAATGGATATGGTTACCGTCTGCCACGGAATCCATTTTCCGCTTTCCTGCAAGGCTTTTTTTACAGCCATTTCAAGTCCTCCGCAGCAGGGAACCTCCATCCGCAGTACGGTAACGCTTCGAATGTCGTTATTTTTTACGATTGCCGCTATCTTTTCACTGTAATCGACGGAATCCAGCTTCGGACAGCCGATCAGCGTCACCTTCCCCCTCATAAAATCCTGATGGATGCTCGCGTGAGCGTATGCCGTGCAGTCAGCCGCAATCAACAATTTTGCTCCGTTAAAATAAGGGGCGTTCACGGGAACCAGCTGAATCTGACAGGGCCATTGACCCAGCTGTGAAGCTGCCAGCGACGTTTGGGAAGGAGTGTTTTCCGTTTTCACGGGCGCCATCTGACGCGCCTGTGTGCCCGGACAACCCGCATGGAACATTTTTGTGCCCTGTTCCTTCCTCTTCTTTTGTTTCGCAGCAAGAACAGCGGTTTCATCATATGCGGGCGCTTCCCGTTCTTCAAAGCTGATGGCGCCGGTGGGACACTCCGGCAGGCAGTCGCCCAAACCGTCGCAGTAATCCTCACGGGTAAGCACGGCCTTGCCACCGATGATTTCAATTGCTCCTTCGTGACAGGCCGAAGCACATGCGCCGCAGCCATTGCATTTTTCTTCATCAATCTTTATAATTTTTCTGATCATCATTCAACCCTCCAAAACGATTTGCAAAAACAAAATTCCATCGCTGTACAGGTTCAGAATCACAATTCTTTCCTCTTGTTTTTGCAATTTTAATATAATATAATTGGTCATGGAGTTCTGTTGTTAAAACAACAAAGGAGAAAAAATTATGAATTTTGCAGACATGCCGCTGTTTCGCGGAATGAACGAACAGGAAATTTCGTCGCTTTTCGATTACCTGACCATACAAAAACGCCGTTATCGCAAAGGAGATGTCATCCTTTCCGAAGGCAATACCACAGAAACCATAGGAATTGTATTAGATGGAATGGCAATCATTTCTTATAACGATGCCTGGGGAAACTCCAATATTTTAGGAAATGTTGAGCCGGGAGCAACATTCGCAGAAGCCTATGCCTGCATTCCGGATCAGCCCCTGCTGGTCACTGTATTTGCCGCAGAAGATACCACTGTGATGTTTCTGAATCCATGGCGCGCCGCTACCGTTTGTACCAATGCCTGCCCCTTCCACGCAAGGTTTATTCGGAATTTGTTATCCGTCTGCGCCAACAAGAATCTTCAGCTGTCTCAAAAAATCCAACATACCAGTCCCAAGACCATACGCGGACGATTGATGTCCTATTTCTCTGAATGCGCAAAGCGTTCCGGAAGCCGTTCTTTTCTGATTCCGTATAACCGCCAGCAACTGGCGGATTATCTCAGCGTTGACCGCAGTACCATGTGCAGCGAATTATCGAAAATGCAGAAGGATCATCTGATCGAGTACAAGAAAAATCATTTTTTGCTCAAACCGTAAGCTTTGCATTGAAAATTCCTGCTGCAAATGAGCCTATTTCTTCCAAATCATTACATATTCCTTTTGATTCGTAGAACCGTCAGTGTTTTCAGATCGAATCACAAATTGTTCCCTTTGATAAAATCGTATTGCACGGGTATTCTTCTGATACACGCGTAGGCTCATATCGGCTTTAACGCTCTTGACATACTCCAGCAGCTGTTTTCCAATACCGTTCGACTGAACGTCTTCCCTCACAAAAAGTCCTTCAATATAGTCCTCCGATAATCCAATAAATCCATCTATTTGCTTCGTCGTATC
>CANEEC010000031.1 GCA_947426455.1 uncultured Clostridia bacterium | reverse complement strand
GGTAGGCCCCGGGCGAGGTTCCGCCGCCGGAAGCATCGTGGCCTACTGCCTGTATATCACCAGCATGGATCCCATAAAATACGGCCTGATCTTCGAGCGGTTTTTGAATCCGGAACGAATTTCCATGCCGGATATCGACGTGGATTTCTGCTATGAACGGCGGCAGGAGGTCATCGATTACGTCATCGAAAAGTACGGCGAAGATCGTGTGGCGCAGATCGTCACCTTCGGAACCATGAAGGCCAAGGCGGTCATCCGCGATGTGGGACGCGCTTTGGATATCAGCTACGCCGAAACGGATGCCGTGGCCAAGATGATTCCCTTCGATTTGAAGATGACGTTGGATAAGGCGCTTGCGACCAATCCCGACTTGAAAAAGGCCTATGACAGCGATGAGCGGGTAAGGGAACTGATCGATATGGCCAAGGCGCTGGAGGGCATGCCACGGCACGCTTCCACCCACGCGGCGGGCGTGGTGATTTCCAAGAAGGCCATCAACGAATACGTTCCGCTGTATTCTTCAGATAAGGGCATATCCACCCAGTTCACCATGACCACCATCGAAGAACTGGGACTGCTGAAAATGGATTTTCTGGGACTGCGCAACCTGACGGTCATCCGCGATGCCATCGAGCTGATCCGGCAAAATCACGGCCGGCAGGTGGATTTCACACATATGAGCTACGACGATCCCAAGGTGTATGAACTGATAGCAAGCGGCAACACCATGGGCGTATTCCAGTTGGAAAGCAGCGGTATGCGGCAGTTTTTGCGCAATCTGCGTCCCGACTGCTTCGAAGACGTGGTGGCGGGAATTTCCCTGTACCGGCCGGGTCCTATGGGGTCGATTCCTCTGTATATTGAAAATAAGAAAAATCCGGACAATATCACATATATTGACGACAGCTTACAGCCCATCCTCTCCGTCACTTACGGGTGCATGGTCTATCAGGAGCAGGTCATGCAGATCGTACGGGATCTGGCGGGCTATACCTATGGCAGAAGCGATCTGGTTCGCCGCGCCATGAGCAAGAAAAAGCGCGACGTCATGGAGGAGGAGCGGGAATACTTTATCTACGGAAAGACGGCGCCGGACGGCACTGTGGAAATCGCCGGCTGCATCCGAAACGGCATTTCCGAGTCGGCGGCCAATCAGATTTACGATCAGATGATCAGCTTTGCGGAGTACGCTTTCAACAAATCCCACGCGGCGGCCTATGCTGTGCTGGCCTACGAAACGGCCTGGCTGAAAACCTACTACCCCGTGGAATTCATGGCGGCGCTGATGACCAGCGTCATGGGGGATTCCGCTTCCATCGCCAAGTACATCCGAAACTGTACGGAAATGGGCATCGAAGTGCTTCCGCCGGACGTCAACGAGGGGAGCAAGAAGTTCAGTGCGAAAAACGGAAAGATTCGCTTTGGACTTTTGGGCGTCAAAAACGTGGGTGAGGGCGTTATCGACGAGATCATCCGCGCCCGGGAGGAAAAGGGCGTTCCTTCGGATATCTTCCGCTTTATCGATCAGCTGAACATTCATGAAATCAAGAAAAACGCCGTGGAGAGCCTGATCAAATCCGGAGCCATGGACTGTCTTGAGGGAAATCGGGCTCAGAAGCTGGCGGTGTATGAAAGCCTTTTGGAATCGGCGCAAAACAGCGTCAGAAAGAACATCGAAGGGCAGATGAGCCTGTTTCAGATGGGGATGGGAACGGCGGAAAACGCGTCTTTAGGCCACAGCCTGCCTCAGGCGACAGAATTCGACAACGCCATGATGATGTCCATGGAAAAGGAAATGCTGGGCGTATATCTTACCAGACATCCCCTGACGGATGTGGCGCAGATCATCGAAGGTCTGGCCACGGTCACCGCAGAAGACCTGGCGCATGCCGAGGAAAATCCGGAAATTCACGACGGTATGGAAGTGGTTCTGGCCGGAATCATCACGCATAAAAAGACCATGATTACGAAAAAAGGAACCATGATGGCCTTCGTTCAGCTGGAGGATCTGTACGGCGAGGTGGAAGTCATCGTGTTCCCCAATGTGTATGAGCGGTCGAAGGAGTGGATTCGCGAAGATGCCGTCGTCGTAGTTAAGGGAACAGTGAACTTCAAAGAGGAGGAAGCGCCCAAGGTGCTGGCGAATCAGGTCTTCGATCTGCAGGACTGCAAGTCGGGTGAGCTTCCCGGAGAGCGGGAACAGCGCCCCCGGACGGCGGCGGTGTACCAAGGGACGGCTGCGCCTCAGGGAGCAGCCGCCGTGAGACGTCCGGTCATACGGCCGGCGGACGACCGGGTAATCCGGCTGGTGATTCCCCGTGGCGTACCCAACTGGAAAACGGCGCTGAATCAGCTGGGAGACCTGCTGCGGCGCTGTCAGGGCGATGTTCCCGTGTGGATTTTAATCGAAGAGACGGGACAGAAGCTGAAGACCAGTCCCGAAATGTGGGTGAAGCCTGACGATTTCTTCTGCGCCCAGGTGAAAGCGCTGTTGGGTGAAGATTGTATTCGGTAAGGACGAAGCCCGCCGAAGGGCGGGCTGCCATCATGTAGAAAGAAAAGAGGGGTTCTATGAAACGAATTGGAGTGCTGACAAGCGGCGGAGATGCGCCGGGCATGAACGCCGCCATTCGGGCGGTGGTGAGGACGGCCATTGCAGAAGATATGGAGATCTACGGAATTCAGCGGGGATACGAAGGCCTGATCAACGGGGAGATCCACAGGATGGATATGTCCTCCGTGGGAGATATCATCCATCGGGGCGGTACGATTCTGCGGACGGCGCGCAGCGAGCGGTTCCTCACGCCGGAGGGATTTCGCCGCGCCCTGGATATGGTGGAGAATTTCGATCTGGAGGGTCTGGTGATCATCGGCGGCGACGGGTCGCTTTCCGGCGGACTGGAGTTGAGCAAGGCCGGCGTGCCGGTGATGGGACTTCCCGGCACCATCGATAACGACCTGGCCTACACGGATTTCACCATCGGCTTTGACACCGCGGTGAATACGGTGCTGGGCGCCATTGGCAACATCCGCGACACTTCCTCTTCTCATGAGAGAACCACCGTGGTGGAGGTCATGGGCAGGAACTGCGGCGATATCGCTCTGTATGCCGGACTGGCGGGCGGCGCGGAAACCGTGCTGATTCCCGAGGTGGACGCAGACATCACCTCCATCTGTAAAAAGGTGATTGTGGGCAAAAATCGGGGCAAGGTACACAGCCTGATCGTCCGCGCCGAGGGCGTCAAGATCACGTCTCAGGAGCTGGCGAAGATTTTGGAGGAACGCACCGGCATCGAGACCCGGGTGGTAGTATTGGGTTATGTGCAGAGAGGCGGAAGCCCTACGGCAAAAGACCGGATGCTGGCCAGCCAGGTGGGTTATCGCGCCGTACAGCTTTTAAAGGAGGACAGTCGTTCCCGAGCCATCGGCATCAGCGGCAACCAGATCGTGGATATGGATCTGGAGGAAGCGCTTGCCATGCAGAGAATGGCCGATACGTCGCTGATTCGCCTGGCGGAGATTCTGTCGTAGCGAAGAAATTTTTGAATACAGTGGCAACCGGCGGCAAAAACCGTTATAATAAAATCGTATGTGACCGTCGCCGCGTTACGGCGAATGAAGATCACAGACAGGAAGAGGATTGGAATGCGAAATGTAATGGTCTGTGTCACTCAGCAGCGCACCTGTGACCGCCTGATTAAGTTCGGATATCAGATGCTTACCGACCAGGGCGGCCAGCTTCACATCGTCCACGTGACAGAGGATCGTTCCAACCTTCTGGGAATGGATAATTCTCAGACGGCCATGGGATATCTGCAGGAAAAGGCAAAGAGCTACGGCGGAGAATTGACCATCGCAGAGTCCGAAGACGTGGTGGAAACTCTGCTGGGACTGGTGAAGGAATATGAGATCACTCATATCGTCCTGGGCGAATCCAGAGAAGCCACAGGGCGCAATCGCGTAATTGAAAATCTGCGCGGAAAGACCATCGGCATCGCCGATGTGATCGTATTGCCGGCGTAACACAAAATGGGAAGCGGGGGGAGCGGATGCCGGCTATGCACATCGCACCTCCGCTTTTTATCACGGAGGAAAACCATGGAACGCACCATTTTGCATTGCGATATGAACGGGTTTTACGCATCGGTGGAACTGCTTGAACTGCCCCATCTGCGGCAGGTTCCCATGGCGGTCTGCGGCAATCCGGACAGCCGTCACGGCATCATTTTAGCCAAGAACGAACCGGCGAAGAAATACGGCGTGGTCACTGCGGAAACCGTCTGGCAGGCGAAGAAAAAATGTCCGCAGCTGGTTTTGGTGCCGCCCCATCACAAGAGATATCACGATTATTCGTTAAAAATTAACGAAATTTATCTGCGCTTTACCGACATGGTGGAGCCGTTCAGCATCGACGAATCCTGGCTGGATGTGACCGGCAGCTTACATCTGTTCGGATCGGGCAAAGAAATCGCAGACCGTATCCGGGAAACGGTGGAAGAGGAACTGGGACTGACCCTTTCGGTGGGCGTGTCCTTTAACAAGGTCTTTGCCAAGATGGGCAGCGAGTACAAAAAACCCAACGCCACCACGGTGATCAATCGGGAGAACTACCGTCAGATCCTGTGGCCCCTTCCGGTGGGCGAGCTGTTTTTTGTAGGACGAGCTACTGCGGAAAAGCTGAAGCAGATGGGAATTCACACCATCGGTCAGCTGGCGCAGAGCGAGCCTCGAGTATTGACCGCCGTGTTCGGCAAGCACGGAAGCCAGATGTACGAATACGCCAACGGTTTGGAAAACAGTCCGGTGGCGCGCTACGACGAAAGGGAAGAAATTAAATCCGTGGGAAACGGCATCACTTTTCGAAGAAATCTGGAGGGTGAAAAGGATGTGGCCGTAGCGATAACCGCTTTAGCGGATCGGGTGGCCACCCGGCTGCGAAGCCGGGGGTTGAAGTGCGGCGGTGTGAAGGTGGATATTAAGGACCCGATGTTTCAGACCATCAGCCGTCAGAAGCAGTTGGAACGTCCCATCAACACGGCGTCTGGATTGCGGGAGGCCGCCATGGAACTGATTCGGAGCAGCTGGAGGATGAGCGATCCCATTCGTCTCATTGCACTGACAGGAATCAACTTGCAGGACGAAAACGAGGCGGAACAGCTGTCCCTGTTCGACACGGCGGATCACCGCAGAGAAAAAGACGAAAAGATGGAGCGGGCGGTGGATTCCATCCGTCAGAAATTCGGCGGAGCCGCCATCACCTACGGCGGCCTGATGAAAAACGATATCGGTATTGAGATCGAGGAGGAAAAAACAAAATGAAAAAAGTAACGGTTAAGAGATTTTTGGTCATGGGGTTGACCCTGATTGTGGCTCTGGGAACGTTGGCAGGCTGTGCCGGACAGGGCGACGACGGTGAAGGGGAGGCGGACGACTCCCAGCAGAGCGTCAGTCAGGTGATTGAAATTGCGGCGCTCAACGGCCCCACAGGTATGGGTATGGCTCCGCTGGTGAACGAGACGGATAAGTACAACATCACCGTGTATCAGGCGCCGGACGAGGTGCTGGCCAAGGTGATCAAGGGCGAGGTGGATGTGGCCGCCGTTCCCTCCAACGTGGCTGCCGTCCTGTATAACAAAACCCAGGGAGAGGTGCAGGCGGCGGCCATTCAGACTGGCGGTATCCTGTATCTGATGCAGGTTCCTGCGGAGGGTGAAGCCGCTGCCGCGGGGGATTCTGCGCCGGATCTGGCAAACCTGCGGGGCCGCACGATCTACGCCAGCGGTCAGGGCGGGATTCCCGAATACGTTTTGCGCCAGCTGCTCACCGACGGTGGCCTGAATCCGGACGAGGACGTGACCATCCAGTGGATGTCCTCTCACAGCGATACAGCTTCCTCCATGATGACCGATCCCGGCAGCGTGGGACTGCTTCCCGAACCCTTCGTCACCACGGTGAAGGCCAAGAACCCGTCTGTAGAGACCATTTTCGATCTGAATCAGCTTTGGAAAGCGGCCTATGACGACGATCTTCCCATGGGCGTTCTGTTAGTTCAGAAGAGCTTTATGGAAGAGAGAGGAGCGGACTGGGAAGTGCTGAAGAAGGATATGGCGGACGCGGCGGACTGGGTGAACGAATCCCCGGCCGAGGCGGCGCCCGTGATCGTAGAGGCGGGAATCGGAAGCGATGCGGCTATTGTGGAACGGTCCATTCCCAACTCCCACATCTGCTTTATCACCGGCGGGGAAATGAAGGCCGCGCTGGAAAACCTCTACGGAATTCTGGCGGAACTTCAGCCTGCGGCCATAGGAGGGGCGCTGCCCGATGAAGGATTCTATCTGCAATAAAAGAAAATATGGACAGGCGCTGCTGATTTTCCTGTTTTGGATGGCCTTGTGGCAGCTTCTCTATGTGATTGTAGGGAGGGAGTACATCATTCCCGCTCCTTTGCACACGCTGTCACTGGTGGGGAAAATGGCGGCTACGAGGGGGTTTTACGCGGATGCAGCCTGGACGATCGGGCGAGTGATCTGCGGTATGGCGCTGTCCTTTGTTCTGGGCAGTCTCTGTGCCGTGGCCGCGCATTTTCTTCCCGCTCTGCGGCGGCTTCTCACCGGACCTGTGACGGCGCTGAAATCCACCCCGGTCATGTCGGTAATCCTCCTGGCTATTTTGGCCTTTCCCACCGACGGCGTTCCTGTATTCGTCTGTTTTTTGATGTGCTATCCGGTGGTATATACCAATCTTTTGGCGGGGATGGACAGCGTGGATCGCGATTTGGTGGAGCTTTGCCAGGTCTATGAAATCAATGGGAAACGACGCTTTTTGGCGCTTTACCGGCCGACTCTGCGCCCCTTTGTCAAGGCGGCGCTGACGCTGATCGCAGGGCTTTCCTGGAAAACCGTGGTGGCCGCGGAGGTATTTGCGGTGCCCCGCTATTCCATGGGGTATCATCTGCTGACGGCCAAGGCGGTTTTGGAGGCGGACGCGCTGTTCGCCTGGACGATTGCCATCGTCCTGCTGTCCTTTGCCTTTGAAACGCTGGTGAAGGCGTTGATCGCCAGGGAGTGGAACGCGGGAGTTTCGGGGGCGTTTGTCAAAGCGGAAAGAAGGGCGGCGCAGGCGGAAGCCGGGTGTGCGGATGCGCAGAGCAGGAACGGACGCTGCAGCAATGTTCCCAACTGCGGCGGTGTGGAATTTTGCGGTGTCTCCAAATCCTTTGAACAGCTGGAGCTTTACCGGGACTTTTCCCTTACGCTTCCCGCTGGGGAAACCACGGCCATCGTGGGAGCCTCCGGCTGCGGAAAGACCACGCTCTTGCGGATGGCCGCAGGACTTGCGCTTCCCGACGGGGGAACGGTGGTCCGCAGGGACGAACCCGTGCGGCGCGTGAGCTGCGTCTTTCAGGAGGATCGGCTGTTTCCCTGGATGACGGTGCGGGAAAACCTGCGGCTGGTGGCCGGCGAGGATGTGGCATCACAAATGCTTTCGCTGATGGGACTTTCGGAGTTTGGCGATTACCTTCCGGGGCAGCTGTCCGGCGGCATGTGCCGCCGGGTTGCCATAGGCAGAGCGCTGGCCTATGACAGCGCGATTTTGCTGATGGACGAACCGTTTACGGGGTTGGACGAGGAATTGAAGCGCCAGCTTTGCCCCAAAATTCGGGCGTTGTGGCGCCGTCGGGGATGTACGGTGATGCTCATTACCCATGACCGTTCCGATGCGGATATTTTGGCGGATCACGTGTTTCAGCTTGCGGAGCGTCCTGTTTGTCTCCGGAAGTTGAAGTAGAATTGGCGCTTTTCGGTTGACGGTTTCGACAAGGTTCGATATAATTCTCATGTAACGAAAATGGGAATGGAGAGAACAGCAGATGAAACAGATTTCAATTATTTCCGGAATTTTAGTGGCGTTTACAGGGATATGGTGCTTTGCCCGTTCCGGTGAACCCTTTATCAATATGGCCTTCCTGTTTGGGGCGGCCATGATGCTCAGTGGAATCAGCAACATTTTCACCTGGATGGTTAAGCGCAGAAGCGGCCAGGTGTCCGGCTATCTGCTGGCAGAGGGGATCATGACGCTGATTTACAGCATCGTGGTTCTGGCGAACCGGCTGATCGTGGATGCGGTCATTCCGGTATTCTTCGGCATGTGGATGGTTTCCACCGGCATGATGCGCATTATGGCGGCCTTTCGGTGGAATCGACTGGGTGATCCGCACTGGCGCTGGTTTTTCGGCTTCGGACTCACCACCGTTCTGGTGGGTTGTTCCGCCTTTACCACGGCCATCGTCACCAACGTGTCCACCATCTCCCTTTTGGGAATTTGCTTTTTACTGCAGGGAATCAACATGCTGGTTATCGGCGTTCACATGAAGCACCGGCCAGAGCCGCTTTCGACGGCGGACGAAAGGTAGACGCGAGAGCATCTTCTGTAAGGATGCTCTTTTTTATTTGAAATGCGGGATGTGACGTGATATAATATAAAAGTTTTAGAGAAGCATTGAGAAGAGAAAGGGAATGACACACATGGCAGAACATCAGAAGATTATAAACATTGCGGTGATCGCCCACGTAGATGCTGGAAAATCTACGCTGGTAGACGCGTTTTTAGCGCAGAGCGGTGTCTTCCGCGAAAACGAGGAGATGGCCGACTGCGTCATGGACAGCGACGATATCGAGCGGGAGCGGGGCATCACCATCTATTCCAAGAATTGCTCCGTCATGCATAATGACGTAAAGATCAATATTGTAGATACGCCGGGACACGCCGACTTTTCCTCCGAGGTAGAGCGGATTATGAAAACCGTGGACACGGTGATTTTGCTGGTGGATTCCAGCGAAGGCCCTATGCCTCAGACCCGGTTTGTTTTGAAGAAATCTCTGGAGCAGGGACTGAATCCCATCCTGCTGATCAACAAGATCGATAAAAAGGACGCCAGAATCGACGAGGTGGTGGATGAGGTCTACGAGCTGTTCATGGACTTGGAAGCCAACGACGAACAGCTGGACTTCCCCATTTTATATGGAATCGCCCGTCAGGGAATCGTGGTTACGGATCCCTCCCAGGTGGCGGGCATCGAGATCGGCACCGGCGAGACCAAGGTGAAGAAGAGCGCCGCAGGACAAAACGGTTTGAATATCACCCCCCTGTTCGACACTATTATCGAACATGTGAAACCCTACCCAGCGCTGGAAAAAGAACCTCTGCAATTTCAGGTTTCCACCCTGGGCTATGACGATTACATTGGCCGTCTGGGCATCGGACGCATCACCAAGGGAACGATCCGCACCGGCCAGACGGTTGCCGTGGCTAAGGCCGACGGTTCCATCGTTTCGCGGAAGATCAATCAGGTATTCGTCTATCGCGGCATGAAGCGGGTGCAGACGGAGGAGGCGGTCAGCGGCGATATCGTGGTGGTTTCCGGCATTTCCGACATTTCCATCGGCGAGACCATCTGCGATCCTCAGGATCCTCAACCCATGGAGATGATCCACATCGAAGAACCCACCCTGTCCATGAACTTCATGGTCAACAAATCGCCCTTTGCCGGAAAGTCCGGAAAGTACGTGACCTCCCGCCACATCAAAGAGCGGCTGGAAAAGGAACTGGAAGTCAACGTGGGACTTTTGGTGGAGGAAACCGATTCTACCGACTGCTTTAAGGTATCCGGACGCGGAGAACTGCATCTGTCCATTTTGATTGAAAACATGCGCCGGGAAGGGTATGAACTGGCGGTATCCAAACCGGAGGTCATCCTCCGCAGAGATGAACACGGCCATAAATTGGAACCCATCGAAGAAGTGGTCATCTCCGTTCCCGACGAATACGCCGGTACGGTGATTTCCAAGCTGAACCTCCGCAAGGGTCTGATGAAGCAGATGGCCGGAGAAAACGGATATTCCCGTTTGGAATATCTGGTGCCCACCCGGGGACTTTTAGGCTATCGTTCCGAATTCATCAACGACACCCGCGGCGAAGGAACCATGGTTCGCCGCTTCGACAGCTTTGATGAGTACAAGGGAGAGATTCCCCAGCGGACCAATGGCGTTGCCATCGCTCAGGAGGAGGGCATCTGCACCGGCTATGCTCTGTTCAACATTCAGGAACGGGTGCAGATGTTCGTGGAGCCGGGTGTGAAGGTATACGAGGGAATGATCGTGGGCATGAACAGCCGCAGCGACGACATGGTGGTCAATCCCTGCAAGGCGAAGAAGGCCTCCAACATGCGCGCCGCCGGAAGCGATGAGGCGGTAAAGCTGACGCCGGCGCGGAAGTTCACTTTAGAAGAAGCGCTGGAATTCATCAATGACGATGAGCTGGTGGAGATTACGCCTGACGATATCCGCCTGCGCAAGAAGCTGCTTCACGAGTTGGAACGCAGACGGTCGGGACGGTAACGGCGATCCTGCGGCAGCGGCAATTTCGCGGCCGTATTCTCAAAATAAAAAGGTTAGAAGTGAAAAACGCCGCAGAGCCACTGGAAAAGCGTGCCTTTGCGGCGTTTTTGATTTTTGTAATTCTATTCTATGCGGCTATTTTTAGCTCTGTGCGGTCATTTCATCCAGCGCAGGTGGTCACCTCTGCGGAAGGCGTCGATCAGTGTAAAGGAGAGGCTGGCGGTGGGTTCTTCCGTCAGTTCTTCTCGGGAAAACCAGCGCGCCGCCGATAACTCTGTTTCTTGAATCGTCACTCGGTCGTCACCCGCAAGCTCGGCGAAAAACCCCATCATTTCAATACCGGTAAGTCCCCAAGGCTGGCTGGCGAAGTAATGCAGCTTTCCCAACTGTAGTCCCACCTCTTCCATGACCTCCCGATGGACGCATTCCTCTACGGTTTCGCCGATTTCCACGTATCCGGCGATGAGGGCGAACTTTTTGAAATCGCCCAGTCCTTTGGCCAAGAGGATGCGGTCATTTTTCGTGTCGATGACGGCTACGGCCACCGCGGGAGCGATCTGAGGGTAGAAGATGCTGCCGCAGCTTTCACAGAGAAAAGCGCGTTCTGCGGGGTGGGGAACGGTGGCGCTGCCGCAGTGGCCGCAGAAGCGGCTGCGGGATGTCCAGGTGTGCAGATGATAGCTCACCATCATGGCGTGAGCCACGCAGGGTGCGGTCTGACTGCGCAGTTTCTGGATATGTAAAAAGGCAAGGGTGCGGCCGTCGATACTGATTTGTCTGTCGGCACCGGTCGCGCCGCCATCAGCGTTGGCTGCGTCGTTACCGTCCGTACCGTTTGCGTCGCCGCCAGAGATGAGATCCACAGGCGTCCAGATGTAGCCGGTTTCATCGATGGAAAACAGATATTGCAGCCGGTGGCTTTCGCGGATGCGGGTTTGCTGCCCCGGTGTGAAATCCTTTAGCAGGGGAAAGACGGCGGCGTCCTCTCCGGCAGTAACGTCCATGAGAAGCCGATCGCCGTCATAGCAGACGACGGCGTCCTCCTGTCCAATGGGGTGAGGCCGATATTCGTTGTGAAATACGTGGGGCGCGATATCCTGAATCATGATAGAAACTCCTTTTGTCGTGAAATCACGTATATAAATTTATTGTATCTTAGTAGGAATCGCGTTGTCAACGCCGGAAAAATTGTGTATGATAGAAAAAAGATGACAGAGGAGAGGAAAAGGACATGTACGAACTAATTTCGGTTGGCAAAGATACATTTTACATCGATTGTCCTGCAAAGATGGGCGTCTACCGCATTTCGGATACGGAGGCGATTCTCATCGACAGCGGAAGCGACAAGGATGCGGCCAAAAAGGCGTTGAAGCATTTCGATGCGCAGGGTTGGACGCTGCGCGCGGTGATCAATACCCATTCTCATGCGGATCACATCGGCGGCAACCATCTGCTGCAGCAGAGGACGGGCTGTCCAATCTACGGTTCGGCGGCGGAGGGATGTACGGTGAAACACCCGATTTTAGAACCTACTCTGCTGTACGGCGGCTATCCCTTTCGGGAACTGCGCAATAAGTTTCTCATGGCGCAGCCTACGGAATCGTTTTCTGTTATGGATGAGCAGGGGATGGTCTGCGGGGAGCGGGTGCTGCCGGAGGGAATGGAACTGATGCGATTGCCGGGACACGCGATGGACATGATCGGCGTAAAAACGCCGGACGACGTTTGGTTTATGGCGGACTGCGTATCCTCCGCGGAGATTCTGGCAAAGTACCACATCGGCTTCATCTACGATGTGGGCGAATATCTTGCGACGCTTGCGCGAGTGGAAAACATGGAAGCGGCGCTGTTCGTTCCTTCTCACACACAGCCGGTGAGCCGTATGGCGGAGCTGGTGAAGCTGAATCGGGACAAGGTGATGGAAATCGGCGAAGTCATTTTGGCCATCTGTAAAGAACCGACCGCCTTTGAAGAAATTTTGGCGCGCTTGTTTACTCATTACAACCTGGCGATGGATTTTAACCAGTATGTGCTGGTGGGAAGCACGGTGCGTTCCTATTTGAGCTGGCTTTCGGAGGAGGGGCGGCTTTCTGCCGCTATCGATGACAACCGAATGATCTGGAACGCTTTATAATGGAGAAATATTGCGATGGAATACGGCGACAGAAAAGGAGAATCCTATGATTTTAATTAAAAACGGAAGGGTGGTAGACCCCAAGACGGGGCGGGATGAAATCGCGAATCTGGTCATCGAGGATGGGCGGATCCGCACCATAGAAGCGATTTGCGCGGACGGTGGGACGGGCGGTCAGACGGACGACGAGGCAGGCGGCCGGTATGAGCGAATCATCGACGCTGCGGGAAAGGTGGTGGCGCCGGGTCTGATCGACGTACACGTTCACTTCCGCGATCCGGGGCTGACGTATAAAGAGGATATCTTCACCGGCGCCGCCGCCGCGAAGCGAGGCGGTTATACTACAGTGGTCTGCATGGCCAATACGAAGCCGGTGGTGGACAATGAAGAAACGCTGCATTACGTTTTGGAGAAGGGAAAGGCGACGGGAATCCACATTTTGCAGGCCTGCTGCATTACAAAGGGCATGGCCGGGAAGGAACTGGTGGATATGAAGGCGCTGAAACAGGCCGGCGCGGTGGGTTTCACCGACGACGGCCTGCCCATTACCGATGTGAAGCTGGCCGGGGAAGCCATGTTTGCTGCCCGGGAGGCGGGAGTGGTTCTCAGCTTTCACGAGGAAGAACCGTCGCTGATTGAGAAAGCCGGCGTCAATCAGGGCAAGGTCAGTGAAGAACTGGGATTTCCGGGAGCCTCGGCTGCGGCGGAGGCGCTGATGGTGATGCGGGATTGCATTTTAGCGCTGGAAATCGGCGCGCGGATCAACATTCAGCACATCAGTTCCGCTCTTTCCGTGAGGCAGGTGCGTCTTGCCAAGAAACTGGGCGCCGACGTCTGGGCGGAAGCGTCTCCCCACCACTTTTCCATGACGGAAGAGGCGGTGAAGGTTCACGGCGCCAACGCGAAGATGAATCCGCCCCTGCGCACCCAAGCGGACCGCAAGGCCATCATTCAGGGATTGAAGGACGATACCATCGAAATCATCGCCACGGATCACGCGCCCCATACGGAGGAGGAAAAATCCCGGGGTCTGATGGATGCTCCCAGCGGCATCATCGGTTTGGAGACGGCCTTGGCCGTGGGAAACACGTATCTGGTGCGGGCAGGGCATCTATCCCTGATGAAGCTGCTTGCAAAAATGACCTGCAAACCGGCGCAGCTGTACGGCTTGGAAAGCGGCATCATCGCCCAGGGCGGCGCGGCGGATCTGGTGATTTTCGACCCGGATGAGGCCTGGACGGTATCCGACGACTTCGCTTCCAAGGGGAAAAACTGCCCCTTCGTGGGCGAAACCCTCTGGGGAAAAGTGAAGTACACCATCTGCGGCGGCCAGGTGATATACGAGGACGATGAAAACATTTCTTCTCCCCGCGTGTAAAAAACTTTAAAAGAACGGTGGTTTGCCGTTCTTTTTTGTTGTGAATATGATACAATGAAAGGACAAGAAGGAAACCGACGCTTCAAACCGATCAGAAAGAAAGGATAGGGATCATGGAATTAAACCAGAGCGATCTGAAGTATTTAGAGCTGTTAGCTACCAAGTACAGAACCATCGAGGAGGCCAGTACGGAAATCATCAATCTGACCGCCATCCAGAACCTTCCCAAGGGGACGGAATACTTTGTCAGCGACATCCACGGCGAGTACGAGGCGTTTCAGCACATTCTGAAAAACGCTTCCGGCGTGATCAAGCTGAAAATTGACGAGACCTTTGGCGGATACGTTAGTCCGGAAGAACGCAACACCTTGGCGACGCTGATCTACTATCCGGAGGAAAAGCTGGAATTGATCAAAAAACAGGATTTTGACATGGAACAGTTTTATCAGAACACCCTTCACCGGCTGATTACGCTGCTTTCTGTGGTTACGGTGAAATTCACCCGTTCTTATGTGAGAAAGAGAATGCCCAAGGAGTTTTCCTATATCATTGAAGAACTGCTGTACGGCGATACCATGAGCCACGGCAAAGAAAGCTACAAAGAAAGCATCATTCAGAGCATCATCGATTTAGATGTAGCCGACGATTTCATCATCAAAATGTCGGAGCTGATTTCCTGCCTGGTGGTACATAGGCTTCACGTATTGGGAGACGTCTACGACAGAGGAACCGGCGGCGATCTGGTGCTGAATGCGCTGAAGGAGTATCACAGCGTAGACATCCAGTGGGGCAATCACGACATTTTATGGATGGGCGCGGCTGCGGGAAATACGGCCTGCATCGCCAACGTCATCCGCATCTGTACCCGCTACGACAATCTTCACACTTTGGAGGTGGGGTATGGCATCAGCATCCGCCCGCTTTTGACTTTCGCCATGACCACCTACGGCGACGATCCCTGCCCCAATTTCAAGCCCATCGTGACCACCAAGGACGCGCTGGCGGCTTCCGACTACAACACGCTGGCGAAAATCAGCAAGGCCATTGCTATTATCCAATTTAAACTGGAGGGACAGCTGATCGAGCGTCACCCCCACTACGAGATGGAGGCTCTGCGCCATTTGCACCACGTGGATTACAAAAACGCCACGGTGGAAATCGACGGTAAGGTCTATCCGCTGAACAACAAGAACTTCCCCACCATCGATCCGGCCGACCCTTACCGGCTCACCGACATGGAAGAAGCCGTGGTGGGCAGATTGAAGGACGCTTTTCTGGAAAGCGAGCTGCTGCAAAATCACGTGAGATTTTTGTTCTCCGCGGGAAGCATTTACAAGTGCTACAACAACAACCTGCTGTTTCACGGCTGCATGCCGCTGAACGAGGATGGCTCCCTCATGGAGATCATGACGGAGGACGGTCCCATGTGCGGCAAGGAATGGTTCGATTACGCGGAGCGCATCGTTCGCCAGGGATATTTTGCCGGCGAGAACCATCCGGGCAAGCAGCGGGGCGTGGATTTCTTCTGGTATCTGTGGTGCGGCTACAAGTCGCCGCTGTTTGGCAAGAAGAAAATTACCACCTTCGAGCGGTGTTTCATTGAAGATCAGGAGACCTGGAAGGAAGAGAAAAATCCCTACTACACGCTGTTCAACAATGAAGAGATCGTAGAGAATATCGTGGAAGAATTCGGCCTGGATAAAAAGACGGCGCACATCATCAACGGTCACATGCCGGTGAAGAAGGGAAGCGATCCCGTTCACGCCAATGGCCGGGTGTTCGTCATCGACGGCGGACTTTCCAAAGCATATCAAAAGACCACCGGCATCGCCGGTTACTCCCTGATCCACAACTCTGTGGGATTCATTCTGGCGGCGCATCAACCCTTTGAATCCAAGGAGGTGGCCGTTTCTGAGGAGCGGGACATCGTGAGCACCACGGTGGCCAAGCAGGGCATCACCAAGCGAATCCTAAACAAGGATACCGACCCCGGAAAGGAAAACCAGCGGCAGATCGACGACCTGAAAAAGCTGCTGTACGCCTTCCGAAACGGGTTGATCAAAGAAAAACTGTAAACGAAAAGACGCGGAGTTCGCCCCGCGTCTTTGTTTATGGTCTGTTATATGCCGGCTATTTGGCGTCCCAAGCCATCTGGAGAACGTTCAGATAATCTTGCACGTCCATGGGGCGCGGATTGCTTTCGGTGGAAATGTTCTTAGCCGACATGCGGGCCAACAGATCGAAATCGGCAGGAGATACGCCCTTCAAATCGGAGAACAGGGGAAGCTTCACGTCCTTTGCCAGCTTCTGTACGGCGGCGACGGCCAGCTTGGCGCCTTCCTCATCGCTGTCAAAGACGAAACCCATAGCTTTGGCCACCCGGGCGTACTTTTCCTGACAGCAGGGCATGGAATATTCCATGACGTGGGGCAGGAAGATGGCGTTGCACGTGCCGTGGGGCAGGTCGTAGATGCCGCCCAGGGATTCGGCCACGCAGTGTACGGAGGCCACATCGGAATGGCTGAAGGCGATTCCGGCCAGCATGGAACCCATGAGCATAGAACTTCTGGCGTTCAAATCGTCGCCGTGTTCCACGGCTTGCAGCAGGCTGCCGTAAATCAGTTCGATGGCGTAGAGAGCAACCGCGTCGGCGATGGGTTCGGAGCAGTTGGCGGTATAGGCTTCGATGGCATGGGTCAGAGCGTCCATACCGGTGGCGGCTGTGACGGAGGCGGGAACGGATAAGGTCAGCTCCGGATCGCAGATGGCCACCTTTGCGGCGGTGAAGGGACTTTTTACCGTCATCTTATACTTGTTTTTCGTGTCGGTAATCACGGAGGAGAAGGTCAGCTCGCTTCCGGTGCCCGATGTGGTGGGCACGGTGATCATCAGGGGAAGCGGTTCGGTGGCAGCGGTCTTTCCTTCGTATTTTTTGATTTCTGTGGCATTGTGAGCCAGCAGGACGCCGATGGATTTGGCACAGTCGATGGGGGAACCGCCGCCCACAGCAATGAGGCTGTCCGCGCCGAAGTCTCTGGCGCAAGCTGCGCCCGCCTCTACGTTGACGTCCTTGGGATTGGCTTCTACGCCGTCAAAGACCAGGTATTCTACGTGGGCGTTATCCAAAAGATCGGTGATTTTTTTTAAAATGCCCGCATTGACCACGCCCTTGTCGGTGACTACAAGGGGGCGCTTTCCCCCGTTGGCGTTCAATTCATCTATCAGCTGAGGAAGACAGCCGGGGCCGTAGACTACTTTCGTAGGCAGAACAAAAGAAAAACTGCTGACTAAATTCTGATTCATAAAAACCTCCTTATATTTGTAATCCTCTTACATATATTGGACGCAATGGACGGACAGCGCCAAGGTATGCGGCACAGCCGGTTATGTTTTTATTCTATCACGTTCTTTCCTGAGCGCAAGAATCCGGGCAAAATATTTGCATAAAATTCCGAAAAATATTTTTTGAAAAAAGGTCTTGATTTTTCACCAGAGATGTGTATAATTATACGTATAATATAAATAAAAATTCAACTTTTGCGGAAAATAGCGGGTTGAAGATGAATAAATAGAACATATGACAGTATAGGAGGAATCTCACATGGAAACGTATCAACCGGAAATTTTATTTTTAAAGCAGGAGGATGTCATTAAGGCGGGCCTTTTGGATATGAAGCAGATTTTGCAGATCACGGAAAAGACCTTTCAGATGATCGGCGAGGGTAAGGTAATCAATCCCACCAAGGTATTTATGGGAATGCCGGATAACGAAAATTGGCAATCCTACTGCATGTCCATGCCGGCATACATCGGCGGTGAATTTGACGTGGCGGGCTTTAAGTGGGCGTCGGAGTCCATGTTCAACGCTACGCAGGAGGGAATGCCCTACGGCGTGGATGTGGTGATCCTGACCAATCCCAAGACCGTATATCCCAAGGCCATTTTGGACGGCACCATCACCACGGCCATGAGAACGTCGGCCGCCGCAGGCGTCATGGCAAAATACAACGCCAGAAAGAATTCCAAGGTGGCTGCGCTGATCGGCGCCGGCGTCATTGGAAGAACCATGATCATGGCTATGGCGGAAGCGGTTCCCAGTCTGGAAGAGATTCGCATCGTGGATCTGGACATGGCCAAGGCGCAGGCGCTGGCGGATGAATTCAAAGGTCAATACCATGTGGTTCCCATGAACGACACAAAACAGGCCGTAACCGGCGCTGACCTGGTGGTGACGGAGACCACCTCCAGAAAGGACTTCATTAAGAAAGAATGGCTGGTGAAAAACGCCACGGTGATTCAGATGGAAGCTCACTCCTTCGAACCGGATGTGCTGCTGTCGGCGGACAAAGTATTTTTGGACAACTGGGCGCAGATGTCCCATTTGGATAACATCAGCGTAGCGCAGCTGTATCAGGCGGGCAAGCTGCACAAAGAGGACATCGTGGAAATGCCCGATATGGTATGCAAAAAATATCCGGCGCGGGAAAATGACGATGAATTCATCTTCTGCGGAACGGCGGGAGTAGGCGCTGTGGATATCACCATCGCCAATCAGATGTACGAAAACGCCAAGAAGATGGGCATCGGCCAGAAACTGATGCTGTGGGATAAGCCGCTGTGGGTATAGTTTTTCAAAACGGATGGCCAACCGTCTGCCCATAGTCAATGCGGGCAAATAGAAATACGGGCAAATAAAGCAGAAGGAAATTCACCCCATTTGTCGGACGGCGACAGTCCGGCAGATGGGGTGTTTTTTTATTGACGTCCCGGGCAAACTGTAAATTCGGCGAATTTTAAATTCTACGATGGGTAGATAGACTTTGCCTCAAAGATTTGGTATGGTATAGGAGAGCGGAGAAAGGAGGCGCCGGCAGGTTCCGGCGATGAACGATATGAACAGCCAGAAGACAGGTGCTTTGATTCGCGCCATGCGAAAGGAAAAGAAAATGACACAGCTGCAGTTGGCTCAGCAGCTGCATCTCAGCGACAAGACCATATCCAAGTGGGAGCGGGGGGATTCACTTAGATAAAGATACCACACCATTCCCACGCTGACTTTTGCTCAACCGATACAGCCGGAGGGCTGGATAACAAGAAAAGGCGGTATGCGCCCCGTAGAGGGGTAGCGTACCGCCTTTTCTTGTGGGGGTTTCCAAAGGGGGCAACGCCCCCATTTGGCACACGACTTTGCGAAGCAAAGTGTAGTGTGTTATACGCTCTGTCGGCGTTGCCGTGAAAATGCCGTTGCCGCCGGGGAGGGGCGGCAGGAAAACAGGACTGTGCTTGTGTGGCGTGGAGCCGCAAGCGCAGGTCTGTTTTCATCAGCAGACAGGGCGTATATGAAAGCCCCCGTCCCTCGTCCTACGCTCCGACTTGTGGACAAAGTGTCCCGAAGTTGTGGCTACACTCCCGGAAAAGTAACAGGACAGCGGGTAACCGTCAAGGCTGAAATGAACGGGTTTACACCCGGCCTTGACCGCCACCCGCCGTCCCACTGAATGGGTGGACAAGGCGGCCAATCCCTCAAAGTGCTTGTCCGCGCTCTTTCTGATTTTGAGGTATTCAGTTTTTCAAAATTGAATAATCAAAATAAATT